>DHFQ01000099.1 GCA_002402325.1 Candidatus Aminicenantes bacterium UBA4820
AATTTACAATTTGCAATTTTCAATGTCGGATTTAGGGAAAAGTGTTGAGGAATTTATCTTCAAAAATCATCTCTCCATTCTTTTTGATTTGACTTTTATTGAGAAATGTATCATATTGAAACTCTGGAGGGGATCGGGCAGTCGCTCGCTTTTGCGGGAGGAAAGTCCGGACTCCAGAGGGCAGCGTGCCTGCTAACAGCAGGGAGGAGTAATCCTACGGAGAGTGCAACAGAAAATATACCGCCTGTCGCCATTGTTTCCGGGAAGGAGATGGACGCCTTAAGAATTGAGGCTTTGACAGGTAAGGGTGAAATGGCGGGGTAAGAGCCCACCGCGTTTCTGGTAACAGAAACGGCAGTGAAAACCCCACGCGGAGCAAAGCCAAATAGGAAGGTAAGGTCGCCCTGCCGTTGCCTTCGGGTAGGCCGCTTGAGGCTTGCGGTGACGCAAGTCCCAGAGGAATGACTGCCACCCTTTTCAGGGAACAGAATCCGGCTTATAGATCCCCTCCAATTTTTACTTTTTTGCCTCTGCGAACAAATTGTCAAAATTGCATTTTGAAAAGGTTAAAAAGGAAATTATCCTTGCTAAAAAATAGAATCCATTTTTAACAAAGACACTTACAAAGTTGTTCTTCCCTGCAACCGCTTGAATTGGTGGGAGGTGGGTAAATCTAACTTTTTTAAATCCGCATCTATTTAATATGAGGGTTAATCCTTTCTGGTTGTAAAGATTGAGATGATCCTTTGCCTCTAAAAAGTGCATTCCTTCCCTTTCTCCAAAAATAATCCTTTTTATTTTGCTTTTCAAAAGTTGCATTTCTCCATTTGGTGTGTGGAGAAAAAGGATGCCATCCCTTTTTAAAAGGTCGCAACATTTATTCAAAATTGAGGTTGGATCGGGTAGATGTTCTATTACATCCCACATCGTAACGATATCAAAACTTTCATTTTCAAAATTTTGCTCTTCAATTCTTCCCAGAAAAAAGTTTTCACATTTTAATCTGTTCTTTGCAAAATCGTATCCACCTTTTGAAATCTCAACCCCGTAAGATTGCCACCCTTTCAAATTAGATGCAAATTTGACAAAAAAACCAAGCCCCGCCCCAACATCAAGAATCTTTCCCTCCCTTTTTTGAAGGTACTTTTTTGCAAAACCTTCATACATTTTTTTGTGGGCAATGTCCCAGTAAAAAGTGGCGTCATCCTCATCTTTAATCTGCTCAAAATAGCCATCGTAATCCATCTCCCTTTCATAGGAGGAGTAAAGATGACCGCATTTTTTACACTTTAAGTAGGGAATACCGAACTCTTTAAAAACAACTTTTGGTCTATTTTCCCCACAAAGAAGGCACGGTTTCATTCCTAAATAATAACCCTCTTGCCTCTTTTTGCCATTTGCTTTTCAATCTGAGCAGGATCTTTAATCAAATCTTTTGAAAGAACTTCAGCACCATCGTTTTTAACAAGGACATCATCTTCAATTCTAATTCCGATATTTTCTTTTTGATTATAAAGCCCCGGTTCAATTGTTATTACGCTATTTTCTAAAAGCCGCTCCTCTATGCTTCCCTCCTCGTGAACATCAAGTCCGAGGTGGTGAGAAACTCCGTGAAAATTAAAATCATTCAAACCTTTTTTTTCATAAAATTCCTTTAAAAGTTGATTTAGTTCAAAGATACTCACACCTGTTTTGACATTTTTTATGGCAATTTCGGATGCTTCAAGAACCACTTCGTATAACTTTAACTGCTTTTTGCTGAAAACCCCATTTGCGGGGAAACTCCTCGTCAAATCTGAGCAGTAATAATCCTTTCTTGCCCCGATGTCGCATACGACCATATCATTTGCATCAATTTTTTTGTCGTTTTTGTTGTAATGCAAAATTGTGGAGTTTTTACCAGAGCCTATTATTGAAGGGAAAGATTCCCTTGAATTGTTTTTTAAAAAAATGTAGTTGACGATTGCCTCAATCTCATACTCAAACATATCGGGCTTGAGGAAGTGCATAATTGCGTATTCCGCCTCTATCGCAACATCAATTGCTGATTTAATCTTTTCAATCTCAAAATCATCCTTAGACTTTCTTAATGAGCTTATTGCCTCTCTTCCGCTAATTGCCTTTAAAAATGGATAACTCTTTAAAATTTTTGCGTTAAGTTCCTTTATATCCTCATCTGCGTAAGGATCAATTAAAATGGAATCTTTAGAAGGAAGAACTCTTTTAAGATATTCAGAAATATCGTAGTTTGGGAAAATGTTTTTGAACCCCGTCCCTTTCATCGTCTTGTTTCTAACAGAATCAGCTTTTCCAGATTTATCCAATGAACCAGAAGAGAACTCCTCTCCATACCATCTTGCCTTTAAAGGGTTTGGTGGTGGAAGGAATAGAGATTCAGAATTTTTTTTGCCATCAACATCAAGAATCAAAGTGGCGTCGGGGATATCCAATCCTGTGAAATAGTAAAAATTTGTATTTGAGAAAAACCTTCCGAGTGCAGGTTCCTTGTGGGAATTTAACAAGGATAAAATCGGCTTACCATCAGATAAAATTGATAGTTTTTTAACGAAACTGTCTCTTCTTTTTTTAAAAATATCCTCTTTCATCTCTATTTAGCCTTTTCTGTAATTGAGAGAATAGTGTTATCTTTTTTAGCCATTTTTATTGTCCCATCTATGCTTCCACCTTCAAGAACTGTAAGGAGTGGAGATTCAAGAAAAATATCTCCCTCAACTCTACCCTTTGGGTGGATTTCAACATCCTGCTTGATTTTAATGTTGCCTGTGATCTTTCCATAACAGATCAAAGAATTGCACTCAATTTCCCCTTTGACAATCCCTTTTTCACCAACGACAAGCCTTTCTGAGCCTAAAATCTTTCCCTGAAATTCCCCATCAATTCGGAAAGTCTGTTTAAAATTTAAGGTTCCCTCCATTTTGACACCTTCGCCAAGCATTCCACCAACAATAAGGTCATTAGAAGACTTTCCTTTCATCATTTCTTTCTCCCTTCATAATGGCAAATCCACCTGTAAATATGATTAAGTTCCTCTTCATCTTTAAAATGTATTGAGACAACCCCACCTTTGCCCTGCCTTCTAATTGAAACGGAAAGCCCGAGTTTTCTTTTCATCTCCTCTTCCGCAGACTTCGTGTTGGGGTCAGATAGTTTTCTTTTCTCTCTTTTAGGCGTTTCCACCTTTTTGGCAAGTTTTTCTGCCTCCCTTACTGAGAGTTCTCTTCTTATAATTTCAAAAAGAAGTCTCTCCTGATTTTCCTTTCCTTTTGCAGAAAGTATAGCCTTTGCGTGACCAAAAGTTATCAAATTTTCTGAAATAGCCTTTTGAATTGATTCAGGAAGGGTAAGAAGTCTCAAAGTATTGGCAATCGTAGCCCTGTCCTTTCCAATTTTAGTGGAGAGTTCTTCCTGAGTTAAATCAAACTGCTCAACGAGTGACTTATACGCTTTTGCAAGTTCTATCGGGTTTAAGTCCTCTCTTTGAACATTTTCAACGAGGGCAATTTCAAGCATCCTTATATCTTCAACATCTTTAATAAGCACAGGCACTTTTAAAAGCCCAGCCTTTTGTGCTGCTCTCCACCTTCTTTCACCCGCTATTATCTCATAGTGTCCCTGACCTAAAGGCCTTGCAAGGATCGGTTGAAGGATTCCGTGTTCTTTGATTGATTTTACAAGTTCATCAATCTTTTCTTCTCTTAAAAGTGTCCTTGGCTGATTTTTTGAAGGTTTTAAAGATGTTATTTCAACATCAATGATTTTTTTTGAACCAATTTCACTTTGAGGGATGAGGGCTTCAAGTCCCCTTCCCAGTCCTCCTTTAGGTTTCTCGGGCAAGAAATTCCTCCGTCATTTTAAGGTATGATTGGGCGCCTCTTGAGGCAATATCATAAAAGATGACAGGCTTTCCAAAAGAGGGTGCTTCGGCAAGTCTCACATTTCTGGGAATGTATGTTTTATAAACCTTTGAGCCAAAAAACTTCTTCACCTCCTCAATCACCTGTTTTGAAAGGTTTGTCCTTTCATCAACCATAGTTAGTAACACTCCCCTTATTGTAAGTTCCGGATTTAAATTTTCTCTGACCATTTCAACTGTTCTTACAAGTTCAGAAACTCCCTCCATAGCAAAATATTCAGCCTGAATCGGGATTAAGAGTTCATCTGATGCGGTTAAAGCATTTACAGTAAGAAGGCCTAATGAGGGCGGGCAATCAATCAAAATGTAATCGTAATTATCCTTTATACCATCAATGATTCCCTTTAATACGCTCTCTCTGCCTTCCTCAAAATTCGCGAGTTCAACTTCAGCACCGGCAAGTGAAATTGAGCCTGGGATTATGAAAAGATTTTTGAGTTCACTTTTGACTACCACCTCATCAAAACTTTTCTTTCCTGTTATGAGGTCATAGATTGATGGATAATCACCTCTTCTTGGAAGTCCAAAACCTGAAGTGCAATTTGTTTGAGGATCAAAATCAACGATTAAAACCCTTTTTTCTGCAGCACCTAAAGACGCCCCTATGTTTATCACTGTGGTTGTTTTTCCAACACCACCTTTTTGATTTGCAACTGAAATAACATTCGCCAAAAGTTTCTCCTCCTAAATTTTATATTTTGCCACAAATAGAAACTATTGACAAGAAAATATCCTTTTCAAGAATTGGATGTTGGATTGTATTCTAATTGAAAATTGAATTCTGAGTTATTTTTTCCACAATTTTTCTTCTATTTTGTAATGCTTATTTGCAACCCTTGCCATTATGAAAAAGAGGTCTGATAGGCGATTGAGATAAACTATGAATTTCTCATCTACGCCCTCTTTTTCATTCAACTCAACAACCCTTCTTTCAGTTCTTCTTGTAACGCTTCTTAGAACATTCAAAAAAGATGAAAACTGATTTCCACGATAAAGAATAAAATGTTTAAGAGGCGGCAAATTTTCTTCTAATTTATTGATCAAATCTTCAATTTTTTTGATTCGATCTTCGGAGAAGTCAAGACCGCCGCTTTCTAAAAAAGCAATATTAGAAGATAATAGGTGAAGATCATTTTGTATAATGTCAAGTTCTTCAGTTAAAAAATCATCTTGAGAAAGCGAAATCGCATAACCAATCAATGAATTCAATTCATCTACACTTCCATAGGCTTCAACTCTGATATTACTTTTTGAAACAGTTGTTCCCTGAGAAAGGGATGTTTGACCTCTGTCGCCTTTTTTTGTTACTATTCCCAATTTATCCTTTTTCTTCAAAGATTGATTCAATTGTAAATTTATCGTATGGGGCTATTTTTGTAAATTCAACACCAATCTCAAATTTCTCTTTTTCACAAGGGTTTTCATAAACGACTCTTGCCTCTGCTTCTACGACTCTTGACTGGACTGATATTGTGAGCTTTATATGCTTGTTTAAACCAAATTTTCTATTTGCAATGAAACTTAAGCCCCCGAGCCCTACTACATTTGTCAAACCAAAGCCGCCTTCTGTTTCAGCTTCAATCAACTCTGCAAGCAAAGGATATTCTGCAGAAATTCTTGGGAATCTTCGAGTATTCACTGAACAATCCATATTTCTTCCCTCCAGTAATAATAATAATGCAAAATTTTAGGAAAAGTCAAGGCTCAAGAAAAAGTTACTACTATTTTAGCCGTTGAGCGAAATAGGTTTAGGATTTAGAAAGACGAAGCCCTCATCTTTTTCGTTTTTTACATAGTCAATACAAACATTCTCAAGATACGGGTAAGAGGTAGGATCGACAAAAACTTTTATGCCAAATGACTCAAACACAAGATCACTTCCGCTCTTTTCCTTGCAAAATGCAATCGTGTATTCAAATCCATTAAGCCCTCCTCCAACTATTGCAACTCTTAGCCCATATCCATTCAACTTTTCTTTCTTTAAAATCTCCTTTACTTTCATTGACGCCCTTTGTGTTAATCTAACCATTTTTTCTCCAGATATTATTAAATCAAAAAATGTGCCACCCTCTACACCTATTCTATTAAGTGTAAAATAGACCTTTTCTTTGATTTACATACCTAAGAATAAAACGATGGGTTTCAATAATGCAACATTAAGTGGTTACAATCGCCTTTTCCTTTCCTTCCAGGGGGTAATGTAAGGAGAAAGAGGAGATCGATCTTCCTCTGCTTCACTTTCCTTCTCTTTTTCAATGGGAGCCCAACCAACTATCTTCTTTTTTCCCTCAAGTTTGTCTAACTCTTTATGTGCGAGGTCTCTTATTTCCTTTCTTAAACCCTGAGAGGCGATTTCTTCGGTAAAGTTTCTTCTTCCTTCTACGAGTTCAAGGATGTATTTTCTAATTTGCTCTTCAGAATAAAAATTCTTTGGATCCCATTCTGTAAGGGTAACTCCCTCAACGGCATAAACCTCCTCAGTTTTTAAATCGCACTCCCTGTAACTGTTCGTCCCTCTGAGGTCTCCCCTCTGCAAAGCAGCCATAAGGTCTATTGGAACCCTTTTTGCCTTTCTTTTGAGGGTCTTCTTCTGCGTGGCTGGGTCAATCTCTATTATTTCGCCCATCCCCCCCGTATTGTATTGAAAAAAGTGAACCTTACCCGGATATCTTGAAACAAGGTCTTTGACAATATCATAAAAGGCATTTACCTTTCTTCCTTGATTGCCAATGATGAAATCATCCATTCCCACTATTCTGACGCTTTCTCCAGCCTTTTCAGGAACAGTTGCAAAGGAGTGCGTTGATTCTCCCCAGAGATAGGCAAGAACACCCTGTTCCCAACTCAGTCTTTGGGCAAAAGGCATCATTGTGCCTCTTCTTGTTATAAAGGCAAAGACGAGCCCATCAAGTTCATCAAGGGTTGGGAGGTTTATTGAGTTTGCACAAATTGAGACATACCTTCCACCTCTTTTGACTTTAAGTTGCCTCCTATCAAGAACACCCCTACCATTTTCTCCAAGCCTTTCATCAAGAAAATTGACATTCCCCTCCTCATCAAGCATAACATTTTCAAGAAGGGCTGACTTGTGAGAAAGGGCGTGATACATTGCTTCCTGCAATTTTTCATCAACATCTGTTTTAACATAGTAATTCTGTTCACTTCCAAAGGCAGAGCCATCTTTCTTTAAAAAGACAATATCATCCTGTGCAACATAGGTTCCTTCACCCTGTTCAGGATCAAGTCCCAATTGATGACACGACCATGTTGATTTACCTGTTGCTGTAAGACCAAACATAAAAACACCATATTTTTTGAGTTTTCCACTCTGCTTGTCTCTTGCGAGAACAATTTTTGTCCCTGCGTGAAGCCCAAGCATCCCCCTCTCGTCAGCCCTGAACATTGCCTGCCTTAAAAATCCCTTTTTACATTCTCCGGTGTAATCTGTGCCGAGTGCAACATTTATATCGTGCTCTGGGATTGTTAAAATTTGAAGTCTCATTATATGTTCTTCGGGAATATGAATCATAATAAATTCTGGACCTTTACTTCTTTTTTTTACATCTCCCATAGTCTTTGCCCATTCATAAGCAAGTCTGTAATTTTTTGTGTCCGCAACACAAACATAAAGATTGCAGATGGGATTGAATTCATCATTATCACCCATTTGTCTTTTAATGTGGACGAAAGGAAGAGTTTTTAATAATTGTAAGACTTTGTGGAGTTGCTCTGGAGCGTTCTCTACAATTTCAAGTTGAACTTTTGAAGGCTTTGGTAAAACAATGTGAGGGCCACTTCCAAGATACACTGTTTTTGCAGCCATCCTTGAAGAAATTTTTGAATACCAGACGGGAGAGCCCTGCTTTGTGAACCGCGCAGTTTTAAAGGCTTCTCTTTTCAACTGCCACATAGAAGGGTGTTCAATATTTTTCCCCTGTAAAACGCTCTTTAAATTTTCAGAAAAATGTCTATAAACCGTCGGATCGTAAGGTGTAGAAGACATCAAAACCTCCTTAAGTAATTATTATAACCTTTTGCCCCAAAAAATGAAACTCCTAACTCTGGCTAAAGAAAACATAGGCCATAACCATCACTCGGGAGATTTTTTGTTAGACTCTTTTCTTTTTCAGAAGAGAAGTTCATTTTCATAATTATTAGAAATGGCTTTTTTAAATTTTTATCCCTTTTCTTCAAATAGCCATGTTGAAAGATATCTTTCTCCAGAGTCTGGAATTACAACAACTATCATCTTGCCTTCGTTTTCCTTTCTTGCTGCCACCTCAAGTGATGCCCAAAGTGCTGCACCCGATGAAATTCCAACAAGTATTCCCTCTTCCCTTGCCACTCTTCTTGCCATTTTCCCGGCATCCTCGTCCTTTACCGCAATTACCTCATCGATTATCTCTCTATTTAAAATTGGTGGAATAAATCCCGCTCCTATACCCTGAATTTTATGAGTCCCCGCTTTTCCTCCCGATAGAACAGGAGAATCTGCTGGCTCAACAGCCACAACCTCCAACGAAGGTTTGAAAGACTTGATTACCTCTCCAACTCCCGTTATAGTGCCGCCTGTTCCGACACCCGCAACAAGAATATCTATCGCCCCATCCGTGTCGTTATAAATCTCAACTGCAGTGGTTTTTCTATGGATTTCTGGATTTGCGGGATTTGCAAACTGGTTTGGAAGAAAGCAACTCTCCTTCCTCGCAATCTCATCTGCCTTTTCTATTGCTCCACTCATTCCAAGAGTGCCTTTCGTGAGAATCACTTCAGCACCCAACGCTCTCAGGAGCTTTTGCCTCTCGATGCTCATAGTTTCTGGCATTGTAAGAATGAGTTTGTAACCTTTAGCCATTGAGATAAAGGCAAGCCCAATACCGGTGTTACCGCTCGTTGGTTCAACAATCGTCATTCCCTTTCTAAGTTTTCCCTCTCTTTCTGCAGACTCAATCATAGAAAAAGCAACCCTATCTTTGACACTCGATAAAGGGTTAAAAAATTCAAGTTTGGCAAGCATCGTCGCTTTCAACCCTTCGGTTATTCTCTCAAGCTTAACGAGAGGGGTGTTTCCGATTGTCTCAATTATATTTTTTGAAATTTTTGGCCTAATTGCTCTTTCCATTTTTTCCCCTTAATAGCGTTGGATCAATTTGCTTTGCGGTGGAACATCATCAGTTACCCACAGGTTACCACCTATTACTGAACCCTTTCCTATTGTTATCCTACCAAGAATCGTCGCTCCCGCATATATTATTACATCGTCCTCAACAATTGGGTGTCTTGGAATGCCTTTAATTGGATTGCCATTTTGATCAAGTGGAAAACTTTTTGCGCCAAGTGTAACCCCTTGATAAAGCCTTACTCTCTTCCCAATTATCGATGTCTCTCCAATGACTATTCCCGTGCCATGGTCCATAAAGAAGAACTCTCCAATTTCCGCTCCTGGATGAATGTCGATGCCTGTTTCTGAATGAGATAACTCAGAAATTATCCTTGGAATTAGTGGAATTTTGAGTTTATAAAGTTCGTGGGCAATTCTGTGGTTGGTAAGAGCATAGACACTTGGGTAGCAAAAGATAGTTTCCCCACGGCTTTTTGCAGCAGGGTCGCCGATGTAGGCTGCTTCAACATCTGTAGAGAGTATTTTTCTTAATTCAGTCAATTGCAACAAAAATTGCAGTGAGAGTTGATTTGCCAATTTAGCGCAGGAATCACAGTTAGTATTTTCCAAAGAATTACACTCAAAGCACATTCCTCTTAAAATCTGTTCGCTCAAATTTCTGTGAACCTCATCAAGCATAGCACCCGTGTAATATTTTATTGTCTCAAATGTCAATTCTGATTGGCCGAAGTAACCCGGAAAAATTATCGCTCTTAAATCCTCGACAATTTCATTCAGAGTTTCAACCGAAGGCATTGGAGTGTTGTGGTTGCTTCTGTGAATCACGCTATTGTAAGATTTTGGATTACTTAGTTCCTGCACAAGTTTATGGAGAAGTTTCGCCTCATCCTTATCATTGAAATTAAAATTTTTTGTTTTTTTCATTTTCAAATCCTTTTTAAAGCGAACTAATACACTTCAAACTTTGTAAATTCTCCTTTACATCGTGAACTCTAAAAATTTTAACTCCTTTAAGAAAAGCATAAACATTAAAGGCAAGAGTGCCAGGAAGTCTTTCTTCAACCTTTGTATTTGTAATGTTTCCTATCAAACTTTTCCTTGAAGCACCAAGAAGCACAGGGTGCTCTGTTGAAACAAACTCATCAATATTTTTAATGAGTTTTAAGTTGTCTTGAGTACTCTTTCCAAACCCGATTCCAGGGTCAATTATGATTTTCTCCTTTTCAACACCAGAACCAATTGCCTGCTCAACTGATTCTTTAAGGCTCGATTTTACCTCTTTGACTACATCTTCATAAATAGGATTGACCTGCATATTTTTTGGTGTTCCCTTTATGTGCATCAAAACAATGTGTTTTTTGTATTTTGCAGCAATTTTAAGTATTTCTGGATCATCTTTGCCACCTGAAATATCATTAATAATTTCCGCACCCAGATTAATTGCACATTCCGCCACTACAGATTTTCTTGTGTCAATAGAGATCGGAAGATTAAAATTTAATCTTTTAAGTTCATCTAAAATTGTAGAGATTCTCTTTTTTTCTACTTCGGTTTCTACTCCATCGCTAAAGGGCTTTGTTGATTCCGCCCCGATGTCAATGATATTTGCCCCCTCTTCCTTCATTTTAAAAGCGTGTTCTATGGCTTTTTCGATTGAAAGATACCTTCCACCATCATAAAAAGAGTCCTCAGTTACATTTAAAACTCCCATAATCAAAAATTTTTCTTTTTTCAAAAGGTTTGAAACACTATCCAACTTAAACCTGTTCCCCTTTTTGCTCTTCTTTCTTGTTTTTTAAAACGACACCCGCGATTTTCTTTCCCGTAATCTCCTCAAGTTCATCCTTTTCAAGAACCTCTTTTTCCTTCAGTCTTGCAACAAGTTTTTCAAGTATTTCCCTATTTTCAACGAGTATCTTCTTAGCCGTTTCGTATGCTGTCATAATAAGAAGTTTTACCTCATTATCAATCTCTTCAGCAGTTTTCTCAGAATAGATACTCTTCGTTGTTCCCTCCCAGAAGTTTGCAAAGGCTGCCTTTTCACTTTTTAAACTTAAAAGACCAACTTTACTGCTCATCCCCCACACTGTAACCATATTTCTTGCAATTTCTGTTGCCCTTTCAAGGTCATTTCCTGCACCGGTTGTTATGTTGTTTAAAAAAAGTTCTTCAGCCGCCCTTCCACCAAGTAAAACTGCAAGTTCTGCATCAAGATAACTTTTTGTATAGTTATATTTATCGTCAATTGGAAGTTGTTGTGTAACACCAAGCGCCATTCCCCTTGGAACAATTGAAACTTTGTGAACAGGGTCTGCATCTTTTAGATTTAACGCCACAACTGCATGCCCGCATTCGTGATAAGCGACGACTTGTTTATCATCTTCAGAAAGAATCATTGATTTTCTTTCCATCCCTAAAAGAACTTTATCTTTTGCATACTCAAAATCTTCAATATCAACCTGACCTTTATTTAGCCTTGCTGCCCTTAATGCGGCTTCGTTCACGAGATTAGCAAGGTCAGCGCCTGAAAATCCGGGTGTTCCTCTCGCTATCAGTGAAACATCCACATTCTGATCTACCTTTATATTTCTTAAATGAACCTTTAGTATCTCCTCTCTTCCTCTCAAATCTGGTCTTGGAATCACTATTCTTCTATCAAACCTTCCGGGTCTCAAGAGTGCCTGGTCTAAGACATCAGGCCTATTTGTTGCAGCGATGATGATTACTCCCTGATTGGTTTCAAATCCATCCATTTCAACGAGTAACTGGTTTAGAGTTTGCTCTCTTTCTTCGTGCCCTCCTCCACTTATTCCCATTCCTCTATGTCTTCCAACTGCGTCAATTTCATCAATAAAAATTATGCAAGGGGCATTCTTCTTTGCCTGCTCAAACATATCTCTTACCCTGCTTGCACCAACGCCGACAAAAAGTTCAACAAATTCTGAACCTGAAATTGAAAAGAATGGGACATTCGCCTCACCTGCTATAGCTTTTGCAAGAAGTGTTTTTCCTGTTCCAGGAGGTCCCATCAAAAGAACACCCTTGGGAATTTTTCCTCCAAGTGCTTCAAACTTCTTAGGATTCTTTAAAAATTCAATTATCTCAGCAACTTCTTCTTCGACTTCATCCATTCCTGCAACATTATCAAAGGTAACTTTGTTTTTGTCTGAAGTTATCATCCTTGCCTTTGATTTGCCAAATGATAAAGCCTTATTTCCCCCCGATTGCATCTGCCTTAAAAATACAAACCAGAAAACAACCATTAAAATTACTGGAAGAAGGTAAAGAAAGATTATAAAATATTGTCCTGAAGAAGATTCTGAAGCCTTAACGGAGACGCCTTTTTTTACAAGCTCCGTAGAAAAATTTTGAAGGTCGGGAGGAATCGTGACATAATATTTTTTTGCCCCTTCATAAGGTTGATTTAACTCTCCTTTTACCATTGTTCCTTTGATAATTGCAGTTTTGACACCTCCTTTATCGGATAGTTCTATAAATTTTGAAAAACTTAATTCGGTCTCCTTTTCAAAATTTTTTCTCACCATTGAAAATGCTATAAAAAAAACCAAAAATATCAAAATGATAATGAGTCCAGATTTCAATTGGTCGTTCAACTTTTTCTCCTTATAGTTCAACCCATGTTAAATAGGGTAAATTTCTATATTTTTCTTCATAATCAAGCCCGTATCCAACTATAAACTTATCAGGAACCGCAAAACCTCTGTAATGGATTGGAACATCAATTTTTCTCGCTTCTGGCTTATCGAGGAGTGTGCAAACCTTTATTGAATTTGTCCCCTTTTCAGTTTCAAGGTGCTTTATCAAATAATCAATTGTTATTCCTGTGTCAACGATATCCTCTATGACAAGAACATTCTTCCCTGATAAATCCATTTCAGTTGTGTATTTAATTTCGGCATGCTTACCATCAACCATACTTTTCATCTGTATCAAAGCGATTCTTACATCACCTTTTATCTTTCTCATTAAATCAGAGAGAAAGGGGATACACCCTTTTAAAATCCCGCAGAGAATCAATTCTTTGCCCGCATAATCCTGTTCAATCTGCTTTGATAATTCAATCACCCTCTCTGCTATTTGTTTTTCAGTAAAAAGTATTCCACTTGCAAGCTTCATCATCTTACCGCTCCTATTTTTTTTCTTTTGAGCCTTATACCTTCTTCTTCTCTGAATGCTACTATATTAGATGGAAGGGGGACAAACGCTCCTTTATTTGAAGTAATCAATCTGGCAATTCCTTCAAAATGTCTTTTGTTCAATCCTTTCAAATCTCCTTTGAGCATCTTTAAGCCCATCCTGAAACTTTGAGTTGCATCGCTCAAACTCATAGAAGAAAAAACTCTTAAAGGATAATATAATGAATTTCCATCCAATTTTGCAACTGATGGAGTTGAAACCTCTCTACTTTTAACTATCAAAGAAAGGCTAAAAAGATTTTCTACTATTGATGGAAACTCTTTTTCAAGTAAGGGCATTATTTTAATCCTCAATTTGTTTCTCAAAAACCTTTCACTTTCATTTGATGAATCCTCAACATATTCAATGTTACACTCTTTTGCGACCTCTTTCAATTCTTTTGAACGAATTACAAGGCAGGGGCGGATTATATTTCCCGTTTTTGCCTCAATTCCTTTCAATCCTTCAATACCACATCCCCTTGCAATCCTCAAAAGAAGAGTCTCTGCCTGATCATCCATAGTGTGAGCGGTCGCGATAAAATCATAACCTTCTTTTTTTCTGCACTTCTCAAGGAAATAATATCTCCTTTCTCTTGCCCATTCTTCAATAGATCGCCCTTTTTCTGGTTTTGATTTCAATTTGTAAGAGAAGAATGGTAGATTAAAATTTTTTGCGACTTTTTTTGAAACCTCTTCGTCTCTTAAACTTTCATCTCCCCTCAAGGAGTGGTTTATGTGACACAATCCTATCTTCAAATTGAATTTCTTTTCTATTGATTGAAAAAGAGAAAGCATCCCGGCTGAATCACCTCCTCCTGAATAGGCAAGAAGGATTTTATCACCACTTTCTAATGCGAGGCTTTTAAGCCATTCTCTAAATTTTCTCAACGATTTGTGGTGGCGGTGCAGGGACTTGAACCCCGGACACAACGGATATGAGCCGTTTGCTCTAACCACCTGAGCTACACCGCCTTTCTTAAAATGATAAAATTTTCTTCTGTTTTTGTCAAATTCAATCTTACTCCTTTAAACACAATTTACTCTCAACCTCTATTTTAACCGCTTTTTAAAAATTTGAAAAGTTTAAGAGAGGTTACCATTTCCTACATTTTAAATGCAGAAAGGAAGGCAAAGGTTAAAACAATCATTATTACATCAAGGGTTATTCCTCTTTTTATCATCTCAGGAATGGTGATCATCTTTGAACCATAGACAATTGCATTTGGAGGGGTTGATACGGGAAGCATAAAGGCAAGGGAACAGGCAATCGTTGCACCTAAAACGGGTGGTAATATTGGAACATTTGCGCTTTGAGCAATTGAAATTATTATAGGTATTATGATATTTGCAGCCGCAGTGTTTGATATAAACTCCGTGAGTGCTACTGAAACCATTATTGAAAGAAATGTAAATAGCATTGGCGAAGGTTTGCCAAAAAGGTTCAAAAAGTTTTCTCCAAAGAATTTGGCAAGCCCTGTTTTAAAAATTAGATTGCCCATTGAAAGACCTCCCCCAAAAAGAATTAGAGTGCCCCAATCAATTGTCTCCACATCTTTCCATGAAAGGAGAGTCTTTTTTGAATTACTCCCACTCGGGATGAGAAAAAAGAGAATTCCTCCAAACATAGCAACTACAGACTCATTAAAGGTTGTAGAAACAATTTTTTTTGTATGAGGATTTGAGGTTACAAAAAATATGATTCCGGGAACAATCCACAAAACCACCGTTAAAAAAAAGATTGAAATGGCTCTAATCTGGTCTTTTGTGAAGGGTTGTCTTTCTTTTTTTGAGAAAACAGTTTCCATTGACCGGGGGAATTTTATTGAAATTTTTAAGTAAAAAGCAAAAATGAAAAAGCCTGAAAGATAGAGAGGAAATGCAAAAACCATCCATTCAAAAAATGATATTTTTATGTTGGCAAACTTTTCAAGCATTGCAATGCCAATGAGATTTGGGGGAGTTCCGACTGGTGTTCCAATTCCTCCGAGTGAGGCGCTGTATGCTATCATCAAAAGAATGGCAGGAGCAAGTTTCTTTTTAATAGCGGATGGAAAAGCGTTTAAAACCGCCAGCGCAATTGGATAAAAAATTGCAGTTACTGCTGAATTGGAAAGCCACATACTTAAAAATGAACATAAAAGAGACATTGACAGAAAAAGAAGAAAAGGATTTCTGGATAAAGTTCTATTCGAAAGAAAGACCCCTGAAATTCTTTTGTCAACTCCGCTTCTTTGAAGACCCTTTGCAATAAAAAAACTTCCCATAAATAAAAAAATTATTGAATCTGCAAAAGGAGAAAAAATTTCTCTAATTTCTATTACCTGAAAAATTGAGGCAAGTATTGGACCTAAAAGTGCAGTTGCTGATAGAGGAATCGGCTCACATATCCACCAAACAACAATCCATAAAAAAATTGCAAAAACTCTTTTTGCTTCACCATTAGGAAAGGAAATTGGTGAAAGCAAAATGAAGATAAAAAGTAGAGGTCCAAGTATTAAACCGATTTTTCCTCTTAAAGTTCCTATTCCACTTTCTTCAAACTCTAACTCTTCCAATAATCCTCCAATCCTATTATACAACCTAAATTTTTAATTCCAACCAATTAGTTTTTAATAATGCTTTGAACTTATTTCTATTTTGTGAAACAATATAACTTGAGGATAAAGATGGAAGAGCATATAAAAGAAATATTGAAAATTTTAGGTGAAAACCCTGAGCGTGACGGATTAATTGCAACTCCAAAACGGGTTAAAGAGAGTTTTCTCGAACTTACAAAAGGGTATAAAGAGAACATCTATGACCTATGCAAGGGTGCTATTTTTGAGGAAAAATCAAAGTCAATGGTTCTTGTGAGGGATATTTCTTTTTATAGCCTTTGCGAGCACCACCTTTTACCATTTTTTGGCAAGGCTCATATAGCCTACATTCCAGATGGTAAAATTATAGGACTCTCAAAACTTCCAAGAATAGTTGAGCATTTTTCAAGAAAACTTCAGGTTCAGGAGAGGATGACAGAAGAGATCGCAGAGACGATTTCATCACTCATAAAACCTTACGGAATGGGAGTCTTGATTGAAGCGATGCACCTATGTATGGTTATGAGAGGCGTTCAAAAGGAAAATAGTATAGCGGTGACTTCATCTTTGAGAGGAAGTTTTTTGAGAGATGAAAGGACAAGGCTTGAATTCCTCGCACTAATTGGAAGAGGGTTTAAAATTCCAACACCATAAATTGAGATTTGTTGCAAAATTGAACTTTATGAGTTAAGATTTTCTATTGGTTGTTACTATGATAAAAAAGATTTTGCCTATTTTACTTACTCTCTTTTTATCAATTAGAATTTCCTCAGCAGAGGATGTGAATTTCCTTTTAATAACCATTGACACATGGAGGGCTGATTACATCTCAGTTTCAGGAAGTAAAAAGGTGGAAACTCCATTTCTTGATATGATGGCAAGGGAGGGAATCTATTTAAAGTATGTGGATACTCCCTGCCCAATGACCACACCTTCTCATGCATCAATTCTAACGGGACTATACCCAAAGAATCATGGAATAAGAGACAATAGAAATTTTAAACTTCAGGATAACATTATCACACTTGCAACTCTTTTTAAGGAAAAGGGTTATAAAACCTATGCTGTGGTTTCAGGTATCCCACTTTTAAAAAGGTATGGATTAAATAAGGACTTTGACATCTACGATGATGAAGATTTAGAAAAAGAAGACACTCTTGAAAATGCAATAAAAGGCTCACTGAAATCAGGGGAACAGATTTCTGAAAGAGCATTAAAGATTTTACAAAATGAAAAAGAGAAAACTTTTCTCTGGATGCACTTTTACGACCCCCACTATCCCTACAAGCCACCAGCGATGTTTGATTCGTTAAAGGATCCATATGCAGGGGAGGTCGCTTATGTGGACTGGGTTTTAAAGGATTTCTTTGAAAAACTTTTAAAGGACAATAAAAAGTGGATGGTAATTACCACTGGAGATCACGGAGAGGACTTAAATGAACATAACGAGGAAACACACGGAATCCTTTTGTACAACACGACAAGAAAAGTTCCCCTGATTTTATGGGATCAGAGCAAGAAAGTGAAAACATTTGGAAAAGGAGCGAAAAGTCTTATTGACATTTTTCCGACGATTGTGGAAATTTTTGATTTAAGAAACACTAATTGTGATGGGGAATCTCTTTTCAAAGACACACAAAGGGCATTATTTTCTGAAACATACTTTCCATTATGCTTTGGGGCAAATCCCGGGTTCTCTTTTAAAAAGGAGGATTTTGTTTTTATAAAGCACGGAACTTCAAACGAAGTGTATAAAGATGACTTTAAAGAGGGTAAAAATTTTTATTCAAAGAATAAGGATTTTGTGAAAGAAGCTTTACGAGAAATTAAAAACTATTCAAAAGAGGATTTAAAACCAAATTTAAAATTGAGTGAAGAAGAATTAAAGACTCTTTCAAGTCTTGGGTATATCAGCTCTTCATCATCTTTAAGTAGTAATAAAATTACCGAATGCGATTTAAGAGAAGTTGCAAAAGATTTTACATCTTACACCCAAAAAGGGTGGGAGGTGGCTGAAAAGAAAAATCCACAAATAATTATAGATGAATATGATAGACTTATAAAAAAATATCCCTATGCCCCTCTGCTTCATTGTGATAAGAGCGGAATTTTGATAAGGATGAAGAGATATGAAGAAGCGTACAAGGAGTGTAATCTGTGTGTGATGCTTGACCCACAAAATTCGGTTGCAAGTTCAAATTTCGCTAATTTATTGGCAATGAGGGGTAAATTTAGGGAGGCAGAAAAGTATTATCTTATTTCTCTGACAATTGATGAAAAACAGCCAATCACTCATTACAATCTTGGAATGATTTATTTTGAAAAATTGAACAACAAATCTGGAGCGGTAAAACACCTAAAAAGATTTCTTGAACTTGACCCACAAAATCCAAACTCTCAAAAGGCAAAAAAGATCCTCAAGGAATTGCAAAAAGAATGAATATTTTAACAAAAGGGCGGCTTGAAGCCGCCCTTTTATTTCAGTAATAACTTATATCGGATCCCCTTGGTCTTGCCTTGTTTGGGTATGGTGGTGGCGGTGGAATTTCTTTCGGGTTTTCCTTTATCTTATCAAGGAGATAACGGACCACAGTCTCAAGTTGAGTGTCTTTACCATCTAAAACATCCTCTGGCATATTTTCAACCTCAAAATCAGGATCTACGCCTCTTCCCTCAATTAGCCATTTTCTATCAAGAGAATAAAGTCCAAATTGTGGCGGAGTTACTGTTCCTCCATCGATCAAATCTTCGTGTGCTTCAATTCCTTCCGCGCCTCCCCATGTTCTTTTGCCGAAAATTTTTCCAAGTTGCTTCACCCTGAACGCTGTTGCAAAAAATTCTCCGCAGGAGCCTGTATCTTCATTGATTATGAGGGCAAGGTGAGAGTAAACCCCCTTTTCTGGATTTAGAGAGGGTTTTCCCTCTCTCGGTTGTGTTACAGCCCATACTGTCCTTGAAAGCCTTTCAATTATCATATCCCCTGTGAATCCGCCTGCATTATACCTATCATCTATAATTATTGCAGGTTTATCAAGTTGAGAATAGTATGTCCTTGCAAACTCCTTTAAACCCTCTTCCTGCATATCGGGAAGATGGACATAGCCAATCTTTCCGTTTGAAAGTTTTGACACCTTCTCTCTATTTTCATCAACCCAAACTCTGTATCTTAGATTCATCTCATTTTTTATTGGATTCACTAAAACATTCTTTGCGGCCTCTTTTTGAGGCTTATCATTTATCATAAGTTCAACAATTTTGTTCCTGTTTTCAAGAAGAGAGTAAAAGTTTATTTCCTTCTTTGCCTCTTTACCATCAACTGAGATGATGTAATCTCCCACTTTTACTGAGGTTCCATAAAATGGTGATTTAATTTGAGGATCAACCTCTTCAGGAATATAAATTTTAGTTATTTTGGGATAAGATTCATCAAAATTGAGATCAACGCCAAGAAGTACCGAAGAAACCTTTTTGGGATCAACCCTCAAGTCGCCTCCCCAGACATAGGTGTGTCCGACATTCAACTCCGCAATGAGTTCACCAACTAAATAGTTTAAATCGCTTCTATTTCCACACTCGGGGACAAAGGCAAGAAGTTTGTTCTTTAATCCTTCAAAATCAACGCCGTGGAGGTTTTTGTCGTAAAACCAATCTCTTTGAATTCTGTAAGCCTCGTTGAAAATCTGGGTAAACTCCTCTTTGAAATTTATTTTAAATTTTGCAGATGAAAAATCAATCGATCCATCACCAACATTCCCTTTGCCATTTGATTCAATCAAACCAAATTTATTTCCCGATTTATAGACAATCTTTTTTCTGTCAAAGGATAGATGGTAGTTGTTTATCCCCTTTATACCATCGCTCAATTTTTTATCTTTTAAGTTGTAACTCAAAAGGTTGTATTTTCCATCTGTTTTGTCTGTTACCACCGTGTAGCAGTTTTCAAAAACGGGTTCCTCTTCCTTCAACATCAGAAAGCCATCATCTGTTGCTTCAAGCCTGAAACACATTCCCGGCTCAACATTTTCAACTGCAAAAGTCCTATTAATCAATCCAACAGGATCAACCTTTGATTGATTTACTGGAAGAGTTTTAGATTTATCCTTTGAATCGACCTTTTCATCCTTTTTCTCCTCTTTTTGTTCAAAGGTCGGGGCGAATGGATTTGACTCATCTTTAGAAAGAACTATGAGATATGGTTTTGTCATATTTAAAAAGATGTGCTCCTGATCAACAACTCCCATTATTGGTTCAAAGTTTCTGTTTGAAAGGAAGTAGAGATACTTTCCCTTTGGGTCAAAAGAAGGGCTGAAATTCTCATAAAGATTGGTTGTTACAGGATAGGACTTTTTCTCTGCAATTGAGTAAAGAAAGATTTGCTCATAAGTGTTTGCCATTTTCTTTGTGTATGCTATCCACTTGCTATCAGGAGAAAAAAGGTAATCCTGAATTCCCCATCTTTCCCAACCATCATCATATTCTCCCTGATCAACTGTATCAAGTTTTCCTGTTGTTGTATCAAGAAGGTTCAACTTCATATATTTATCGTGAAATAGTAAATACTTTGAATCAGGAGACCAAACAAGGTTCGTCCTGAATCCTTTATTTCCACTTGTTAACTGCTTTGGCTCTTTCTCTCCCTTTGAATCAATGAGATATATCTCCTCTTCACCTGTTTTATCTGAAATAAATGCAATCCACTTTCCATCAGGTGAAAAAATTGGATTCTTCTCCCTTACTCCGCTTGTATTTGTAAGATTTTTAGGAAGTCCTTTCTCCTTTTCTGTGGGAATTGTCAAAATTTCACCCCTACTTTCAAGAAGAAAGGTTTTACCATCGGGAGATAGACCAAAACTCCCCGTAACTTCGGTTGGATCAACATAATCCTCCCGTATCTTCGCCCTATCTGAAACCATTCTTAAAATTACTGGAATTATAGTTTCGTTATCAAGGTTTAGTATGTGCAATTGTTCTTTATATTGAAAAATGATTTTTCCATCTCCAAGCGACGGGAACTTTATATCAAAATCATCAAAGTGAGTTATCGCTCTTACCTCTTTTGTGTTTATGTCATATCTAAAGATGTTCATCGTTCCCTTTTCTCTATCGGATAGAAAATAGATGCCATCTTTATACCACATCGGGAAGTTGTCCATCCCTCTCCACTGTGCGATTATTTTGTAATCGTGTGTTTCAAGGCTTCCCATCCATATATCCTGAGCGTCACCGCCCTCATGTCTTTTCCATGTTGCAGTCTCACCGGGCAATCTGCAATAAGCAATACTTTTTCCATCGGGAGAAATTGTGGCAAGTCCGCCCCTGTCAACGGGAAGTTTTCTTTCATTCCCTCCATCAATACTAACTGAATAAATCTGCTCCCCTCTAAATGGATACTCTCTTCTTGTCCTGAAGAGAATATTTTTGCTATCTGGTGTCCACCCTGTAACTAAATCAGCGGAAGGGTGATATGTAAGTCTTCGCGGCTCTCCTCCACCTATCGGCATTACATAAACATCAACGCCACCATCGTATTCACCGGTAAAGGCAATCCATTTTCCGTCGGGACTGATTTTGGCATACCTCTCCTCACCTTTATCTGATGTAATCCTGTAAGCATCTCCACCCTTTATTGAACCTTTCCACAAATCTCCCTCATAAGTAAAAACGACTGTATCGTCGTTAACATCGGCATACCTCATCAAGTGTTCCTGCGAAAAGGTAAAAATTGAAAAGACAACCATCACTGCTAAAAATAAAAATTTTTTCATTAAATCACCTCCATTTAAACTTCTACGAATTTAAAGATAAAATTGTTTTCATTGAACGGGATTGTAATCATCTTTACTTTTATTTTTTACAAGATTTGCAAGCGGAAATAGAAAGATAATGCTCAAACCGGAAAGTGCTATCAATCTGAAAGCGGTATCCTTTTGGGTATAAATAAAATAAATTAAAAGCCCCATCAAAGCGGGAATTTCAGCAATCGCATAGTTAACCAGGTAGTGAATTTCCCTCAAGGATTTAAAATATTTCAAAAGGTGGGGAAGAATTGCAAAAATTGCCCCCCATATCAAAACCCATGTCGGGTTTATGGTGCTTTCCTTTTGCTCAACTTTTACCATTGCAACAACTATTGCATAAAATCCAATGCTTAAAAGAAAAGAAAACCAGATTGTTAATCTTACCAATTTTTCTTTATTCACCCTTATCCTCCATCTTCCAGTCGGACGATTTTAATTCCCTCGTTATTTCCGTTACCTCTTTGGATTCCGCTATTTCTTTTGATGGATTTAACTTAAAAAGTTCCCTCCCCTTAGAAAAGACATTTCTTTCAACGCTTCCAACAAAGACATTGTAACTTTCAACTGCTTTGTGGAGGGACTTTCCCAATTCCTGAAGGTGTCCGCTTGAATTACAGAGATTCTCATAAATTGCTTTAGCCTTTTCAAGGATCGCTTTTGCTTCAATCTCAAGTTCAACTTGAGTCCAGCCATAAGAAATTGCTTTAAGTAAAGAAATTAAAGTCAAAGGAGATGCGGGGATAACCCTCTGTTTTGCACAATCTTCAATGAAGGAGGGATCGTTTGAAATGACAGTTGAAAAGAGAGCCTCCGAAGGTAGAAACATAATTACAAAATCAAGACTTCCTTCAAGTTTGTTGAAATACTCCTTTTTCCCCAACTCTTCGACTCTCTTTCTTACATTCTCAATAATTTTTTTCAAATTATCACCATCACCGTTTCCTGCAAGAGCATTTAAAAAAGCAGAAATTGGCGCCTTTGCATCGACTATGATTTTTCTTCCCTGCGGGAGATGAACCACAAGGTCGGGTCTGTAAGTCTCACCATCTCCTTTTAAAGAAACCTGCTTATTGTAATCACAATGTTCAACCATTCCCGCAAGTTCAACAATTCTTTGAAGTTGAATTTCTCCCCAGTTGCCGCTCCCCTTTGAGCTTCTTAGAGCGTTTAAAAGATCTGTCGTTGTTTTATCAAGTTTTCCATAGTTACTTTCAATCTTCGTGTAAGCGCTCTCTCTTTTCAATTCAATTTCTCTAACCGCAGAATCAAAACTCTTTAAGGATTTTTCCAATTCAGCAATTTTTGTTGTTATCTCGTTTCCCTTTTCACCCAATACTCCCTTTGTATCCTTCTCAATTGATTTCAAACTCTCAAGGGCTAATTCTACAAATGACTTAGAATTGTTATTTAGAACATCAAAGGCGAGGGCAGAAAAAGTTTCTCTAAATTTCTCTTCAGTCTTTTTAAGAAGATTCTCCTGTTCCGCAAAGTTCTTCCTCTCCATTTCAAGAGTGGTTTCAATCTTTGTGATTTCATTTTTAAGATTAGAAATTTCAGACTCTTTTTCTGTTAACAAAGATTGAATTTTCTCATTTTGAGAAATAAGATTCTTTTTATCCCGTGAAAACAAAAAATGGTAACAAACAAATCCAAAAATGCCACCGATAATAAAACTTAAAAGAATATAGAATTCCATTCAAACTCCAGACAGAGATTTTACCAGAAATTTTAAAGAAAATTAAAAGGGGCGGTTTCCCGCCCCTTTTTTTATTGACAATGAGTTTCAATATCTGTGAATGTCATTCCTGAACCTGCTGGCCCCATACAACTTGTGGTATTTGGATCGGTTCCATTGTAACCCTGAACTATGTAGTAGTAACATCTTCCTGAAACGCCACTCGGGTCATCTGATGAAATTGTCAAGGTAGTCTGAGCCCCATAAGAGTGACAATCAAAGGTTGTTGTTGCACTTGATAGGGAAGGTAGATCATCCTTAATTCCTCTGATCGCTCGGTAGTTATCAGCACTTATTGTACTCCAATTGAATTCACTTTTTTCCTGATTGATATTCAATAAGGTAACTTCTTCCGTTGGTGCTGAGCAACCACCGCTGCAGTTTGTTGCAAAAACTCTAAAATCTGCGGATGTTCCAGGACATCCACCACTTCTTGTAACTTCAACCTTGTACAAACCGGGTTGATCTGCCTGATAAAAGCGTGAAGTTGCTCCATTTATTTGAACGCCATCTTTATACCACTGATAAGTTGCAAAAGGTTCCGTTGAAAGAAGAATACCCAAACTACAGTTATCCCCGTATAAAGGAAGTGCCCCGTAGTAAGGTCTTTTTATTCCTCTTAATGTTGTAAGGTCTCCTCCAACAAAAATGTTGGGTTCAGAAAGAAAAGTTGCGTAAATAGTATTATCTGATGAATAAACCCAATCGGTAATTAAACTCCCTGTGTTTGAATTAACGAGTCCTATTTTACTTACAGGAGAGCCTCCAATTGCTGTAAATGCACCAGCAACATAGGCATAAAGACCATCCGAAGAGAGTTGTAGAGAATAGACCGTTCCACCAGCGACATTTGGATTAAAAGATGTTGCAGTCCCTGCCATATCAAAACCAGCAACTCTGTTTCTTGTTGTTGAACCGTTTACTGTTGTAAATTCTCCTCCGACATAAACAGTAGAACCACCTACTGCTATAGTTCTTGCAGTTCCACTTAAGTTAGGGTTCCATGTTGTAGCAATTCCAGTAGATGGATCAAGGGCGGCAATTCTATTTCTTTGAGTTGAACCATTGACCGTTGTAAAGGCGCCTCCTGCATAAAGAACCCCAGATGAATAGGCAAGTGCATAAACATTTCCACCCATATTTGGATTAAATGTCGTTGAAAGAGCTCCTGAAGTTAAATCAAATGCCGCTAGCCTATTTCTTGGCTGTCCACCCATTGAAGTAAATTCTCCTCCTACATAGAGAGTGGTGCCAGAGATTAAAAGAGATCTTACAACTCCACCCGAGTTGCCATCCCAATCGGCCACTCCTCCAGTTAAAAGGTTAAAAGCGGCAATTCTGCTCCTTGGTGATCCTTGAGCAGATGTAAAAGAACCTCCCGCGTATAGGGTGGTTCCATATATTGTAAGAGCATTAACAGAAACTGTCCCCGTGCCAAAAATGTCTCCATCAAATGTTGTTAATTCTCCCGTCGTAGTATCTATGGATGCTATCTTACCTCTATAACCCCCGCCCAAAGAGGTGAACTCTCCGCCTATTGCAATTGCAGAAGAAGAATAGACTATTGTTCTCACATTTGATGAGGTTGCAGCATTGAGAGTGGTAGCTGAACCGGTTGATGAGTTAATTTCTGCAAAATTTGTCTTTGGCATTAAACCAACATTATTAAAATATCCTCCCGCATAAACCTTTGCCCCGTCAGAAGATACATTCAAAGAATAGACTGCAACACCAGTGCTTCCACCAATATTTGGATTCCAGTCTGATGGGGTTCCAGTTGATGAATCAAGTGCAGCAATTCTATTTCTTGTTTGACCACCAACAGTTGTAAATGTTCCTCCGATATATACGGTAGTGTCATAAACATCAATGGAATAAACAACATTCCCAACGTTGGGGTTGAACGAAGATAATAAACTTCCGCTAACAAGGTCGTAAGCAGCCATTCTATTTTTTGCTGAACCTGACGCCGAAGTAAATGACCCACCAATATAAAGAGTGCTTTCAGAGACTGCAAGGGCGTAGACTATATTGTTTATATTTGGATTCCATGTTGTAGGAACGCCTGTAAGTTCGTCAATTTGAGCCAACCTGTTGTAAGTTTGTCCACCTATTGTTGTGAATGAACCTCCAATGACCAATTTACCGCCATATTCTCCCATAGCATAGACGATATTATTTACATTAGGATCAAATCCTGTTAACTGCCCTGTTGTAGTATCCAGTGCTGCAAGTCTGTTTCTCGTTACTGTATTAACTTTTGTAAACGCTCCTCCCACATAAAGTTTTGTCCCACTTAAATAGATAGCCCATACGGCACCATCTGTAAAGGGAGTAAAATCTTGATCTATACTTAAATCAGATTTTATATGTGCAAGGTTCTGTCTTGTGTAACCTCCAACTCTATCGAAAAGTCCTCCTATGTAGTAACCACCACTTCCATCGGGTGCAATGGTATAAACCGTTCCCTGAACTTTTGGAAAATCGGGATTCCTCTGCCCTGTTGCAGGATTTATGGTTGTTACACAACCTGTATAAGGACCAACATAGGTAAAATCACCGCCAATAAAAAGATTGTTTTCATAAGAAGCAAAACTTCTCACCGCGTCGTTGGTAACAAAATAATTGTCCGTATTTTGATAAATATACGGTCCTGGCGGGTCAAGGTTGACCCAATGCCCTAACGAAGATTGTGCCGAACACCCGTTACTGTCAGTAATTTGAACAGTGTAATAATTAAATCCACTTTGGGTGGTCTGATAACTTTGAGAGGTTGCTCCTGTAATCGCGGTTCCATTTGCATACCACTGGTAGGTTGAATAACTTTGTGTATTGAGTAGAGTTCCGGAAGTAGGACAACCAGAAGATGCTCCAAGAATTGATGGTGGAACAGGAGGATCATAAATTGTTACCGCATACCCTTCCGAAGTTCCTATACATCCATGGCTATCTGTAACTCTTACCTTATATGTTCCACTTACAATAGCAGTGTAATTTCTTGTTGTTGCATTAGGAATATCAACTCCATCTTTTATCCACTGATAATTTGAATAGGTAGTAGTCGTTGAAAGTGCTGAGAAACAAGCAGGTCCATGGTCACCAGTAATTTGAGGTACGGGAGGTGGGTAAAAGGTTACTACTTTTGCGGCTGACATTCCAACACATCCATTCGCATCCGAAACTTCAACGGTATAAGAACCTGATTGTGTAGCATCATAATTTTGAAGCGTTGCTCCACCTATAGGAACACCACCTAAATACCACTGGTATGAAACAAAAGAGCCTGTTGAAAGAGTAACTATACCCCCTTCACAACCTGAAGTGCTACCGGTAATCGTTGGGGCAGGATAGTTTGAAATTGAATAGGCAGAAGAAGTCCCACTACAACCGTTCACATCGGTTACAACAACAGTATATGAGCCATTTGCTGTTGCAAGATACTCGCTTGATGTCGCACCTGGAATGTCAGTTGAGCCCAGTTTCCACTGGTAAGTTACAAATTCTTCTGTTGTTGATAAAAGCGTTGGACAGCCCTCCTGTGTTCCTTCAACACCGGGGGTTGGATTTTGATATATAGTAAGGGTAAATTCAGATGAAGTTCCAGTGCATCCGTGGCTATCCGTGACTCTTACCCGATATGCTCCACCTGTCTTTGCTGTATAAGTTTGGCTCGTTGCACCGCTTATATCAGTGCCATCCAGAATCCATTGATAAGATGAGAAAGTTCCTGTGCTTAAAGAAACACCAGGTGTTACGCATCCACTACTGTCTCCACTAATTGTTGGTTGGGGATATCCCCAGCAATCAACTCTGTGTGGGATTCCCTCGCACACCGTATTGTCCGGTAAAGTTACCCTGACATTATAAACTCCTGTTTCAGTAACATAGTAACTTTGTTCAGTGGCTCCAACTATGTCAACATCGTCTTTTATCCACTGATATGTTGAGTATGTCCCTGTTGTAAGTATAACAGGACCAGAGCCACACGCCTCATAGTATCCAATGACCTGCGGTGGAGGCTCATAAACTCCTCCTGAAGAGAAGGCTCCACTCCCCCCCCAGACAACCATTTTCTGACCCGTCCAGATTGCTGTGTGTAATGATCTCGGTGTTGGGTATCCTTGATCCTGTGAAATCGTTGTCCAACTATTGGAATAAGGATTGAACCTGCTCCCATCGTCTCTATTTATTCCATTTGTATCGATTCCTCCAAAGACAATCATCTCTTCCCCTGTCCAGACTGCTGTATGGTTTTTCCTTGCCTGAGGAACATTTACGAGCGATGTTGCTGTCCATTTGTTCGTAACAGGATTGTAGATTCCGCCAGTGTAATAGGGGGTAGTACTAACTCCTCCCCAAACGATCATTGATTTAATTTGTTCTGCCCAAACAGCGGTGTGATAATACCTTGAAAGTGGAGCGTTTGTAGTTGTAATCAATGTCCAGGAATTGGTGGTTGGGTTATACATACCACCTGTGCCCATTACACTTCCATTAAATCCACCCCAGACTATCATCACATTTCCTGACCAAACTGCGGCATGGTCTTTTCTTGAACCAGGGGCAGATGTTGTAGAAGTAGGAGTCCATGAGTTTGTCTCAGGATTATATCTTCCACCGGTATTCAAGTAACTGCTTCCAGAATATCCTCCCCAGACTATCATTTCTGTTCCTGACCAGACAGCGGTATGGTTTTGTCTTGCTGTTGGTCCAGAATCTGTTGATGTTGCAGACCATGTATCGGTTGCGACATTGTATAAGCCACCACTATCCAACTGATGTTCAGTTCCATCGTAATAGTTACCGCCCCAGACTATCATATCAGTTCCTGTCCATATCGCCGTATGGTATCTTCTTCCTATAGGGCAGGGCGGCAAAATTGATGTTGAACTAAAGCTATCTGTCGCAAGATTATATTTTCCACCAGTGTTTAACTGAAGTGTTGGACCGAGGCTCTCTCCTCCCCAGATAATCATCTCTGTTCCTGTCCAGACCGCGGTGTGATACTGCCTTCCTGCTGGAACATTTGTACCTAACGAAGTTGCACTCCAACTGTCTGCTAATGGGTTATATCTACCTCCGCTATTCGTGGGCCAGTAACCTCCCCATACAATCATCTCTGTTCCAGTCCATACCGCAGTGTGCTGATATCTTGCAGTCGGAGCAGAAGTCGTGGCAGTTGAACTCCAACTATCTGCAACGATGTCATATTTTCCACCCGTTTGAAGGCTTGAAGTGCCATTTTCCCCGCCCCAGATTATCATTTCTGAAGAAGTAAGAACCGCTGTATGGAACCTTCTTGCAGAAGGAGCATTTGTGGATGAGATCGTTGCCCATGTGTCCAATGATGGGTTGTATCTTCCTCCCGAATTTAGGACTACGCTTCCCGCTCCTTCTCCTCCCCACACAATCATCTCATTTCCGGTCATTACTACGCTATGGTATCTTCTTGCAGAAGGACAATTACCAGAAGTTGATGTCGCTGACCATTCTTGTAATGTAAAGTTATATTGTCCACCGCTATTAAATGGAACATCACCTGCACCAGAGCCTCCCCAAACTATCAAGTGTGAGGTTGTAGGGTCAAAAACTGCAGTTGCAAATCTTCTTGCCTCTGGAACAGTTCCCATAGAAGATACAGAAGTCCATGTGTCTGTAGATGGATCGTATATTGCTCCGTCATTTAAAAGGGTTCCGGTAGAGGATTCTCCTCCCCAGATAACCATTCCATAGGATGGCACCCAAACAGCAGTATGATTTTTCCTTGCAGTGGGACAGGGAGAAGTGAGAGATGTTGCTGTCCAACTATCGGTTGAAGGATTGTATCTTCCTCCGCTATCAAGGCAGGTCGTCCCATCACTTCCACCCCATACAATCATTTCTGTTCCTGTCCAGACAGCGGTATTTGCGCTTCTTGCGGTAGGAACTCCGCTTTGTCTTGAGAGAGGCGTCCAACTATCGGTTGAAGGGTTATATTTTGCACCTGAATTGAATCCTCCACCCCAGACTATCATTTCACTTCCCGTCCATACTGCATTATGCCCATACCTCGGATCAGGAATGTCATCAAGAGTTGTATCAAGCCAGTTATCGGGACAGGTTGCTTTCGTTTGAGGAGCAGATTCCTGAACAGAATAGGAATAATATGGGGTAACAGAATCCTGCGATATATTAAATTTTGATTCAACCTCTTTAAACCATTCGGCAAAAGGTTTTTTTAAAATATAGATTACTCTTGCCTTTATACCAATATCAGATTTTGAAATAATGTTGATTACTTCAAAATAATCTTTAGTTTCATTCAAAAATGGCTTTGATGCTGTTATATTTGTCAAAGTTTCAAAATTCCTTGCATCAAGAATCACAACTTTCTCACCATTATTAACCTCAGATGGGTTTTCATATCCTCTTATTGTAAAAAGAACATTTTCTTCAAGAACGCTTGCACTTCTTGAGTAATGTCCATTATCAAGGGTGTTTAAAATTGAGTTTGCAAGGTCTTTTTCACAAAGGTGAATTTTTTGATCGGATAAATAAAGTTGATTTATCTTTCTTTCAATTAAGATTGGTTTTGCAACACATTCCGCAAAAAGGAAAAGGTTGCCATCTAAAGATAAAACAATTTTGTTAAGCAAAATCCTATCTTTTGAGTTTTTGAAAATTCTTTGAACCTCTTTCTCAACCTCATCATTTGTTATCCTTATATTCCAGATTGATTTTATTGCTTCTTCTTTCTTTAAATAATCCTTAACTTTTGAGGAAAGAATTTCATCTGTTACAACTGTTTCAAAAGGAGGTTTACTTCCCTTGTCAGATAGGGGCCAGATACGATTTTCATAAAGGACCTTTTCGACCTTTCCTTGAACTAAAACCCTCTCCTCGAACTTTAAGCCCTCCTGAGCAAAAATTGTCAAAGCAAAGATGAGAATGAAAGAAAAACAAAATGGCACCTTCCACGATAATCTCATTTTTACCTCCTTTCTTAAATCTCCAGAAATTATAATAACAAAAATAGGACATTTGTCAATCAGAGAATATTATATATTGTTACCTGTTGCAATATAGGGCACACACAACTATTTGTATTTACTTTATGATTTTTCTGTTTTGCCCATATCAAAATCTTCAATATCAAATCCTGGCGAGACTGTGGTCCCCATAAGAGCAAATTTTCCTCCCCTTTTTAGTTTTGCCTTTTGAAATGTCATCTTTGGAACCACTACCTGAGGTACCTCTCCTTTTAGAATGTTTGTGCCTAAAACTTTCTTTTGAGAAGTTCCATCGGGATAAAAAAGATAGAGATTGACAGGGTCTCCCAGATAAAAATGGTAGATTTCGTCTGATTTTAGTCTATGAATTTTACAACTCTCACCTTTTCTTAAAAGGTAATAAATTGCGGTTGAAAGGTTTCTCTTTTTCCCATCAATTTCTATTTTCTCTTTGCTTCTATAAGTTTCAGAAAAAAGTCCACCTTCTGGTTTAAGAGGTTTTAATTTCAATTTTTTTATTACTTTTGTAACTTTCATCTCTTTTTTTTATGGGGATATTTTTTTCTCGGTGCGGGTTGGCTCTCCTTTAACACTTTTGAATACTCTTCTCCATCTGGGTCAATGTAAAGTTTCTCACCGCAATCGTAGACTTTATCAAGATAGGGCGTTTCAAACTTTTTTTCTTCCAGAGGAATATTTTTATTTTCTTTCTCCGTATCCATAAGAGCAACTTCGTTTTTCTCATACACAACTTCTGGCGTCCACGCAGGAAATCTCAAATAGTAATTTAAAAATGTTAGAGTTCTTTCCCACGAATCAAGGCTCACCGAGTCATCCCATTCCCCTTTTTTGTGTAGTGTAAATCCATGTCCCACATCAGGGTAAATAACAACGCTAACTACCTTGCCATTCTCCCTTAAAGTCTTAAAGGCTTCGAGAGACCTTCTTGCGGGAACTATTCTATCCTTCGTTCCGTGAAGTAGAAGTGTTGGTGGCATATGTTCGCTTGCAATGTCATTGTAACAGGAAGAAAGCCCGCCATAAAAAGCAACAAGGCAGTTGATCCTTTTGTCAGATGGGGCATAACCGAGTGCAAGAAATGAACCAAGCGAATAGCCGATAACAGCAACCCTTTCTCTATCAACATTCTGTTGATTCTGTGCAAAATCTATTGCACTTCCAATTGTCTTCATCCAATCGCTTCTTGACCCTCTTCCTTTTTTATTTCTTTCAAAGTAGTGGGGAAAAATGCAATAGTATCCGTGCATAGCAAGGTCAATAGCCATTACATCGTAATACGCATCAGTTCTTTTTGGGTGGCTTCCGTGAAGAAGAATGACAATAGGCCAATTATTCCCCGCCGTTGGATAAAAAACTTCAGTGTTGACTTTGTCTCTTCCCGATTGAATTTTTACAATTTCGCGTTTGTAAGGAGTCTCTTCAGTTAAATTAAGTTGATCTCCCTCTTTAATTTCTGTTATTTCAATCCCTGGTTTTGGAATATAGGAATCGTTTAATTTTAGCGACTCAACATCATCTGTTGAAGCAAGCGGCGAGTTGGTTTGAAAACAAAAGAGAAGTAAAATTACTGCAACAAAATAAAACTTCTTCATCTTCAAATACTCTCCAGATTTTATTTTAACCAAAAAAAATTTTTTTTCAAGTGCCTTGACAGATTTTAGATTCTCCCCTTTCAGGCGAGGAAAAAGGAGGGGAGAAAAGACTCCTCACATCTCAGGGGAGGCAGGGAGGGGTTTCAACCTGTAGAAAACCCCCTCTCATTCCCTGGAAGGGAGAGATGGGTCTTCTTATCCTGAAAGGAGGGGAGAAAAAAAAGGGGGCATCGCCCCCTTTTCTAATCTTTGTTGAAGTAAATGTATCTTACAGGTTTCTAATCTGCCTTGAAGTAAATGTATCGTCCGAGTTCACCGTTTGTGGCGTAGATGCTCACCATATCCCCTGATTTGATTTTTGATACGGCTTTATAAAAATCACTAACCGATTCAATTGGTAAGCCGTTGACCTCAGTAATGATTTCTCCCTGTCTTAAACCTTTTGTGAAAACATTTGACTTTGGGTCCACATTTTTAACAAGAACGCCTGATACATCATCAGGAATTCTAAAATACATCCGGTTTTTCTGTGTGAGTGCTTCAACTGTGATTCCAAGTTTTGCCTCTTTTTCTGATTCATTCTCACTTTGCGATTCTTCCTGATTTAGTCCCTTTGTTCTGTCTCCAAGAGTAACATCAACGCTCTTTTTCTTTCCCTCTCTGTAAAATTCAATTTTGACACTTTTGCCGGGTGCTGTCCTTGAGATTATTCTTACGAGATCTTTGCTTTCCTTAATTTCTTTTCCATCAACTGATGTGATGATGTCTCCTTTTTCAATTCCAGCCTTTGAAGCAGGGGTTTTTGGGTCAACTGATTGGACAATCGCTCCGCCTTTTAAATCAATTCCGTATTTGCTTTTCTGGTACTCTTTTGCATCTGAATCAATTGGACCAACCTGAACTCCAAGATAGCCTCTTTTGACTTTTCCTGTTGTTTTAAGTTGATCCATCTCATCTTTTACAAGGTTTATTGGAATTGCAAAGCCAATCCCTTCAACAACTCTTCCCATAGCATCTGACCTTTGAATTGCCGTGTTTATACCAACCGCTTCTCCTTTTAAGTTTATCAAGGGACCACCTGAATTGCCAAAGTTGATCGCTGCGTCTGTCTGAATAAAATCATCAAGAGAAGAAGAGGAGATTCTCCTCCCCTTTGCCGATACGACACCGGCTGTAACCGTGTTTCTAAACATCAAAGGATTTCCAATTGCCAGAACCCAATCTCCTGGTCTCAAAACATCTGAATTTCCAAGTGGTAAAACGGGTAATCCTCCCGCTTCTATTTTTATTAGTGCTATGTCTGTTTCTTCGTCTCTTCCAACAACTTTTGCTGTGAACTCCCTGTCATCGTTCAGGGTTACAGTTACTTTGTCTGCGTCTTCAACGACATGGTTGTTTGTGAGAATGTAACCATCTGTAGAGATGATGAAACCGCTTCCTCCACTCTGTCTAAAAGGCTTTTGCATCTGGGGAATTTGAGGTGAGGGACCAAAGAAAAAGTGGAAAGGACCAAATGAAAAATCATTTTCATCTTCTCCCTGTTCGTCTTTTCCTGAAGAGGTGGAAATGGCGCTAATTGCAACGACAGATGGATATGCCCTCTCAACTATGTCTGCAAAAGATGTTGGTGGTTGAAGGTTTAAAGCGGGTGTTTGAGCAGGAACACTTTGTAATGTCTCGGCATTAGCCTTTTGAGGCTCTAACTCTTTGAGATGAGCCAATCCAAATCCAACCATCAAAAGAAAGAGTGCCGCAGATAAAAGCATCAAATACTTTATCGCTTGTTTCATAATCTATCTCCTTTCAACAATCTTATATTCATTTATTTTCCTATGCAAAGTTCTCAAACCAATTCCAAGAACCTTTGCTGCTTGAGTCTTGTTGTAGTTCGTCTCCTCAAGAGCATTTATTATAGCCTCTTTTTCAAGAAGTTCAAGGTTTAAAAATGGAAGTTTCATTTTTCCATTATTAGAAACACCTTCTTCATTTGGTGCAAAACTTTCTATTGCAAATTCTGATGGTAGATCGCTCAAATCAAGTACTTCTTTATTGCTAAAAATGACCATTCTTTCAAGGAGGTTTCTTAACTCTCTAACATTTCCCTTCCATTCATAATTTTCAAAAAAGTTTAGAAGTTCAGAAGAGATAGATTTAATGTTTTTGTTGTGTTCTTTTGAAGAATCGGAGAGAAACTGATGCACAAAAAAGGGAATGTCCTCCTTTCTCTCTCTTAAAGGAGGAATCACAAGCTCGACAACTTTTAGCCTGAAATATAAATCCTCTCTAAATTTCCCCTCTTTGACTTTCTCTGAAAGATTCTGATGGGTTGCGGCAACAATCCTGACATCAACGGGGATACCTTTTGTTCCTCCGACTCTGTAGACAACTTTCTCCTCAAGAACTCTTAAAAGTTTTCCCTGAAGTTCAAGCGGAAGTTCAGCAATTTCATCAAGGAATAGCGTTCCCGAATCTGCTTGCTCAAATCTTCCTAAATGTGCCTTATCCGCTCCGGTGAAGGCACCTTTTTCGTAGCCAAAAAGTTCGCTTTCCATCAAGTTTCCGGGGATTGCAGCACAGTTTATTGGAAGAAAAGGCATAGATTTTCTCGGAGAATTCTGGTGAATTGCATTTGCTATGAGTTCTTTTCCGGTTCCAGATTCTCCAATTATTAAAACAGTGGCTTTAGTATTTGCGACAAGTTTAACCTTTTCAAGAACCTCTTTCATCTTTGATGAATTTGCAATGATGTTTTCAAATCCATACCTTTTATCAAGCCTTGATTTTAAAAGTGTTACCTCTTTTGAAAGGTTTCTTTTTTCGACTATCGCAGAAACTCTTTTTCTCAATTCGTAAATGTCAAGAGGTTTCCCGATGTAATCATCGGCACCCATTTTAATTGCTTCAACCGCATTTTCAACCGTTCCATAAGCGGTTATCAAAATTACACCAATTGACTGATCTTTTTGTTTTACTCTTTTCAAGAGGTTGATCCCTGTAATTTTTGGCATTCTTAAATCTGTAAGAACAAGGTCAACACCATCGTTTGATTCAATAAAATTGAGGGCGTCCTGAGAATCGGAGAAACATACTGTCTCAAAGTTAACCTTCTCAAGAGTTTTCTTCATCGTCTCCAGATTTGCCTTATCATCATCAACAATAACAACTCTTCCCTGTGTCAATTTGGCATACTCCTTTCCAAATTATACTATTATTGCAATAATTTTGCCACTTTTTCAAGTCAGGGGAAAAGGATAAAGGCGGACGCCTTTATCCTTTTGATTTATAAGAAATTATCCTTACTTCCAAACTATCAAAAGTTGAAAACAAAAACCTGCCTGAAGGTGACAGAGACTTTTTGACCCTGTTTGTCAACGGGAGAGGTAAATCTCCACTTTTTAACTGTTTCCTTGACTGATTCTTCAAAAAGAGGATTTGTTGACTGCTCAATTTCAATGTTGGTAACCCTTCCCGTCTGGTCAACAGTTATTAAGGCTACAACCCTTCCTTTTACTCCCATTCTTAAAAGAGGTTCCGGGTATGCTGGTTTGGGAGTGTTTATAGCAAGAAGAGCCTTTATTAAAGATATGTCTGAAATTTGTGGAGGGGTAAAAGTCTTTGAATTATCGTTGGTAAGGGGCGGTTGATCAAATTTATTCATAAAATCATCGCCGTTTTCATCACCTCGTGGTCCTCTACCTTCTGCCTGATTAAAGTTATCCGCAGGTTGCAATATGGTTCCATTTTTTGAACTATCACTCTTCTGCTCGGGGAAAACAACCTCATTTTTCTCAATTTTAGGTTGTTGCACACTTTTAAGTGGTTTATTGTCTCCGTTTGCAGTTCCGAGTGGTGGAGGAGGCGGGGGAACAATTATTATGGGCTCAAAAACCGCATTCTTCTCTGGTGCAGGAATGTATGTGGAGGTGAAAATACCGAATAGAATAAATCCCACAATAACAGAAATTTGAAAAGCAAAGGCAAGTGGAAGTGTGAAAAAACTCCTTTTTACTTCAGATTCGTCCTTTTTAAAGATGGCATCCTCAAACATCTTACATCTCCTTTCTGAGAACATCGTGAAAGGAGCATTTTGCAAACCGTTCTCACCAATAATATGTGGTTTTATAAGAAATTTGTCAAGGATGGTTGAAAAAGAAATAAAAAAGTCTTATGCTAATCACTTGTTGAGAGGTATTGAATGAAAAAAGGATTATCTTTATTTTGTTTCACTTTTGTTCTCACACTATTTTTCTCCTGTCAGAAGCCGGTAAAAGAGACTTTGCCACCCGCAGTTTCAGCCCATCCTTCAGAAGTTACCGAAAAAAAAGTTGGAGTTGCCCTTGGGGGAGGTGGTGCAAGGGGATTTGCAGAAATTGGAGTCTTGAGAGTTTTTGAACAGGAGAAAATTCCAATTTGTTGCGTTTCAGGAACATCGGTTGGAAGTCTTATCGGTGCTTTATATTGCGATGAGGGTAAGGTTACAACACTTGAATATCACGCAATGGCAATTGAAAAGGATGACATTTTTGATTACAACATTTTTTCAGTTTTTTCTGGAGGGCTTATCAAGGGGGAAAAACTTGGGACTTTCCTTTCAAATAACTTACGCCATTCACTTCTCGAAGATATGAAAGTTCCTCTTGTTGTTGTTGCAACAGATTTAAGGACAGGAGAGAAAATTGGCTTTGAGAAAGGGAGTGTTGCAACAGCGGTAAGGTCATCCTGCGCCATTCCAGGAATTTTTCAACCTGTAAAAATTGGTGAAAGAGTTTATGTTGATGGTGGAGTTTCAGACCCTATACCTGTTGACTTTCTAAAAGGTAAAGACCTTGACGCAATAATCGCTGTCTCAATCTCACCTGAGATTCCCACATTTCCTCCAGAAAACACCGCTGAAATAATAAGGCACACCGCCTCAATTATGTTTTCAAATATATCCGATTGTAATTTGAAAGAAGCGGATGTTTTAATTAAGCCTAAGTGCGGGGATGTAAGATTTAATGACTTTTCAAAACGGAAAGAACTAATTCTTGCAGGTGAAGAGGCAGCAAGGGAAAAGTTAAACGAAATAAGGCTACTTTTAGAATGAAGAAATATTTCTTGTTACTTCTTTTATTTTTGGTTTCCTGTGCTCAATTGAACAGCCCTAAAGTTTCTCCCAATTTCAGAGAGAATGTAAAAGAAGGTTTCAAAATTGAAGTTACATCTGAGCCGAAGGATCTGGAAAATCTTCTTAAAGAATATGCCACAGAGAGGTTTTCTCTTCTTGTTCCCGTTCTTAGAGAGGGAGATGTGAATGTAATCAAAATTTCGTTTACTACGAAAGGGCGATTGACGACGGATGCAGATGCAAAGGATGCCTTTTCTGAAAGAACTGATACCCTTCCAGGGAAAAGGCATATTTTTCAATCATCAGAAATGAATCTTGTAATAACAGATAAAAACGGGGAGGAAATTTACAAAGTTAAATACAAATATGAGGGAAGAAATGACTATAAAGCAAAATACACACAAACTTCTGAAGAGGCGATGGAAGAATGTTTAAATAGAGTTGTTAAGATTTTTGAAAAAGATTTGAAAGGAAAGGAAAAATGATTAACCCAAAATTGAAAGTGTTTGAAATATTTGACAAAGAATCAGCAATTCTTATTTCCGGAATTGAAAAACCCAATCCGATGACGATAGGATGGGGAAGTTTCGGAACAGTGTGGGGAAAGCCCGCAGTAACCGTTTTTGTAAGGCCTACAAGATTCTCATTCCATCTGATGATGGAGAACAATGAATTTTCTTTGAATTTTCTAAAACCTGAATTTAGATCAGCCATAAATGTTTGTGGCACAAAAAGTGGGAAAGATACAGACAAATGGAAAGAGGCAAAGATAACAAAGGAGCCGTCTTTAAAAATAAAGACCCCAACTGTTAAAGAGGCATATCTATCAATAGAATGCGTAACTATGGCAAGGGTTAAATTGAGTAAAGAAGATTTTCTCGATCCTAAGATAAACGACTTTTATCCAAAGTTTGATTACCACACAATGTTCATCGGAGAAGTGGTCAATATAATAGAAAGATAACAACTATCGATTTAAAGGTTAACAATCTAATAAAGTTGTTTAGTTTGTCTTAAAGGGTTATCAAATGAGTTTATAAAAAAGGGGAGATAAATCCCCCCTTTTTTTAGATAGTCTCTTATGGTTTTGTTGAATCGTAGTTCTGTCCATCGTCAATTGGGGTGTCTTTCTTGTCGTGGGGAACTCCAACCTTTACAGAACCGCTACATTCTCCACCTTTTGAATCTATCGCTTTGAAGTTTATCTGATAAACTCTTCCATTTCCCGTTCCGCTTCTTTCACTTCTTACCTGTGGATTTGATGTCCCTATCCCAAAACCATCCGGGGATGTGTCTCCATCACCAAGACCATTTGTCGGTTCATCCTGCGTTATTGATGTAACTGTAATTGTGAAAGGATCGTTTTCTGGGTCGGTTATCCCTTGAATTGAAATGTTTTCAAGTTTGTGGTTTGGTGGCCAAAGTTTATCCTTGCTCGGCTTTGCCTTTGAACAATCGGGGGGCTTGTTTTCAACCGGTGGTATGGTTAAAATCAAACTTACAATTGATGAGGCACAGTTATTCCACTCCGTTGGTTCAGGGATTAAATCATCAGGATCGGCACACGCATCAAAGTAATACCTTCCAGGAGTTATATTTTGAGGAATTATGACATCCTGTGAGCAACTGAAGGGCTCTCCTCCCTTTTCCATCGGATCAACAATCATCTCCCCTATTTCAGTAGTTACAGGAGGAGGGTCGCTGTCAAAGGATTTATCCGCCATCAAAAACTTCAATGTTGTTTGCGGTGAATTGACAGTTCCAAAATTATAGACAANNCTCAATGTTATACTTTGACCTCCACTTACATCCATAACTTTTGGTCCAAGCATCGTCGCAAAATCTACATATCCCTCCCACTCTGCAAAAAGGTTTTCTACATGTTGACCATACGCTGTGCATTTCCCTACTACTCCTTGTCCTATCTTTATTTTATCCGTTCCTTCAGCATATCCCGTGTAACGAAAAATCGCTTTCCCCTGTGAATTTGTATAATTTTCTTGTGATATTCCAGTATTCGGTCCTTCTACAACTCTCATAGTAAAACACGCACCTGAAATAGGAGAACCATTTGATTGGTTTACGAGCGTTGCTTCAATTTGATGTATCTCTCCAAGCGCGTGTTTTTCATAACCTGGAGTTGCTGTGAGCTTTGGCTCAAATGGCCATGGAATATGATCTTTTAAAGAAAGTGCGTTGTAATAGACAAGGTAATAAAACTCATCCCTTCTTTGACTTTGATTTGATTGTGAAATTATATCAATAACCTCCTGAAGTTTTGTATTGACAAGGGTTAAATTTTGGTCATAAGCTGCCTGCCTTCCAGTTGTTAACCTTTGATAGATTGAGTCATACAAATTGTTATCCGTAACCCACCCTAAATCCTTTGATTTTGAAACATCAGATATAAACAAATCCCAGTGGTCAAAAGAACCAACAGAGGCAGGAGAGGGACCTAAAGAGGGAATCTTACGAATGTAGGAAAGATGTATTTGAACCATTTCTTCAGGAGGAAACTCCATACAATCTATTCCTCGATAGTTACAAAGTGCTCCTATATAATCGTTAATACTTCTTAATTTAGGATTAAACCATAATATTTTTATGGTTGGTGGCTTATATGATGCAATATCTACAGGATGAGACGCAGTCCCTCCAGGGCCGAAAGAAACTACGTCCTCAATATCAACATTGACTCGTGGACCATCTGGATGCAAATGTTCTGGCTCTGGATATCTGTTGTTAATATAAAACACCTCATAAGGATGGAATTTTTTTGCAACTGTAAAGTAGGTGAAGTCTATGGGTTCAGGCAAGATAAAGTCTTCCAGAAGGTCTTTCACTGCAAACTCCCAATCGCCTACGGAAACGGTGTTTCCCGGGTGAACTATTTCAAAATTAAAGTAATGATATGTATAGTAGCATACGCCTTGGGGACAATCAAGGGTTACCGAGCAATCAATTGAAATATTTTCAAAAATGGGCGGGGAAGGTTCCTCAGGAAAAATATTTACTAAAACCAATAAAAGAAAAAACGCAAGGAAATCTCTTTTTTTCATCTGCTCCTCCTATTTATTCTTTTTTTCAAGGTCAAGATGAATTAGCGGTCTCAGGTCATTGTGACCTGCTGGAGGTGGAGGGTCTCCACAGTTTGGGCTTGTATGCCATTCGTAAAGATCACGCGCGCTTGCCAACTTATCAATTTTATTTTTTATGTAATCCGTCACCGTGATATTAGTATCTTTATCAGTGTAGGTGTACTCGTCACAACTTGACTGATTTGTGCATCCTTGTTGATTAGCGTCACAATTTAAGCAATTAGTTGTGTTTAAATCCGCTGACTTTCCGACCCTATGCAATTTGTGGTCACAATACCATTCACTATGATAATCAAGTATTCCTCCGTATTCAAGGCTCAAATCGTTGAAACTTATTTTAACCTTTAAACCATTAGAAGCCTTGTTCTGGTACCAGTCTCTTACATCTTTTGCGAGAGATTGAAGTTTCTCTATCATGCCAGGAGTGCCATATTGGTTATGCAGAACGTGGTTATCAAGAGGTGCATTTTTTAAATAATCAGCCCCATCGGGCAATTTAACAAGTCCATCTATATGATATGGAAGAGCAATCTCTGTTTCTATCCAATCCGCGTTCGAGTTGTTGTTTTCAAACCTCCACCCAGGATTTAATTTAAGAATCTCACTCCTTATGCAACCTGGAGGAATTGATGCCCTGACGAGAAGATAGAGATTACCTGATGCTTCAGGCTTTGCTAAAAAAAAGGTAAAAGAAGCGATATTCTCTTTATTTAAAGCATTGCTAAATGGTTCGGCTCCACTTATTATGCCGCCTATACTTGTAAGCATATCCT
>DHFQ01000084.1 GCA_002402325.1 Candidatus Aminicenantes bacterium UBA4820
CATTTCACTTTTTGGACAGCCCCGATAAGAGGTAAAACCCTCCCAGCATTCCTTTGGAAGAAAAAGGGAGGAGGTCTATTTTAAATCTCTTGAATCTTTTGCAAAAAATTTAAACACATTAGCGCTATCTTTTAGGCAAGGATATTGTTTATTAGTCTATCAATTACCTTTTTCTGCCTCTTCTTCTCCACTTCCGACTACCACTTTTGGTGCTTTGATGATTCTATCTCCCTTTTTGTAACCCTTTTGATAGACCGCTAAAACTCTATTTTTCTCTCCTTTTTGTGTTTGAATCGCTTCCATCAAATTGGGGTCAAACTCCTCGTTTAAAGGGTTTAGAACTTCAACTCCAAGTTTTTCAAGAAACTTTAGGTAGCCTTTAGAGATGAGCTTAAGCCCTTCTTTGACCTTCTCATCTTCTGATGAAAGTTCAATCGCCTTTTCAACAGCCGATGAGAGTTCTAAAACATCATAAATCAATTTTTCAAGTTTTTCTTCAAATCTCTTTTCAAGATCCCTTTCAACCCTCTGCCTTGATTTTCTTGATTCTTCCTCAATTTCTGCGATTTTGTTTTTTAAGGCACTCTCCATCTTCGCAACTTTATTTTCAAGTTGTTCAACATAAGTTGGCTTCAAATTTGGTTCTACCGATACTGCGTTTTTATCCTTTCCAACTCTCCTTTTATCAACAACTTTAATTTGATGTTCCTTTATTCCTTGCTGTTTATCACTCATATTTCATTCCTCCAGAATGTTTAAGGTTACATAGTAACTCCAGTTGCCTCTTGCAACTGTTATTGGAAGTCCAGTTGAAACGAAGGCATTTTTTGCCCTTGTAAGGAAATCTTTCTCGCTTAAAACCTTTTCATCCTCAACCGATAAAATCAGGTCGCCTTTTTGCAGCCCAACTCTTTGTGCGGGAGAATTTTTCCTTACCGAGTCAACATAAACTCCACCTCTTCCATCACTTACTCTCAACCCCAAAAGTTCCCACGCCATCGCTGGTGTCAATGAGTCGGGTAAATAAGAGCAGTTTAGTGTTATTGTTCTTCTTCCTTTTTCTCTTACAACTTCAATTGAAACTCTACTACCATTTTGAAGAAGTGAAACTATTGCGTTATAATCTCCAACCGAAGATATTTTTTTGCCGTTTATATTTTGAATTACATCTCCCTCCTCAAATTCTTCGGATTGAGGAAATGCAAAGGGGAATTTCTTTACAATAACGACGCCGTAATCAATTCCCAATTTTTTTAAATACCTTTCATTAGGGTCTGCCGTCAAAATTCCGAGCCAAATCTGCTTCACTTTTCCATACACTTTAAGTTGTTGCATAACTCTCTTTGCTCTGTTTATTGGTATCGCAAAGCCAATTCCCTGCGCATTTTTTATGATTGCGGTGTTGACCCCTATGACCTTTCCAAGAATGTTTAAAAGTGGTCCTCCCGAATTTCCGGGGTTGATCGCTGCATCTGTCTGAAGAAAATCAGAGTAACTTCTTTTTCCTGAATAGACCGTTCTTCCAGTTGCGGAAAGGACTCCAACTGTCACAGTTTTTGAGAGCCCAAAGGGGTTTCCAACAGCAATAACGGTTTCACCGATTAAAAGATCATCGGAATTTCCAAGTTCAGCGGCAACAAGATTTGTTGCACCATCAATTTTTAAAAGTGCAAGGTCAGCCTCCGGTGCGGCACCAACAAGTTTTGCAGGATATGTTTTACCATCTGAAAGCGAAACTTTGATGCTTTGTCCTGTTAAAACAACATGCTCATTCGTTAGAATGTATCCATCTTTATCAACTATAAATCCGCTTCCAAGTGATTGTTCCTCCTGAGATGGTCCTTCAAACTCATCACCAAAGCCAAAGAGGTTCCAGAAATCACCAAAAAAGAAGGGATTTTGAACCCTCTGCATTGATGAAATTGAAACAACGGAAGGGCTGACCTTCTGAACAACTTTAACAACGGCGGTTTCTCTTAACGACTCCTGACCAAAAACTGAAATCAGCAAAAAAACAAATATCAAACTCAGATTTCTTTTCATTCGTATCTCCCCACAAGTCTTTCAATCCTTTTCTCAATCGGTGGATGGGTCGAAAATAGGTTGAAAATTGCCTGTCCGCTAAATGGCTTTACAATGAAAAGGTGTGATGTTGCGGGGGATGCTTCAAGTGGGATTCGTTTTGAGGCGTAAGAGAGTTTTTTTAAAGCATTTGCAAGCCCAATTGGGGTTCCTGCGAGATTTGCTCCCGTTGCATCCGCCTGATATTCCCTCTGCCTTGAGATTGCGGCTTGAATTAAAACCGCTGCGATTGGTGCAAGAATTGCAGTAACTAAAAGTGCAACAAGTCCTACAGCATTTCCTCCTCTTTCATCATCCCTTGAACCTCCGCCAAAAAATGCAGCCCATTTTGCCATATTTGCAAGGAACATTATTGCAGAGGCAAAGGAGGCAACGATTGTTGCAAGAAGGATATCCCTGTTTTTTATATGTCCAAGTTCGTGCCCCAAAACTCCCTTTATCTCATCTTCGTTTAAAATTTCAGTAAGTCCCGATGTCACGCAAACAACAGCATTTTTCGGGTTTCTTCCCGTTGCAAAGGCGTTTGGGGATGGGTTATTTACGAGGTATAAAGGCGGTTTTGGAATTTGAGCGGCTTGAGACAATTCTGCAAGAATTGCATGTAGCCTTGGTGCTTCAGCCTCACTTAAAGGCTTTGCATTATATGACATTAAAACAATTTTGTGCGAGAAAAAGTAGGTAAAGAAATTGAAAATTAAGGAGAAAAGAAAGGCTATTATCAAGCCCCCCTCTCCTCCAATCAAATAACCGACAAAAAGGAATAGACAAGCCATCAAAGTTAGTAGAAAAAAGGTTTTAAAAAAGTTTCCAAACATTAAATCCTCCGTTCGTAAGTTTAAAGACCATTATACACCATTTTTTTCCTTTAAAAATAGGAGTTTCCCATCTTTAAAATCGATTTTTATCGTGGAATCTTTTGGGAAATCCCCCTCAAGGATTTTTAAAGATAGAGGATTTTGAATGTGCTTTTCAATAACCCTCTTTAATGGTCTTGCTCCAAATACGGGGTCAAAGCCAATTTCTGCGATGTACTCCTTTGCCTTTTTGGTAACAATTAAATTGAGGTCTCTCTCTTTGAGTCTCTTTTCAAGGTATCTTAATTGTATGTTCACGATGCCAACAATATCTTCCTTTGTTAGAGGTTTGAAGAAGACAATTTCATCAATCCTGTTTAAAAATTCAGGTTTGAAGGTTGACTTTAATTCCTCATCGATCTTTTTCCTTGCGTACTCTGGATCTTTGAGATAATATTCGCTTATCCATCTTGAACCAATGTTGCTCGTCATAATTATCAAAGTTTCTGAGAAGTTTATAGTTCTTCCCTTCCCGTCGGTAAGCCTTCCCTCATCCATAACTTGCAAAAGAACATTTAAAACATCCGGATGAGCCTTTTCTATCTCATCAAGTAGAATTACTGAGTAGGGGTGCCTGTGGACTGCTTCGGTGAGTTGTCCTCCCTCCTCGTAGCCGACATATCCGGGAGGTGCACCAATGAGCCTTGCAACTGTGTGCTTTTCCATATATTCCGACATATCGATCCTTATTATTGATTTCTCATCATCAAAAAGGAATTCTGCGAGGGATTTTGAAAGTTCTGTCTTACCAACTCCTGTAGGACCCATAAAGAAGAATGTTCCAATGGGCTTCCCCGGATCTTTTAATCCTGAACGGGACCGTCTTATAGCATCTGAGACGATTTTTACTGCTTCGTCCTGTCCAACAACCCTTTGCTTTATTCTTTCTTCCATTTCAAGAAGCTTTTTCCTCTCCCCTTCAACCAATCTTGAAACGGGGATATGTGTCCACAAAGAGACTACCTCCGCAACATCCTCTTCATCCACTTCCTCCTTTAAAAGGGCGCCATTTTCCCGTTCTTTTTCGAGTTCGGACTGAATCTTTTTGATTTTGCTTTCAATTTCAGGGATTTTGCCATATTTTAACTGCGCTGCATAATTGAAATCTCCGTTTCTTTCAGCCCTTTCTGCCTCATGACGGAAACTTTCAAGTTCCCTTTTGCTATCCTGCAAGGATTTAATCAGTTCTCTCTCTTTTTGCCACTTTTGCTTCATTTTTTCTGCGTCTTTTCTTAAAACCTGAAGTTCCTCATCAATGTCCTTGAGTCTTTTTTTGACATCCTCATTTTTTTCCTCTTTTGATAAAGCCTCTTTTTCTATCTGAAGAGATGAGATTCTCCTTTCAAGGTTGTCAAGTTCATAGGGGAGCGAATCGATTTGAATTCTCAGCCTTGCCGCAACTTCATCAATTAAATCTATTGCCTTATCGGGTAGATGCCTATCGTGAATATACCTGTTGCTCAATGTCACCGCTGCAACGATTGCGGCATCCCTGATTCTGACTCCATGGTGGACTTCAAACCTCTCTTTAAGCCCTCTTAAAATTGCTATTGAATCTTCTATTGTTGGTTCACCTACAAAAATTGGTTGAAATCTTCTTTCAAGGGCAGGGTCTTTTTCAATGTATTTCCTGTATTCATTCACGGTTGTTGCACCAATTGCGTGTAGTTCACCTCTTGCAAGTGATGGCTTTAAAATGTTTGAAGCATCCATAGAACCTTCTGCAGAACCTGCTCCGACAATCGTGTGAAGTTCATCTATGAATATGATTATCTCACCATTGCTTGCAATGATCTCTTTTACGGCGGACTTTAGCCTCTCTTCAAACTCACCACGGTATTTTGCACCCGCTATCATTGACGAAATATCAAGTTGAACCACTCTTTTGTCCTTCAAAGTTTCCGGAACATCACCTTTGACTATTCTTAAAGCGAGTCCTTCAACAATTGCTGTCTTTCCGACGCCGGGGTCACCAACAAGAACCGGGTTATTTTTTGTCCTTCTTGCGAGAATCTGCGTTAGCCTTCTTATCTCTTCGTCTCTTCCAATAACAGGGTCAAGTTTCCCTTTTCTTGCGAGGTCGGTCAAATCCCTTCCATACTGCTCAAGAGGGGAGTATTTGCCTTCGGGAGATTCGTCCGTTACCCTCTGGGTTCCCCTGATCGTCTTTAAAATTGAAAGTATCTTCTCTTCATCAACACCAATTTCTCTAAAAATTTGTGATAAGGTAGGCTCCTCAGCCATAGAAAGAAGAAGATGCTCAGTTGAAAGAAACTCATCTTTAAGAAAGTTTGCCTTTTCAAAGCCTTTCTCAATTATATTTAAAACCTCCTGAGAAAGCCTTGGTTCCTCTGCTCTTTTTAACTCTGGATACTTTTGCAGGGATGATTCAAGCCTATTTCTCAGGACGAGAAAATCGACTTGAAGTTTATTCAAAATCTCGGGAACGATTCCCCCTTTCTGGTCAATCAAAGATAAAAAGAGGTGTTCGGGCTTTATTTCAGGGTTCATCAACTTTTTTGCCATAGTTGACGAGCTATACAAAGCCTCTCTTGTTTTTTCAGTCATCTTTTCCAAATTCATTCTTTCCTCCAAATCAAACTAAAGTTTAGTCAGGTAATAATATATATCTTTAGTATTCATTTGTCAAGTCTAATAGTTACCATTTGAATATAAAAGAGTTAGAAAACAACAATGTGTAAGGTTGTGAGAGAAAATAAAAAGAGGAAACCATTTTAATTGAAAATTTACAATTTACAATGATGAAATTCCACACCGAACTTTTTATATGTTAAAATTGTACCTTATGAATGCAGTTATTAAGAAATTTGGTGAAATTCTTTTTATCTTTTTGGCATCTGCATCTCTAATTTTTTTTCTTTCAAGGCTTGCCCCATCCGATCCTGTTGAGATAATGCTTGGTGAAAATTCAACGATGGAGGACAGGATTGCTTTAAAAAGGGAGTTGGGGATTGATAAGCCGATATTGATTCAGTATAAATCATTTATTCTGTCAGCACTGCAACTTGATTTTGGAAAATCAATAGTTTCCAGAAGGCTTGTTTCTGATGAGATGAAGGATGCCTTTCCTGAAACTTTAAAAATAGCCTTAATTTCAATTTTAATTTCGCTTTTTATTTCTGTTTTGATTGGAATTTTTTCTGCATATTACGAAAAGAGATTTTTTGACAAACTCTTTTTCATTTTAACATCAATAATGATCGTGTCTCCCTCATTTCTTTTTGGGCCAATACTTCTTTTGTTTCTTGCCGTAAAATTTCCAATTTTTCCTGTCTCTGAATCTCACTTTCTTGCGGGATTTACTTTATCAATTCCCTTTTCTGCATACTCTTCAAGGGTTTTAAGGTCCTCACTGCTTGAGGAGAGGAGAAAGGGATATTTCCTTCACTCAATTGAAAAAGGTAACTCAAAGATAAAATCATTTTTTGTGCATCTTTTCCCAAATTCTCTTCCTCCATTCATTCAAATTAATGGCTTGCAATTTGGTGGACTCTTGACCGGGGCAATTATTGCTGAAAAAATCTTCAGGGTTCAGGGGATAGGCTCACTTCTTGTAAAATCGGTTTATACGAGGGATTATCCGCTTCTGACAGGGCTTGTCATTATTTTTAGCGTTATCTATCTACTTAGCAACTTATTGGCGGATATTATCACCAAATTTATAGACCCAAGAGTTAAATATGAAAAATAAAGTTGTTTTTCCACTTACGCTATTAACTATTATGACAATTCTTGCCTTTATTACCCCACTTTTTTCAAATCCATTTTCAATCAACCTTGAAAAGAGGCTCTCGCCGCCAGATTCTGAAAACATACTTGGAACCGATGAACTTGGACGAGACCTTTTCGCAAGATTAACCTACGGCTCAAGAATATCAATTGAACTGACTTTAATAAGCCTTTTTTTTGCAATTGGATTGGGCGGATTGCTCGGAGGAATCGCAGGTTATTATGGAGGATTTGCGGACTTTACCATAACAAAAATTATTGATGTATTACTTTCCTTGCCGGGAATACTTCTTGCTATAGTAATTATGACATTTTTTAAAAGGGGAGAGTTGTCTTTAATTTTTGCCCTTACCACGACATCGTGGATCTCTTATGCAAGAACATCAAGGACAATTTCAGCAAATTTAAGAGAGACAAACTTTATTGAATCGGCAAGAATAAGTGGGGGAGGATTTTATTATATCTTTAAAAATCACATATTTCCAAATTTGTTTCCCCTATTGTCAACCCAGGCGACAGTAGGTGCGGCAACAATTATAATGACTGAATCATCGCTCTCATTTTTGGGGCTTGGACTTTTGCCTCCTACTCCATCTATTGGTGGAATCATTTCAAATGGCTGTGACTACCTTTTGGAATCACCACACATCATCATATTTTCATCTTTTTACCTTCTTGTGCTATTATGGTCTTTGTATAGAATTGCCGATGTTTTAAGAGAAAGTTTGTACGGAGAATAGGTTGATTTACCTTTATAACCTCGTTATTTTGATACTCTTACCAATCTATCTTCTTTATTTATGGAGACAGCAGAAGGGATTTTTAAGATTGAAAGAAAGGCTTGGATTTCTTCCAAAGTGTAATAATAATCCAATCTGGATACATTCTGTTTCGCTTGGTGAGTCAAAAATCAGTCTAAAACTTGCTGAAATTTTGAAGGAAAGGGGATTTAACCCTTTTTTAACATCAACAACCAGGGCAGGACTTTCGCAATTGAAAAAAAGTAAATTCCCATTGTCCGCTTTTCCAATCGACTTTTATCCATTTCAACTAAGAGCAGTCAAGAGACTAAAACCAAAGGCTATCGTAATGGTTGAAACTGAAATTTGGCCCTCTATTATTCAAATATGCACGCGAAAGAAAATACCATTTTTCATTGTAAATGGGAGGATTTCAGATAATATTTTTAAGCGATACATTAAATTTAAAAGATTTCTTTCTGATATTCTTGGACATATTTATTTGTCATCTCTTTCTGATGATAGTAAGAAGAGATTTTTAGACCTTGGGGTTAAAGAGGAGAATTGTATCGTTCTTCCCAATATGAAATTTGATATAGAACCTCCTGAAAAAAAAGAACTTACTGAATTTAGGTTAAAAACTGCCCATCTTTTTCCTGATATACAAATCAGCACTATAATCGGAGGAAGCATAAGAGAAGGAGAAGAAGAAATTGTAATCAATAACTTTAAGAAAGTAAAGGAAATAAACTCTAATATAAGGCTAATCTTTGCCCCGAGACATTCCGATAGAGTTAAGACTACCATAGACCTTTGTGAAAAAAATGAACTTAAATCAGTTTTGAGATCAAAAGGGGAGTCATCTCAGTGGGATGTCCTTATTATTGATACTATTGGTGAGTTGTTTTACTTTTATTCTTATGCTGACATTGCGATAATTGGAGGGACATTCCTACCTTTTGGCGGGCAGAATCCACTTGAACCGGCAGTTTTTAGAGTGCCAATCCTGACGGGGAAACATTTCAACAACTTCTATGTTGAGATGATGTCTCTCATAAAAAATGGTGCAGCAATTGTGTGTGAAAAAGAAACACTTTCTGACAAAATTAAGCAACTTCTTGAAAATGAATCGATTAGACAGGAAATGGCTGAAGCTGCATTTAAGACGGTGCAAATGTCAAAGGGCTCAACTTTAAAAACCGCAACTTATCTGGAACAAAAACTTAAAAGGGTTGTTAATTAATATTGGAATTATTGAAATGAACAGAAATTTTAAGGGAGGATATCAAATTGAATTTTAAAGAGGTACTTGTTATTTTTGCTATTATTCTCGGTTTCTACTTGCTAACCCGAGTAATTTTGCCTAAAATAGGAATTCCCACTTGAGCGGTCAAACCAAATGAGTTGAGTTCAACTCACGAAGATAACGAAAAAGAGAAAGGAGTAAAAAATGGCTGAATTTGTTATGGAAGTAAATGATTCTAACTTTGAAAAGGAGGTAATCAACAGTTCACTTCCCGTCTTTGTTGATTTCTGGGCACCCTGGTGTGGTCCGTGCAGGATGGTGTCACCTGTAGTTGATGAAGTTGCTAAGGAAATGAGTGAAAAAGTAAAATTTGTTAAAGTAAATGTTGATGAAAGTCCTGAAACTGCCTCAAAATACGGAATAATGTCAATCCCGACACTTCTTCTGATAAAGAATAAGGAAGTAGTTGCACAGCAAATAGGGGCAATACCTAAACCAATGATTAAAAATATGATAGAAAAGGCTCTGTAAGAGCAGGAGATATTTATGCCAATATTTGAATTTAAGTGCAATGTTTGTGGGAGAATGTTCGAAAAAATTGTGTTTAAACGGCTTGAGGATTGCGAAATTGTTTGCCCGGATTGCCAATCAAAGGATGTTCAAAAATTGATTTCTGCACCAGGAAGTGTTTCAGGCTCGTCAAATGAGTCTTATTCTTCAGGAGGTTGTTCCTCTTGTTCATCAAAGTTCACTTGAGGATAGGTTATTGATCGGCAGTTTGCTGATTAAATAAAAGCAGTGGGCGGTTCTGTCCGCCCTCTTTTTTGGCCGTTATAATGTCTGATAAGATATCTTATGTTAAATATATACCGACAAAATGGTTCTAAAATAGTTTCTTGATAAAAACCCTCTTAAGACGCAATCAAAAATGTGGCTTCCTTAGAATAAATCGGCTTAAATATCAACAAACATCTTGTTATAATTTCAATATTAACTTGTTATCGAATATGTAAAGATTTGCTTAGAATCAATTGACAATTAAAGAAATATCTTTATTTAAAATGAATAATTTCTTTTTAAAAGTGATTGCCTTTCTAGAATTATTGCCGAAGTTTTTCCTCCCCTACTGAAAAGTATGGGGCGTCAGGGAAAAATATCTAATGCTTCTTTAACATCGCTTTCAAATTCTTTTCTCAGGATTGAAAGGGATGAAGTGGCGATTGAGCCGGGAGATACAATAAATCTCTTTTCTTTGTTGACAAGATAATTTCCTGATTTGATATTAAGAAGATCAAAATCAAAGTTGTATTCCTTAAAGATTGAACTCAAAAGGGAAACCCCAAGCGAGACTGCGATTATAACTCCTTGATTTTTATGAAATTCTGTAATGAATCTTCTTACTTCTTTTAAAGGGTTTCCTTCAATGTCAATGAAATTTTTTATGATTCCCTGTCCCCCAACAAGAATGCAGACGCTCGGCAATTTTGGAGAAAGGTCTTTCAGGTTAAAAATTTTTCCGTTTGAAATTCTTGCTGATTCAAAGAGAATGTTTCTTTTTGAGGATTTTTGTTGCTTTAATGTCAAATGATTAACGGTGTTCAACTGATACTTTGAGAGTGAGGCAAAAACTACCTCAAAATTATACGATTCAAGAAGTTCAGAAAATAAGACAACTTCATACGGATTGCTTCCATCTAAAATTCCACAACCTGAAAGAAGGATTGAGGCAATCTTTTTCATTGATTATCAATAACTTGAATGGCTTCAGAGAGAACCATTTTTTTGGCACTCTCAATATCGCAGTTTAAAAGCAAACCTGCAGCATTTGGGTGTCCTCCCCCGCCCCATTTTGAAAGAAAAGCATCAAGGTCAAAATCTCCCTTTGACCGTGAGGAAATTTTTGTCTTTTCAGACGAAATTTCCTTGAAGTAAAATCCAGCCTTAACTCCTTCAATAATCATAAGATATTGAACAAGGTCATCACCATCTTCAATTTTTGCACCCAATTTTTGAAGGGCTTGCTGTCTTAATTCCATTGATGCTACTTTTCCTTTTTCTGACAGTGAAATAGTTGAAAAAACCTCACCCATTACTTTCAATCTCATCGGAGATTCATTTTCATAAAGTTGAGTGTGGACATAACCTGGATTAACACCCATTTCAAGAAAAGTTGCCGCTAACCGGTGCGTCCTTGGTGTAGTTCCTTTAAATCTAAAACTGCCAGTATCGGTTTCTATAGCAACATAAAGAGGTTCCGCTATCTCTTTCGTAAGTTTGATCCCAATGTTCATTAGAAAATCATAGACAACCTCACCTGTGGCAGATGCGGAAGTGTCAATCAAATAAAGGACATTTTCAGAAATTTGAACGATATGATGGTCAATTATGAGAATTCCTTTTGTTCTCCCTGCAAAGTTATGAACATCGCCAAGCCTTTCAAAACAGCCCATATCAACCACTATCGTAAAGAACTTTTTGGGGTCATTTATAAGAGAAAATGATTCAACCTCTTCAATTTCCTTCGGATCATGGAGTAAAAATCTGAGATTTTGTGGAACTTTTGAATGGATAACGATAAAGGCATTTTTTCCTATTGATTTAAGCCCTCTTCTTAAGGCAAGCGCAGAGCCAAGTCCATCCCCATCCGGTGAAATGTGAGTTGTAATAATAAAGTTATTCTCTTTCAAAATTGTCTCTACTATTTTTTCCTCAATGACCATCAAAACTCCTAATTACCAATGATAAACTCAATGGACAAAAATTGCAACTCACCCCAAATCTGATATTGATTTGCATCTTAATTTGACGCAGGTAAATGCTACGCATTTATCGGGTCCAATCGATGATTGGTATTGTCTTTTAACAATAAGGAGTTGATGCAATGTCGAATTTTGCAACCCACCTTTTTTTGTTTTTGAAATATTACAAAATCTTTGAAAATCTACGGTATGATAAGATATTGATGTTTAAAACTTTTTTACTGCCTCTTCTACTATTTTAAGGTAATTCTTTCTTATCTCATCGCTTACCGTTGGAACAGAATAAAAGATGTGCGTTTCACACTTCTTAACTCCACAAAATCCCATAACTCCTTCAGTTATGGGAAGTTTTAAAACATCAAGCCTTACAGAACCTTCATATTCCTCCCTGGGTCCACCTGTTGTCATAAAAACAAGCCCCTTTTCGTGCTTTAAAAGTGGAACAATCCCATTCTCATCAGTCGAATAGGCAAATCCGTAAGAGAAAACTCTATCGACAAATCCCTTTAAAATAGCGGGGAATTGCCACCACCACACGGGATAGATGAAAATCAGTTTTGTAGCCCAGAGAATATCATTTTGAAACTTAATTACATCCTCTGGATTTTCGCCCTTTTGAAGAATTTCAAAATCATCACCGTCAAGAACAACCTTCTTAAAATCTTTGTAAAGGTCAATCACCCTGTAATCAACATTCCTCTCTTTCAGCACTTTTATAGTTGTCTGAAGGATGGCACTATTAAAACTATCTGGATTTGGATGGGCATAAATAATCGTTACTCTCATTTCTCCCCCTTTCTAAAAGATAATTTTACACCAAATTCAAAATTTTATTCCAATTTTTGTCGATTTTTGCTAAAATATAATGAGGAGGAAAAATTATGGCTAAGAGAAAATTTTCGGAAGGAGATTTAATTAAAGAAACCCTTTGGCTTTTAACTGGTTCTATAGGAAAGACAAAGCAGGGAGAACCATTTTGGCAGGGAAAATTCAAGGTTGATGCAGACACCGATTTGAAGGCAAAGATGTGGAATAACAATGGAATGGTTGAGAAGTATAAGTCAATTTTAGTTCCGCGAAAACCTCTAAGCGTCGAAGGAAAGATTGATTTATTCAATGATGAACCGCAACTTACAATCTCATCGGTAAAGGAGGCAAATGAAGATCAATTTGACACATCCATTCTTATCAAGAAAAGTAAGGTTGAGAAAGAGGAGATGATAAGAGAGTTTGAGAAAATAGTTTCTCAAATTGATGATGTTGATTACAGAAGGCTTCTTAAAACATTTAGAAATGAACCACTTTTTGAGGAGTATGCAAATGCTCCAGCGGCAACGATGATTCATCACTCATGGCTTTATGGACTTTTGGAGCATTCACTGACCCTTGCTAAGGCTGTGATTGCTCTCTCCCCTGTTTATCCCTTTTTAAACAAAGACTTGCTCATCGCTGGTGCTTTCTTACATGATGCTGGAAAAACAATGGAAATTTCGCAGAATGTTGGTTTTGAATACACAGTTGATGGACACCTTATGGGACATATTTATCTTGGGGCAAAGTATGTTGAGAGTTTGATAGATAAAATAGAGAATTTTCCTATTGAAAAGAGAAGACAAATTGTTCACATAATTTTGAGCCATCAAGGTTATATTGAGGATGGCTTTGGTTCTCCCGTTAATCCGCAAACGGTCGAAGCAACATTTTTTCACTACCTTGACAATGTGGATGCAAAAACAAGGCATATTGCAACCGCAATTGAGGAGAGCGAAAACAAAAAAGGATTCATAAAGACAAAAGAGCCACTAAAATTAAAAATTTATCTTGGGGATGAAGAGGAAGAATCAAATCCTGAAAAGAAAAATCTCTTTGAGTAGAATAAGACCTAATTTTAAAATTGTCCCTTGAGTTGACGAAAAGGCAAACTTATTTTATAATTAAGAAGTTGTGGGGCTATGGCGCAGCTGGGAGCGCGCTTGAATGGCATTCAAGAGGCCGCGGGTTCGATCCCCGCTAGCTCCACCAAATTTTTTTTACTGAGGGGATGGAACCCGCGGCACACAAAGGGGGTTTCAGGGGGAAAGGGGAGTGTCCCCCTGAGCAATTACTCCCACGAAGTGGCGAAGAGGAGCAGCGAGCTTTTGAACGAAGTGAAAATGCGAGTGTTGAGGAGAAACTGCCAGAAGTTTCCCC
>DHFQ01000009.1 GCA_002402325.1 Candidatus Aminicenantes bacterium UBA4820
AGGGGGTGAAACCCCTTCTTTGAGACAGTGGTGGACGGTAAGGGATTCGAACAACCTCAGCGTCGCTCAATACTTCGCTCCTTAAGGAGAAACCTTTGGCGGTTTCCCCTCAACGCTCACTTCGTTCGCTGCTCTCCTTCGCCACTTTGTAAGCTAAATTGCTCAGGGGGACACTCTTCTTTCCCCCTGAAACCCCCTTTTTAAGCCGAGGGTTCTCAGTGCTTAAAACGGATGTGGGCCCGGATTTTGATATTTGTCAAAATGATGATGGTGGACGGTAAGGGATTCGAACCCTCGGCCTCCGCGTTGCGAACGCGGCGCTCTCCCAGCTGAGCTAACCGCCCTTTTGTGTTATTATATAACACTTGAAGATTAAATAAAAATTGGAGGCAAAGATGGAAGTTAACTACGAAAATGCCAACAAAATTTTAAACGAATGGGTTAAGTCTGACGCTCTTTTAAAGCACGCTTTGGGGGTTGAATTTGCTATGAGGAGTTATGCAAGAAAGTTTGGTGAGAACGAAGAAATGTGGGCAATTGTTGGGCTTTTACACGACCTTGACTACGAGAAATACCCGACAAAAGAGGATCATCCATATAGAGGTGTAAAATACCTTTCATCAATTGGATTTCCTGAAGAGATTACGGATGCAATTCTATCTCACGCTTCTTATACAAATGTTGCAAGGGAATCTCTTTGTAAGAAAACTCTTTTTGCTGTCGATGAACTTGTCGGTTTTCTTTTTGCCTGTGCCTATGTTCAACCCGACAAATCCTTCAAAAGCGTCAAAGTTAAAAGCGTAATCAAAAAACTAAAAGATAGGGCTTTTGCAAGGAGTGTCAACAGAGACGAGATTACCGAAGGTGCGTCATTGCTTAACATTCCTCTTGAAGAGCATATTGAATTTGTAAGAGACGCCCTTGCCCAGAATGAAGATAAATTAGGCTTTGGAAATGGGTGATTTTACATTCCCGTTCCAAAAAGTGGTGGTTTCCTGTTTGTAAGATTTCTCTTTAGATAACCAACGAGGTATAGACTTCCAAAGACAAAGAGTGCGCCATCCTTACCCGCTTTTAATTTTGCCTTATAGAACGCTTCGATCGGTTCTTCGATAAAAATGTAATTAAACGGCAAATTTGATTTTTCAAAATCATCTTTTGTGGCACATCTTTTCATATCTATTTGAGTGAAAATCATTTCATCGAATATTGGGGCAACAAGTCTTAACATCTTTTTAAAATCTTTGTCTTTCATCGATGCAAAAAGAGCCACCCTTTTCTTATTAACGCTTTTAGCAAAATCCTTTAAAGATTTGACTCCATCAATGTTGTGGGCACCATCAAGATAAACATCAGGATTTTCAGAAATTTTCTCAAGCCTCCCCTCCCATCGACACTTCAAAATTCCGTCGTAGATTGAATTTTCGCAATTGAAACCTGCTTCGCTCAATTTTAATGTTGTAAAAACTGCAAGTGCTGAATTTACAACCTGATGTTTTCCCGGCAAAGGAGGAGATGGAAAAATCTGTCTTAAGTTATCATATTTGATGATGTAATTCCCATTGACTTTGTTTGGGGTAAAATCCTTATATGAAAAGAAAATCGCACCCTTCTTTGAGGCTTCGCTTTTCAAAATTGTTAGAGTTTTATTATCTGTTTTTCCGACTACCGCAATCTTGTTCTCTCTAAAAATCCCGCTTTTTTCTAACGCAATTTCTTCAATTTTATTTCCAATATATTTCTGATGATCAAGAGAGACATTTGTTACAATAGAGATTATCGGTTCAAGAATATTTGTGCAATCATTTTTTCCGCCCATTCCAACCTCAACAACCGCTATATCAACTTGTTTTTCTTCAAAAATTAAAAAAGAAGTTAAAGTCAAAGTTTCAAAAAATGTTGGACATTCATCAAGAATTTCACTGTTTTTTAAATCTTCATAACACCCTTTTACTCTTGATATTGCTTTTGCAAAGTCATTCTTTGAAACAAGTTGGTTGTCAATCTTGATTCTTTCCCTTATGTCAACGAGGTGGGGAGAGGTAAAAAGCCCCGTTTTAAAGCCGGATAAACGCAAGATTGATTCTATGTAAGCCGCTGTTGACCCCTTTCCATTTGTCCCTCCAATCAATACAGATGGGAACTTTAGATGGGGAGAGCCAAGATAATGAGATATTGTCCTTGTATGTTCAACACCAGTTTTGATTCCAAATTTGACAAGATTTTCGAGGTATTTTAAGGAAGATGAGTAGTTCATTTAATATTTTGAGTCATCAGTTTAAGAAGTTTTGAAATAGTCTCCTTGAGTTCATTTCTACTTAAGACAATATCAATCATCCCCTTTTCAAGCAGGAATTCAGATTTTTGAAAATTCTCCGGAAGTTTTTGTCTTATCGTTTGCTCAATCACCCTTGGTCCTGCAAAACCAATCAAAGCCTTTGGTTCAGCGATGTTAATATCACCAAGCATAGCGTAAGAGGCTGTAACCCCACCCGTTGTTGGGTTTGTAAAAATTGAAATATAAGGAAGCGAAGCGTTATGAAGTTCCTTTAAAGCGGATGAAACTTTTGCCATCTGCATTAAAGAAAAAACCGATTCCTGCATCCTTGCTCCGCCTGAGGCTGAAATAATAATTAAGGGAAGTCTATTTTCTATTGAATAGTCAATTGCCCTTTTAATCTTTTCACCGACGACGCTTCCCATTGAACCGCCCATAAACGAGTACTCCATAACGCACAAAACGGTTCTAATTCCACCGATTTTTCCATCAACACAAACTATTGCCTCTTTTTCACCGCTTTTCTTTTTGTACTCCTCAAGCCTCTCTTTGTAAGGTTTTAAATCGGAAAATTTAAGCGGGTCAAGTGGAAGTACATTTGCAAAAAGTTCTTCGTATTTTGAATCATCTATAAGAAGTTCAATCCTTTTCCTTGCATTTATGTAAAAATGGTAATTGCACTTTGGGCAAACATTATTATTTTTTTCAATCAACTCACCATACATTATTTGCCCACATGCATCGCATTTTGTCCAGAGTCCCTTTGGAACTCTCACAGACCTCTCTGTTTCGGGCGTTGCTTCTGGCTTTTGCTTCTTTCTAAACCACATAGTTTACTCCAGATGGATAGGATATACTAAAAAAACAAAAAATTCTATGATATGCTTTTATAGGAGGCTTTATGAAGCGTCTTATTTTGATTGTGGTTTTTTGTTGTCTATTCTTCGGCGGAATCTTAATGGGGTTTATGATTGTCTTAGGATTCTTTTCTTCATCATCTTCGGTTCTGGTTCCAAACCTTGATGGAATCTCAGTTGAAGAGGCTCAAAACATTTTGAATGAAAGGAATTTAAAACTTAAAATTCTTGAAGAGAGATATGATTTAAAAAGAGAAAAGGGAAGTATTATCAGTTTCAATCCATCTTATGGAATGAGCATAAAAAAAGGTCAAAGTGTTTATGTTGTGGTTAGTAAGGGAATTGAAAAAGTTGTTATGCCCAACTTGACTGATAAAAGTCTTCAAGAATCTCAAATTGAACTTTCAAAGTTGGGTCTTAAATTGAAATCACTTTCATACATTTCCGATAGAAGGAAAGAGGGAGTGGTGATTTCACAATATCCCTCCTCTAATGCTATAATTCCTAAGGAAAGCGATTGTTTTCTACTTTTAAGCAAAGGAGGAAGAAGACCAATTTTTGTTATGCCCGACATTATAAAAAAGGATTTTACAACCGTTTCAAGAAGTTTATCTGAATATGGATTTCAAGTTATTTCATCCGGTTCAAATGAAGGAATAATTACTACTCAAAAGCCATTGTCGGGTATGCCAGTTGATGCAAATGAGGTTATCTTTGTTGGAGTCCAAAAATGAAAAAGACAATACCCTCAAAATGCCTTGCACCATCCATTTTATCGGCAGACTTTACAAAACTGAAAGATGAAATAGATAGTGTTTCAAAATATAGCGGAATGATTCACATTGATGTGATGGATAATCATTTTGTCCCCAACCTTACAATTGGTCCATGTGTGGTTCATTCTCTTTCAAAGGTTACAAACCTACCGCTTGACTGTCATCTGATGGTTGATAAACCCGATTCATTGATCAAAAGTTTTGTGGAAAGCGGGGCGAATTTGATCTCAGTCCATATTGAAAATAATGCCCATCTCAATAGAACGATAAATCTCATTAAAAAAGAGGGAATTCTTGCTGGCGTTGCAATCAATCCTTCAACACCTGTTAGCACTCTTGAGGAAATTTTGTCTGATGTAGATTTTGTTCTTGTAATGAGTGTAAATCCCGGTTTTGGAGGGCAAAGTTTTATAAAAAAAAGCATTTCCAAAATTAAAAAATTGAAGGAATTGATATTTGAAGAGGAACTTTCCGTTAAGATTGAGGTTGATGGTGGTGTTTCAATCTCCAATTTAAAGATTTTAAAAGAGGCTGGCGTCGATTGGTTTGTTGCTGGCTCATCAGTCTTTTCAAGCAAGTCTCCCAGAGATAGTGCTAAAGAGTTATTTGAGGAAATAAATGGTTGAAAATGAAACCGAATTAAGAGTTAGATATGTTGAAACAGACCAGATGGCGATTGTGCACCACTCTGTTTATTTACACTGGATGGAGGTTGGGAGAACTGAATATTTAAGAGAAAAAGGACTTTCCTACGCTCAATTGGAGAAAATGGGAATAAGGATGCCCTTGATTGAAGCAAAGTTAGAATATTTTTCTCCCGCTTTGTATGATGATGTAATTTTGATAAAAACAAAACTTTTAAACTTCACAAAGATTACATTTACATTTAATTACGAGATTTATAGAAAAAGTGATAACAAATTGCTTACAAGGGGAATGACAAAACATGTTGCAGCGGATCTTGCAAATAAGCCAAAAAGGATTTCCAAAGAGATACTTTCAATCATAGGAGGTTGAATTGAAGAGGATTTTCATAATTGTTGGCATTTTTTCTCTGATTTTATTTTTTGGTTGCCATAAGAATAGAGCACCAAAAAGGGCTGAACCCATTGAATTGACAAGCGTGGAGGAACTATATGAAAAAGGGCAAACCTACATTAAAAAACACAGAACACAGACGGCAAGAAAATATTTTGAACAGATAACTTTGAGAGAAGATGCCGGAGATTATGGTCCTAAGGCTGAAATCGCCATAGCGGACAGTTATTTTGCTGAAAAGAACATTGATTCATTTGCAAATGCAATTTCAAGGTATCAAACATTTATCTCCTTTCATGCTATGCACCCACTTGCCGCATACTGCCAGTATCAAATTGGATTTTGCTATTACAAAGAAGTTGACAAACCCGATAGAGATATTTCTCCCGCTGTATATTCAAAAGATGCTTTCAAAAAATTGATTGAGAATTACCCAAACAGCGAATATGTGGCTGATGCGAAAAATAAAATTAAAGAATTGGATAATATCCTTGCAGCTCATGAAATTTACATTGGAGATTTTTATTTAAGAAGTTCTCACCCGACAAGTGCAAAGGAAAGGTACAAGGGTGTTTTACAAATGTATCCGGATTATTGGAACATTCCTTTAGTCCATTTAAGAATCGCAGAGGCTGCAAATATGGAGGGTAATTTTGATGAGGCAAGAGAGCATCTCAATAAAGTGATTGAGCTGAGTCCAGATTCAAAGAGGGCTAAAGAGGCAGCAAAGATGATGGACTCTCTTGGAAAAAAGGAAGCGAAAATTGCAAAAAAGAAACTTGAATCACCTCTTAAAGAAAAGAAACTTCCCGATATAGATAAGCCAAAGGAAAAGAAAAAGAGGTGGTGGATGTTCTGGAGACACTGATGGATAACAATTACGATTGGCTTGAGTTATGGTCAAAAGAATCCACAGATAACTTTAAAAAAAATCATAGGATAAAATCATTCAAAGAGTATCTTGGTGAATTAAAAGAAAAGCCATACTCTCTTTCAAGGAATTCTGTTCAGTATCTCCTTGATATGCTTGAATATTTTGGTGAAGATAAAAGTTATTCGCTTGGTGCACTTTATAAAAAATTTAAGGTTTTTAGTACGACATTTCCCAATTCTGCTCTTCCTAAAATGGTCGGGCAGGAGGAAGTGATAAACGAAATTTACAGCGACCTCAAAAATTTTGTTCTTGAAGGAGGGGCAGATAGAATCATTCACCTTCACGGTCCGAGTTGTTCAGGAAAAAGTCTTATCGTTGAATATCTAATGCAGGGGATTGAGGAGTATTCAAGAAAAAAAGAGGGAACTTTATATTCATTTCACTGGATTTTTCCCCTTGAAAGTGGGAAAAGGATGGGTTTTGGTGAGCAGAATGAATTATCAACTAAACTTGATTCATACGCCCATCTCTCCGCTGAACAAACATCCTTTAAACTTCCCTGCGATGTGAACGACTCTCCACTTCTTTTAATCCCTCCTAAAAGAAGGCTTTCATTTCTTGAAGAACTTTTGAAGAATGTTTCTGATGAAGAGAAGGTAAAGTTTATGAACTCAAAATACATCCTTGAGGCTGATTTGTGCGAAAGGTGCAGGCAGATTTTTGATGCGCTTCACGATGAATATCAGGGTGATGTTGAGGAAATTCTAAAACACATTCAGGTTAGAAGACTTTATCTTTCCAGAAAATATCAAAGGGGAGCAGTTGTTATTTCTCCTCAAGAAACTCCAGATGCCACAAGTAGAATAATTTCTGCGGATACAAATTGGGATGCTGTTCCTTCACCCCTTCAGCACCTTGTTTTAGAGCAATTGACGGGAAGTATTGTAAATGCGAATAATGGCATTGTTGAATTTTCAGATTTTTTGACAAGACCTCCTGAATTAAATAAATACCTGCTTTCCGCTGTTGATAAAGGCGGGATAGAGATTGCCCAGAATTCAGTTTCTCTAAATTTAGTTATGTTTGCAACATCAAATGAGGAAAATCTTGATTCTTTCAAACAAAGTGCAGATTTTCCTCCATTTAAAGGAAGGATGAGTTTTATCCCTGTTCCCTATCTTCTTGAGAGAAGCAAAGAATCTTTAATTCATCTTGAAAACCTGAAAAGAATAAGCAACTACAAGCACATATCGCCATCGCTTCATCTTTCATCTGGTTTATGGGCTGTGCTCACAAGGTTACTAAAACCAAATGCAGAAAATTATCCAAAAGAGTTAAGAGAAACGATTTCATCGATTACTCCTTATGAAAAGGCTGTTATTTACGACTCTTTTAGCGATTTTTCTGTCGAGATGGTTCATTTTGATAAAAAGAAACTTGAAACAATTTTTCTCCTTTCTGAAGAATATAAGGAAACGCAATTTTATGAAGGAAGGTTTGGCTTTTCACCACGAGACATCACAGACCTTTTCTATGATGAGGCTTACAACAGAGAAAATAACTGTATTGGAATGAACGATTTTCTTGAAGGAATAAGTTACCTGACAAGAGACCACAGTCTTTATAAATTCTTGCAATTAAAGCCTGATGCACATTACCACGACCTTGCTTATTTCTTTGACACTGCAAGAAAAGAATATTTGAGATTTTTTGAAGAAGATGTCCTTGTCGCACTGAATGTTTATCCTCAAGCAAGTCCATTTTTCCTCATAAGAGGATATTTTTCATATCTACTAAATAAGCAGATGGATGATAAAAAGTTCATTGAACTTGAAAAATCCATACGAAATGGTAAAGAGGATGAGCCTTACAGAAACGCCTTGAGAGAGAAGATGGAAGAATCGCTCAAATATTCCGATTGGGGTTTTATTCCTATTTTCTGTTCTGAAGTCGCTCATTTAAAAAAGGACAAACTTAGCAAGAAGAAGGCAAAGGTTTTAAATATCTTAGAGAATGCACTCCTTCTTCTCATAGGCGGGGAAAAACAGATTGAAAAGGGCACGATAAAGGAGAGTGAAGGTTTTGTCAATACTATGATTGAAAAATTCAATTACTGTCCCAACTGTCTTTATGAGAATTTGCGTTCTTTACTGAAGCAGGATGAGTGGAAAAAAGACCAAAAATAGATGGCTTTTGATATAAAAAAGGCTTTAATTTACTCGCACATTGCCTACTCCTTTCCCGCTGCTGTTTTTGTCGTTTCAGCGATAGGTTACCTTCTTGATAAAGTGTTTAAAACTTCCTATCTTTTTACATTGATTGGTTTTATTACAGGAATTTTTATTGGAATTTTTGATGTAATAAGGACTCTTTCAAAAGATCAAGAAAGAAAGGGATAGAATTGGAAGAAGTAAAAAGGCAAAGAAGAAGGTTATCTTTGAATTTCTTTCTAACAGCACTCATTATTTCTTTACCAATTTCTTTTTTATTCCTTTTTCTGGATGAAATTAACTCTGCTCTGGCATTTTTTCTTTGCAACCTTGTTGTCTCTCTTGATTTGATTTTTCTTATTGCGGTTGCAGGGATGATTTTTGATTCAGGGGATAGCGGTTTTGTTAAATTGGGAGTTATGGTCTTTTTTAAGTTACTCTTGCTCATAGTGGTTTTATATGGTATCATAACACTCTTTAAGAAGGAACCCTTCGCCCTTTTTGCAGGGATAACATTACCGGTCGGGATCGTAATTTTTTGGGGGATAAAAAGCAGTAAGGAGTAACTATGGGAGAGTTAAAATCAATACCAACTATCATTCTTGATAAATTTTTCAACTTTAACCTTCCCGATTACTTTGTTATGTTCTATTTTATTTTAGTCTTATCCCTTATTCTTTTCTTTTTTATGACAAGAAAACTTTCACTCAAACATCCATCTCCGATTCAACAGATACTTGAGATCACCGTTGAAGGATTGGAAAAGATGCTTGATGATGTTATAGGCAAAGATGGCAAAAGGTATCTTGCCCCTGTTGGAACTTTTGGAGTTTTGATACTTATGTGCAACCTTTTCGGGTTTATCCCAGGGTTTCTGCCTCCGACAGGAAGTTTAATAGTAACACTATCACTTGGTATTTGCTCATTTATAACATACAATTTTATTGGATTAGCAAGAGGAGGTTTTTCTTATTTAAAGCATTTTATTGGTCCAATTGCATTGCTTGGTATAATTTACGCCCCAATAGAAATTGTTAGCCACTGTTCAAGACCCTTTTCACTTGGTATCCGTCTTTTCTGCAACATCTTTGGGGACCATCAGATTGGACATATATTTTTGACTCTCGTTCCTTTTGGAATTCCTGTTGCTTTTATTTTGCTCGGTTTGTTTGTTGCCTGTATGCAGGCTTTTGTCTTTTTTATGTTATCGGCGGTCTATATTTCTCTTGCACTGCCAAATGAAGAAGAAGGTCATTAATTTAAGGAGGATAGAAGTGAAGAAAACAATTTCAACTTTAGTCTTGATTATTTCAATTTGTTTGCTCTCGGTTTCAATCTTTGCTGCGGATGAAGGAGGAACAAAAGAAGGAGGGTCGTGGAGCACAGAGAGCGTAAAGGTTTTTACCGCTGGTTTTGCGATGGCTTTTGCATCTGCACTTTGCGGAATCTCACAAGCAATAGGCATTTCGGCGGCTTGTAAAGGTGCGGCAAGGAATCCTGCCATTACTGGCAAATTGCAGGTTATGATGATCATAGGGCTTGTTTTTATTGAATCCCTCGTTTTGTACACACTGCTCATAGTCTTTATAAAAGTTTGATTAAAAGGGGCTTTCACTGAAAGCCCCTTTTAAAGAATTCAACCAAAGTCCATTAAATATGGAAATTGTTTATGGGATTAATCCGATTGCAGAACTTCTCAAAGCAAATAGAAGAGGGATAATCAATCTTTACTCTTCCGACCCTCACAGGCTTGCTCTACTTGAGAAAAAATCAGGCATCTCACCGCTGAAAGCAAAATTTGAGGATAGAAACAAACTTGTTATGATAAGCGGTTCAAGACACCATCAGGGAGTCGTAGCAGAGGTTGAGGATTACCCATACTCCGAAGTTGATGAGTTGTTCAAGAATCCCAATAAGTTTATTCTTGTCCTCGATGACCTTACAGACCCTCAAAATGTTGGAGCCATTTTAAGAAGTGCCTACTGTGCGGGAGTTTCAGGAATTGTCTTACGCTCTCATCATTCTGTAAACATAAATTCAACCGTCTGCAAAGCCTCAGCAGGTGCCGTTGAGCATCTTTTAATTTCTCTTGTTTCAAATCAAAGTTCGTTTCTTGATAATGCAAAAGAGGAGGGATTTTTGATCTGTGCCCTTGATATGGAGGGAACATCCATTTTTAAAGAAAAACTTCCCTTCAAAAGGCCTATTGTTCTTATTGTTGGTGCTGAAGATAGCGGAGTAAAATCAATCCTCAAAAAGAAATGCGACTTACTTTTAAAAATCCCAATGAAGGGAGAACTTGATTCTCTTAACGCTTCCGCAGCCTCAGCCATCGCACTTTTTGAAATTTCAAGAAGAAGATCATAACCCCAACCCAAATTAAGTCGTAGGTATAACCAACGCTATATTTCTACGCTTTCTCCGGGAGGACAAAGTATTCCCTTTATTCCTCTTTTTTTAACTTTTTCTACAAAAGCCTTTGGGTCAGCCTCAATCACTGGAAAGGTGTCGTAATGTATGGGTATAGCAGATTTAGTCTTGAGCAAAAAGGCAGCTTCAACAGCGTCATCAACGCCCATCGTAAAATTATCACCGATTGGAAGAAGGGCAATGTCAATTGGATTAAGTCTTCCATAGAGTTCCATATCGGAAGTTATCCCTGTATCTCCCGCGTGGTAGATCGTTTTTCCTCCTATGAAAAGAAGAACACCTGTTGCAATCCCTCCATAACTTCCATCTGGCAATGCTGAACCGTGAATCGCAGGAGTAAGTTTTACCTTTCCAAAATCAAATTTGTAACTTCCACCAACTTGAAGTGGATGAATCTTCGCTCCTTGCTTTTCGCACCAGGAAGCTATCTCAAAGTTTGAAATTATAAGACAGTCATTATTTTTTGCAATTTCTACAGCATCTCCAATATGGTCAAAATGGCCGTGCGTAACAATCACGGCGTTCACTTTGACCTCCGCTGGTTTAATTTTTGTCAAATCGTTGCCCCTCAAAAATGGGTCAATAATTACCGATTTTCCATCCGCCTCAACCAAAACACAGGAATGACCATAATAATTAATCTTAACCATTTCTAACCTCCATATTCATCAAACCGATTCTTGTTTTTTCTTATTCCAAATCTCTGTTGAATATTTATTTGTGGCAATTTTTTCAATTTGTTTAAGTTCTTCATCTTTGAGTGGGATTTCTTCAAACTCCCCTTTAAACTCCTCTTTAAAACCTTTTACAAGGGCACTTTCAAGTTGCTCTTTTGTAAGTGAGGGAAGAAAACTTCTCAAATCTGTAAAACTTTCTTTGAATATTGGAATTTCTTTCTCACTGTTTCTTGTAGATTTTGCGAGAACCTCGTAATCAAGTTGAAGTGGAATTGAGCCGTGTTGCAGAAAGGCGTTTAAACCTCGCTTTTGTGCACTTCCAATAATCTTTTTGCCTTTAATGATTATTTCCTTTTGAGTCGGTATAAGAAAACAGGGCGATGGGTTATGAACATCAATTTTATTGCTTCTTTTCTCAAGTTCTGGCTCGAGCCCCAAAATTTCAAGCCCCTTTTTTAAAGCAATAGATATTTTATGGTATGTTTGATCAAGTGAATCGCCCTCAAAGTAACCTTTAGAAAGTGAACCAACGACTGAATAGGTCAGTTCTTTATCGTGTAGTACTGCCTTTCCACCGGTTGGCCTTCTTACGATGTCGAAACCCACTTGCTTTATATATTCTTCATCGAGAGCCCTCTCATACTTTTGATGATATCCAATTGAAAGTGCGGGAGGATTCCATCTAAAAATCCTTATTACACACTCCTCAAGTTCTTTTCTTTCGCACTTTTCGAAAAAATAATCATCAACTGCCATATTTACAAAGCCAGTTCTTTCACAATCTCTTATGATTCTAAATCTCAACTTTAGCCTCTCTTATCTAAGAGTCTTTTTAAAAATCTTTCAAGAAAAGCCTCTTCAAACTTATTCTTCTCTTCTTTTTCGCTCAACTCAAAAATATGAATCGGAATTTTTATTTCCCTTTCAAGAAAATCAGCATTGCTTTTGATCTCTGCAGAGTTGTATGTGCAATAAATAATTGCCTCAATACCCCTCTCCTTCACCTCTTTTTGAAGTTTATCTTTTCTTGCCATAATACCGAGCGGATAGGAAACCGTCGAATAGAGGTATGTTATGTCAGAAAGGTGATTTAAAGGGAAAGACTCAAGGGAAAATTCATCATATACAATCGCCCCGCCAATCTTATCAAGAACAGAGTAGAATCCCTTCTGAGTGGGTGTAAATTCAAATGTAGCAAGCCTCAAAGTGAACTCCCTTTTGCTACTGCAAATGTTTAAAGCAACTCTTTTTTCAGCAATGTTCCTCAGTTGAGGGAATGACAAAGAAGGGTCAAGGATTGTATGAAATGATTCTATGTAAGTATAACTTCTCAAAGCAAGCGACCTTATCTGAACCCCATCAACTTTTTTCAATGAGTTTCTTATCGTGTTCCAGGCAACAAGCCGATTTTCAAGGTCTGATTCTGAAATCCCAAGATATTTTAGTGAATTGTAGATACTATTTTTAAGAAATTCATTATTCCTTATTGGTGGATATTTAAAGGGAACAACTTTTACCCCATCATCTGTAAGTATCTTTGAAATCGGTCTTAAAATGGAGATGAAAAAAGGTTCTGGAAGCCATACTTCTCTTATAATTTTTTCTCTCACAATTCCTATAACCATTCTTGAAAAGTAGGGAAGGTTTTTCTCATTTTCCTTTATTGTTGAAAGGTAGTTTTTTCTTTCATCCTCTTCAGAAAAGAAAAATACCTTAAAAATGTTCAAAGTATCAAAATCTTCAGGGCCAAAAAACTCAATCGGAATAGGCGGTAAAAATCCCCTTTTCATTTTTCCTCCACCACTATAATACTCCTTTAGAATCAAAAAATGAAGGGTTTTACCTCTTAAAAGATGTCTTTGTAGCAGAACCGTCAGGGTTTATAACAAGAATAGGGGTTGTAGTTTTTAATGGAAATTTTCTTTTCAATTTGTTTCCTTTTTCAAGGATAATTGAACCATTGCTAAACTCCGTGTATTGCCAGACGGAAGAATCGACACCAATTACAACTTTTGCTCCTTCCTGAATATTTGTTCCGCTTATTGCAATCCTGAAAGGGTTTTTTAACTTAGAAACAGATGCTATTTGTGGATTTGCACCTTTGAATATAACATTAAATGAAAATGCTGCATCATTTTTCACAATTGAATTTATTTCAAATCCGCCATTTTCTCCGCAATATCTTGATGAGGAGGGGAATGTGTCATCTCCTATTGATGTTCCCTCTGTGTAGTAATCGCCAGCATCTGCAAATTTATTTTGCTCTATTTCTTCAAGACCATCAGCCTCCATCAACCTCAACAATTTGTGTTCCGAATAGGAGTTGTCATAAGCAAAGTCATATAAAGAAGGTGATGTCCTTGCATCAATATGCCATATAAGAAGCCCATCATCAGGATATGTGGCATCATTTGAAGAACGATCTCTGTACTGAATCATATAATATTCCTCAAATTGGTCTCCCCTTTCTGCTTCTGGCATAACAATAACAGAATCACCACTCTCTGATGATGGCTTCAGTGTTATCTCTGAATTCTGATTGACAATTTCAGGGTCTATCCATTCAAGAAGCATTTTTGAAAAGCAGTTGTGGTCGCCCCAATTTCCATCCATCTGATCAAGTCCACCAACGCCTCCTTTTGGTCCCATTGAGTCATCGTAATCGTAATAATCGGGTAAGCCAAGGGCGTGTCCTGTTTCGTGAATGACAACTCTTGGAGAAAATTGCCCTGATGGAGGATTTGCCTCCCACTGCCATGAATAGTTACCGAGTTTCTTTCCATCAAGTTTATAAGAAGAATCATAAAAATAGGTTTGATAACCCCACCAAAAATTTGCCCAACCTGTATCTGGACCAGTCCAGACAACTATGAAATAATCTATTTCTCCATCACCATCATTGTCGAATTGAGAAAAATCAACGCCTTCACTTTTAAAATAGTTTAAAGCCTCTTTTATCAATTTCTCTCTCCCCCCTGTCGATTCTGAAACTTGAGATCTCGGATAAGGAGTCGTGTACCATCCAAAAACATTTCCTTCAATCTCAAGTTTTCCATAAGATGCCCTTCTATAAAAATTTCTAAGACTCTCATAAGGCGGATTAGAGGTTCCATCCTCAAAAAGCCTCTTATAAACAGTTTCACTTTCGGTGTTAAAAGGATAATCCTGAAAACTTATAAGTAATGCAAATATTTTTACATTTCCTTTTGTGGGCATTCCCTGCCACGCAATTGGAGGAGCCATTTCGCACTTTCCACTTAACTTTGACTGAAGTTTTTCCATCAAGTAGTGTGCCACTTTGTAATTTCCAAGTTCTTTTGCAAAGTTCAACCTTTTCTCAAAAGTTCCATCCTTTTTGTATCTTTCAATTTCACCGGGAAGTGGCGGCTCAAGAGAAAAGAGATTAATTGAAAAAGAAAATAAAAGCAAAAAATTGATAAAAATGATGACCTTCTTTACCATCAAATACCTCCAGAAAAGATTATAACACGCATTAAAAAATATTATTCAAAGCAATTTTTATAAAGGCTTTTTAATGGAATTACCCAAAATCCGACATCATCAACTCCTTATTGTTAAAAGAT
>DHFQ01000173.1 GCA_002402325.1 Candidatus Aminicenantes bacterium UBA4820
CATTAAAACAAGGATTGAAACCTAAAATCATCCCCCTTTCTGGGTTTCTATTGTTTATTCAAGAGGCACATCCATTAAAACAAGGATTGAAACAAGGTGAAATTCTGTATCAAGCTGTCATCGGCAACGAGTCTCAGCGCACCATCCATTAAAACAAGGATTGAAACAAGTCTTATTCTTTATATTAGTATCCGCATTATAAAGTCTCAGTGCACCATCCATTAAAACAATGGATTGAGACACTTTTGGGAGCATTGTCAAGTAATTTAAGTAGCGCATTAAAATTCAGGTTGTTGAGCAATTAAAGATGACACCGAATTGGACTTTTTATTTTTATTTTTGCCTTTATTTTTTTCCTTAACCTTGAAAGGTCGTTATTTAAAATTTCCTTTTTGGGGATGGGTTTAAAATTGAAAACTTTTCTATGAATTCTCATTTCTACACTCTTTTCTTTTCCTTCTAAAAAACTTCCTTTTTTCATCATCGCAAAATTTTGGTGATAAATTAAATTGCTTGAGCATCAACTTTTGGTGATATTTTACATTACTCAACTCGGGACTTGACAATATAATTAAATGAAATACAATTAGAGTAGATGGGAGCGTGATGGCTAAATATTTTTTTATGGATGTTGGGACAAATTTTTACCTCGCTTTTGATTCTTCAGAAATATTCAAAATCTATCACTTTCTTGATTCATCCTTTGAACATATAAAAAATGAGGCAAAAGATTTGCGTCTATTGTTTTGTAAAGAGAGTAATTTAGAATCCATCCCTGTTGCTGTTCTCCTTAATGATGGATTTTCCTTTATTGTAAAAGATGCTTTTTTGAGTAAAAATGAAGAAAATATAAAAATCTATCCACTTTCGCGCAATCTTTTTGAAGATAATAAGGCGTGGACAAGGGCTGTGTTAAAAGAAGACAACAAAATCTCCTTTCTTGTCAGCATAAAAGAATTTAAGGAAATGTTGAATGGCTAAAGAAAGATTCTTTATAGGAGAAAATGATAAACTAACTTTTGCGATAGAAGAGAAGTGGATCAAAGAAATAGTGATGAATGTGAACCTTATCAAAATACCATTTTCAAAAAGATTTATAGGTGGATTTTTCATAAGGAATGAAGTTTTGATACCCTCTTATTTTTGCGAAGAGGAGGGATTTTCTTACGGCAACGATGTTTTTGTTGTTGTGAATTTTGAAGGACAATGTTTATCTCTTCCAATAAAAAGTGTCAAAGAAATATGCAACGATGAACCTTCGGACCTTGAAAACGAGAGTGTTTTATCGTTTTGCAAAAAGGAGGTTTATTACAAGGGTTTATTTCAAGTCCCAGTTCTGGATGTTGAGACACTTTACAAAAGTATAGGATTCATTTAAAATATAATTTGAGTTTTAAGGAATTTAAAAATAGGGGGTTAAGATGCCCAAAAAGATTTTGTTAGCGGATGACAGTGTTACAATTCAGAAAGTTGTTGAATTGACATTTTCTGAAGGTGATTATCAGGTTTCATGTGTTTCAAACGGAAAGCAGGCGATAGAACATCTGGATAAGGATAGGCCAGATATTCTTCTTTGCGACATAATAATGCCTGAGATGAGCGGTTACGATGTCGCTGAATACATCAAGAAAAATCCAAAGTATTCTGCAATCCCCGTAATACTTTTGACTGGAACATTTGAACCTTTTGATGAAGAAAGGGCAATGAAGACGGGCGCTGAGACCTATGTTACAAAGCCTTTTGATTCAAAGATGCTAATTGATAAGGTAGAATCTTTGCTTGCCAAAAAAGTAAAGGTTGAAAATGTTGAACAGGTTGCCCCAGCAACGGTCTTTCAAGCAAGAGAAGAATATGAGATAAAGGGGGCTATTTCTGATGAGGCGGTGGAAAAGTTAAAAGAGGCTGACAATGTTCCAGCCGTTGAGGAATCTTTCCCTGAGATTCAGGAAATTCCAAAAGATGTTCCTTATGAGACTTCAGGGATTGAGGCTGATTTCATTCCTTCATCTGATGAAATTCTCGAAACCGAACTTCCCTCCTCTGAGGCTGAACAAACGGTAATATCAAGCGAAGTTCTCCCCTCTTTTGAAAGTCTTGAATCAGTAGTAGAACCTCCAATGGGTGAAGTTTCTCAGGGTGATTTTCCTCCACCTGTATCTGAAGAAATGCCTTTAGAAGAAAACCTTCAGCCGGAAGAGTCGGTTGAACATCCTGAAGTTGAAGGACCTGCTGAAAACGAACCTTTGCAACAAGAAGTGGAAGAAGAGTTGAAAGTAGAGAGCAAAGAAGAACTGTTTGAAGCCCCCGCACAGTTTGAAAAAGTTGAACCTCCTTCCTTTGAGGAAGGTACGGTCGAAATTCCTGAAGAATTGGGAGAAGAAATTTCAGAGGAAACCGAAAAGCCTTCTGAAGTTGAGGATTTTAACTTCAAGGAGGTGATCAAGGAATCTATTTCTGAAAATTTGATTGACCTTGGAGAGGAAAAGGAAGAGGCAATTCCAGAGTTTGGTGTTCCCTCTCTTGCTGAAGAGGAGAGCAAAGAACCAGAAATTGTTTCTGATTTGAATGAACAGGTTATGATGATAAAGGAAGAGCAGGAGAAATTAAAAGAGGAAAAAGAATCTGAAATACCGCAGGAAGAGCCACCTTCTTTAGAAAAAATTGAAGAAGAAGAATCAAAGTTAGAGGGATTTGAGGAAACTCCAATTCAAGAAGAGCAGATTTCAGAAGAGGTTCCATCTCAACAAGAGGCTTTTGAAAATGAACCTCAACTTTCAAAGGAAGAGCATTTTGTTGAAGAGGAGGTAAAAGAGGAAGTTTCTCCAGTTGTAACCCCACAACCACAGGTTGAAATCAGTGAAGAAATGATTGAGGAGATTGTGAGAAAAGTGATAAGCGAAATGGCTCCTTCAATAATTAAAGACATAGCGTGGGAGGTCATTCCCGAACTTGCAAATACAATAATCAAGAAAAGAATTGAAGAACTGGAAAAAGAAGCGGAAGAATAGAAAGATTTTTATTCCGTATGAATATGGGGCTCTCTTTTTTATAAGGGACAGCCTTGATTGTTAAGAGGAGAAAATGGAGATACCCAAAAGTTTCGAGCCAAAAGATTACGAAGATAGAATTTATAAAATGTGGGAGGAAAAAGGGTGCTTTAAGGCAGATCCCAAAAGCGATAAGAAACCCTATGTTATAGTAATTCCGCCACCAAATGTTACAGGTGCTCTTCATGTTGGACATGCGATGTTTGTAACACTTCAGGATATTCTTATAAGATGGAAGAGGATGCAGGGGTATGATTCATTATGGCTTCCTGGAACAGACCACGCCGGAATTGCTACACAGATGGTTGTGAGCAAAGAACTTGAAAAGAAGGGAATTAAGAGAACTGAAATTGGAAGGGAGAAATTCCTTGAATATGTGTGGCAGTGGAAGAGGGAAAAGGGAGATACAATTCTTCATCAGTTGAGAAAACTTGGTGCATCCTGTGATTGGTCAAGAACTAAATTCACTCTTGATGATGACCTTTCAAAAGCGGTTAGAACAGCGTTCGTAAGACTCTACAATGAAGGTTTAATCTACAAAGGGGAGTATTTGATAAACTGGTGTGTTTCCTGTGAGACAGCAATTTCAGACCTTGAGGTTGAACATTTTGAAAAGGAGGGAAAACTCTACTACATAAAATATCCATTTGAAGATGGGAATGGAGAGGTTGTTGTTGCAACAACAAGGCCTGAGACTCTTCTTGGTGATAGCGCCGTTGCGGTTCATCCAGAGGATGAAAGATATAAAAATTTAGTAGGAAAAAATGTAATTTTGCCTCTTTTAAAAAGAAAAATTAAGGTTATTGCAGATGAAATGGTTGATAGAGAGTTTGGAACAGGTGCGGTAAAAATCACGCCGGCACACGACCCAAACGATTTTGAAGCAGGTAAAAGGCACAACCTTGAATTTATCAAAGTTATGAATGAAAAGGGAATTATGACAGGTAATGCGGGGATTTATCAAGGGCTTTCAAGATACGAATGCAGAAAAAAAGTTCTTGAAGATCTTGAAGATGAAGGATTGCTTTTAAAGATTGAAAAGCATAAGCACTCTATTGGCCATTGTCAGAGGTGCGGAAATATGATTGAACCGATGCTTTCAAAGCAGTGGTTTTTAAAAATAGATTCTCTAGCAAAACCTGCTATTGAAGTTGTTGAGAATGGTGAAATAGAAATTATCCCCGACCACTGGAGAAAAGTGTATCTTAACTGGATGGGTGATATTCATGATTGGTGCATCTCAAGACAACTGTGGTGGGGGCATAGAATCCCTGCATATTCCTGTAACTCCTGTGGAAAATCGGCTGGTGAAAATGATCCAGAAAAAAAACTTGCAAGTATAGACAATCTAACAAGTTGCCCCTACTGCGGTGGAGTTTTGAATCAGGAAGAGGATGTCCTTGATACATGGTTTTCATCTCAACTCTGGCCCTTTTCAACACTTGGCTGGCCTGAAGAGACAGAAGATTTTAAGAAATATTATCCAACCTCTGTTATGGAGACGGGGTATGACATTCTTTTCTTCTGGGTGGCAAGGATGATTATGGCGGGGCTTAAATTCACGGGGAAAAAGCCGTTTCACAAAGTTTTTCTTCACGGGCTTGTAAGAGATAAACACGGAAAAAAGATGTCGAAAACATCTGGAAATGTCCTTGACCCCCTTGATTTAATTGATAAATATGGCGCTGATGCTTTAAGGTTCACGCTTTCAATACTCTGTGTTCCGGGAACAGATGTTAACCTTGACCCTAAAAGGATGGAGGGATACAAAGCCTTTGCAAACAAGATATGGAATGCCTCAAGGTTTGTCTTGATGCAGGTTGAGGAGGGATTTGAAGGTGAAATCAAAGAGGAGTATCTTTCGTTATGGGATAGATGGATTTTAAATGAATTTGAGAAAACTGCAAAGTCTGTAAATCAATCACTTGAGGAGTTCAAGTTTTATGAAGCTTCGCATACAATTTATCATTTTCTCTGGCACTCATATTGCGACTGGTATGTTGAAGTCTCAAAATCTGTCCTTACTCAAGATGAGTTAGAAGAAAGAAAGAGCGTTGTAAAATCTGTTCTTGTGAAGGTCTTAATTGATTCTCTTAAACTTTTGCATCCATTTATGCCCTACATCACTGAAGAGTTATGGCAAAAAATTAAAGGTGAAAAGATGGGATTTATCGCTTTGCAAAGTTACCCTCAAGGTGATAAATACGAATCTTCACCAATTGAAGAGGAGATTGATGACATCTGCGATTTAATTACAGCGATTAGAAACATAAGGGCTGAGAAAGGAATTGCTCCATCAGAAAAAATCACCGTTTTTCTTGAGCCATTTTCAGAAAACTTTGAGAAAATGGTTAAGGAGAACATTTCTGAAATTAAGATGCTTGCTAAAGTTGAAGAGTTATCTTTTGAAATTGGTAACTTAAAAGACGAAGGATTTGCATCTTCCGTTTGCAAAATGGCAAAAGTTTTTGTCTTGATTAGAAAAGATGAAAACCACCACCAAAAAGAGAAGGAAAGACTCTCTCTTGAACTTGCAAAACTTCAAAAGGATAGAGTGAAGTTTTTAAACAAGTTAAACAATCCCTCTTTTGCAGAGAGAGCCCCTGAAGAGGTAATAAAAAGGCATAAAGAGATTCTTGCAGAGATTGAACTGAAGTCAGGTGAGATAGAAAAATTGTTAAAAGAGATGACCACTTGACAAATCTTAAACAATTATTTATTTTATAGTTGTGGAAGGAGATTTAGATGAGGAGAAGAGAAAGCGGTAAGATAGATTTTGGGTTGATTATTTTCATTCTTCTTTTGGCGGGACTTATTTACTTCCTTTTCCAATATGTTCCCCCAAAGGTAAATGCAATGCAGTTTAAGGACGAGATGAACAAATTCAACACTGACCCTGATTATAAATTGAGAAGATTATCTGAAGAGCAGGTTCAGGATATACTACTTCAAAAAGCAAAAGATTTAAAACTTCCAATAGAGAAGAAGGATATAAAAGTTTCAAGAATAGAGCAGGATTTCAAAATAGAGGTATCTTTTCAGGTTCCAATAGATTTGAAAATAATAACCATCTATCAAAAATACAACTTCAAAGAACCAAGAAATCTTTGATTTAAACAAGAGGGATTTTAATCTATCTGGATCAACCTTGTCTTAAAGGGGTGTTTTTAACTTTATATCTAAATTAGAATAAAATTTGAAATTCAAGGCAGAAGAAGTTTTTTCTATTGCTTTTTTTTATTTTTCTCTATAAAATTTATCTGGAGGCATGGATGTTAAGACCAAAGTTGGGAGATCTTCTCCTTGAAGCAAATTTGATTGATGAAGTTCAAATGAAAATAGCCCTTGAGGAGCAGAAAAGGCTTGGAACGAAATTTGGATCAACTCTTATTACTCTCCATTTTATTGATGAAAATGTTTTGACCGCTTTCTTATCAAAGCAATTGGATATGCCCTGTGTCTCCCTACATAATATTGAAATCACTCCTAAAGTTCTTGCAAAAATCCCAAAAGAGGTTGCCTTTAAGTATGAAGTTATACCGGTTAGAGTTGAAAAGGGAAATTTATATGTCGCAATGACAGACCCGATGGATGTTGAGGCGATAGAGGAAATTGAAAAGATAACTTCTTTGAGAGTTGTTCCAATGGTTGCACCTCAAAGTAGTATAAGGGAATGTCTTCAAACAAGGTATGAGGTTTTTCAGGAGAAAATCAACTCTTTTGATGAAATACCATCAGGTTTTGAAGAGGTAATCAAAGAGGTAGAAGAGTTGCAAACATTAGGTCCAGCCTTTGTTGAAATAAAGGCAAAACTTGATAGAATTGAAAAGAAAGTTGATAAAATTATTTCAATCCTCGAAAAGAATTTAGATTAATTTTATAAAGTTTCAATTTTTCATAAAATGTTGACCTTGAAATTTTTAACTCTTCACAACTTTTTCTCACATTTCCTCTATTTGTTTTTAATACTTCAATTATCTTTTGAGATTCTCCTTCTTCTTTTAAATCCTTTAAGGAGTTTTTTCCTTCATAAAAAATTATCTCCTGAGGGAGGTTTTCAAGTGAAATTTTTCCTTCACCAAGAAGGACAACCCTTGCCATCGCTCTTTTTAGTTCTCTAACATTTCCTTTGAAAGGATAATTTCTCAATTTTTCGAAAAACTCCTCTTCAGGCTCTTCATAAATAAAGCCCTCTCTTTTGCAACTCTCCTTTAAAAAATGTTTTGCAAGAATGTAGATATCCTCTTTTCTCTCTCTAAGAGGGGGAATTTCTATTTTTATCCCATTCAATCTATAAAAAAGGTCTTTTCTGAATTTGTTTTCTAAAACCATCTCTTCAAGATTTTTATTTGTTGCTGCTATAAGTTTTACATTAACTTTTATTTCCTTATCCGAACCAACGGGAATTATTGATGATTCTTCAATTGCCCTCAAAAGTTTTGGTTGTAATGAGATGTTCAAATCACCAATTTCATCAAGAAATAAAGTTCCCGAATCCGCACTCAGGAATTTCCCCTTTCTCTCTTCAACGGCTCCTGTAAATGCGCCCTTTTTATGACCAAAAAGTTCAGATTCTGCAAGTTCATCTGGTATTGCTGAGCAATTAACGGCAACGAAGGGTCCTCTTGAATTTTTTGAAAGGGAATGGATGAACTTTGCGATTAGTTCTTTTCCCGTTCCTGTCTCTCCAAATATCAAGATTGGTTCACTTCCTCTTGCAACCTTCTCTGACAGATTTAAAACTGCCTCCATCTGTTTTGAATCGTAGACAATTTCATCGCGACTCTCTCTCTTTAAACTTGTTTCGTTGCAAGCATTTTGCAAAGTGATCAAAAGTTTCTCTCTATCAAAAGGTTTTTCAATGAAATCGTAAGCACCAGTTTTAACTGCTTCAACCGCTGAAGAGATTGATGCATGTCCCGAAATCATTATCACATTAACAACATTTCTTTTTAAAAGTGGAATTAAATCCCTTCCATCTCCATCTGGAAGAAGCATATCAACCAGTGCAACATCCATCTCTTTGGAAGAAATAATCTCTTTTGCTTCTTTTAAATTGGATGCTACAAGAACTTCGTATCCTTTTTTTGAAAGGATTGAAGTCAAAACCTCCCTTATTCCCTTTTCGTCATCGACTATTAGAACCTTTGCCATAGATTTTATTTTATACTCAAATGAAAATCTTTTCAAAATTATAAGAAAAATAGAAAATTGAAATGTGAATTTCAAACAATATTTTGAGCAGATAAATTCAAACCATTGCCAGAAATTGCTACCTTTAACAAAATAGACCAAAAAAAATCATTACGCTATTTTTTATTGAAAAAAAATCCGACATTGAATTTCACCTCAATATCGGATATTTTTAAGAGTGCTCTTTTTTTCTTACCATCTTGCTATTTCTGACCACGCCCCTCCTCTAAACCTGTAAATTTTTATTCTCCCGTCAATACCAACAACCCTTATTGCAAAACCACTTTCCTCATATCCATCAGCAATGTATAAAGTTCCTGGTGTTGCGGTAGCTTTGGGAGAGAAAGTCAGAATATCCCCTCTTCCAAATTTTATTGGGTCTTTACTTTCAAATTGCTTATTAGAAGGGTCTTTCGTTGCTCCCTCAGGAATTGCGATTCTTGCATCTTCTTTTGTCAGTTTTTCCCAATCTGTCAAAGGAGTGTCTTTCTTTGTTTTGATATCGTCGCTGTTTATGCCATCATAGTCTCCATCTTTGTAAATCCTCACAAGAACTTCATCATTTTCCTCTTTAAAAACAATTCCACAGTCAACACCTTGTGAAATTGCAACACTTCTACATTCATTACTTATGGCTTGAACTGTCGTTACGATAGACTCTGAGTAAGATTTATCTTTTATTTTTCCAATCGCCGTTACTGAAATCAGGAAAAAAACAGACATTACCACAATCGAGGTCATCATTTCAATCAAGGAAAAACCATATTCCATTTCACCCTCAAGCATCTCTTCTCTTTTTCTTGTTTTGTTAACCATTTTTTCCTCCTTCATTCAAAAAAAGGGGCGGAGATTTTCTCCGCCCCGGTTGAGCCCCCTTACAAAGTTATGTAGGGTTTGATCTGCTCAAAAATCTTTGGTCCTATCCCTTTTACATTCCTCAGTTCCTCTAATGTCTTGAAGGATTTAACTGAATTTCTGTATTCAATTATCCTTTTAGCCATTGCGGGTCCAACTTTGGG
>DHFQ01000172.1 GCA_002402325.1 Candidatus Aminicenantes bacterium UBA4820
CGACCTCTTTTCCATTCTTCTGTCCTTCCGAACCGCTCTTTTAAGTGGTATAATAAAATCTGGAGGTTATTTGAGAAGAGAAGAGTTAGAGGCGGCGACTGAGGCAATACTTTTTATCGCTTCAGAGCCTGTTACAGTTGAGAATCTTTTAAAGGTTTTTCAGGGACAGATGACTCCCTCTGAAATAGTTGAAGTTCTTAAAGAGATTGAGAAAAGATACGATGAGCATTCACTTGCAATCTCTTTGAGGAAAACTGCGGGAGGTTACCAGTTTGTTACAAGGGCAGAAAACTCACTCTTTATTAGAAATTTTTTAAAGGAAACAAATTTAAGAAAACTCTCTAAGGCTGCAATAGAGGTTCTTTCAATCGTTGCTTATAAGCAGCCAATAACCGCTCCTGAAATTTCTGCAATAAGGGGAACTGAATCACAGCAGGTTATAAAAGGTCTCCTTGAGAAAAAACTCATCAAAATCAGCGGGAGAAGGCAGGTTGTTGGAAAGCCTCTTTTATACACCACTTCAAAGGAGTTTTTAATCCATTTCGGGCTCAACTCTCTTGATGACCTTCCGAGTTTTGAGGAACTTGAGGATGTCTTTAACGAAGAGATGAAGCAGGAAAGCCTTTTTAAGGATTTAAATGAGAATAATGAATCAAACGAAAATGTCCAGTGAAAAGTTAAGAATAAACAATTTTCTCGCAAGGGCGGGAGTTGCTTCAAGAAGAGCGGTTGAAAAACTGATTGAAGAGGAAAGAGTCTCTTTAAACGGAGAAATTGTTCACTCTTTCGGAGTAAAGGTTGATCCCTTTAAAGACCACATTGAGGTTGATGGCGATAGAGTTACGCTTCCCAAAAGATTCTCCTATTTTGCCTTTTATAAACCAAAAGAGGTGGTAAGCACAATGGATGATCCAGAAGGAAGGCTCTGCATAAAGAGATTTCTTCCAAAAAATGTTAAAGCACTTTTTCCGGTTGGAAGGCTTGATTACCATAGCGAAGGGTTGATGATTTTGACAAATGATGGAGAATTGGGATTAAAACTCCTCCATCCAAAATTTAAAGTTGTTAAGACATATCAGGTTAAGGTCAAGGGCAATCCATCTGAAAATAGTCTTGATAGATTGAGAAGAGGGATTTTTCTTGATGAAAAAAAGACCCTGCCGATTGAAATCAAAAAGATATTAAAAAGGGAGACAAACCACACCTGGCTTGAGATTAAGATGAAAGAGGGAAGAAAAAATCAGTTGAGAGAAATGTTTTATAGGATTGAACATCCCGTAATAAAACTTAAAAGGGTTTCAATCGGGAACATTAAATTGGGGAAGATGCTTCCAGGTGAGTTGAGAGAGATTTCAAAAGAAGAAGTGGATGAACTTTTTAATAAAGTTGGAGGAGATGATGAAGATAAAGTTTTTAGAACACATTCAAACATTAACGCCCTATCAACCGGGAAAACCGGTAAAAGAAGTGGAAAGAGAATACGGACTAAAAGATTCAATCAAACTCGCTTCAAATGAAAATCCTTTGGGACCATCGCCAAAAGCGGTAGTTGCTGCAAAAAGGGCTCTGAAACATGCACATTTCTATCCCGAAGGAAGTGGATTTTATCTCTGTCAGGCTTTGTCAAAGCACTTCAAAGTTCCTTATGAGTCAATCATTCTTGGGAATGGTTCTGTTGAACTCATAGAGATCGCCGCAAAATCTTTGATTGAAAAGGGGCTGAATATCGTTATGAATGAAAACTCCTTTTCGTTGTATAAAATTGCGACACTCGCTATGGGGGGTACTGTAAAAGAAGTAAAGATGACAGAGGATAGATGTCACGATTTAAAGGCAATGATGAAGGCTGTTGATGAGAATACAAGAATGATAGTAGTTAACAATCCAGACAACCCGACCGGGACATACAGACCATTTTCAGAAATAGAGGCACTTCTTAAAGAGGTTCCTGAAAGCGTGCTTGTTATAATTGATGAGGCTTACAAGGAATATGTGCGAAAGAAGGATTACAAAAGCGCTCAATGTTTGCTTGAAAAACATAGCAATCTCTTAGTTCTTGGAACATTTTCAAAAGCTTACGGGCTTGCAGGATTGAGGGTTGGTTATGGATTTTCTCATCCTGAAATAATAAGTATGCTACACAAGGTAAGGTCTCCTTTTAACACAAATTTAGTTGCTCAGGAAGCCTGCATTTGTGCACTTGCGGATGAGGAGTTTGTAAAAAAAGTTGTTGATTTGAATGAGACGGAGATGGCTTTTATTGAAAAGGAACTTAAGAAATTGGGATTAAAATTCACCCCTTCTGTTGGTAATTTCATCCTCGTTGATATTCCAATTAAAGCAGGAGAATTTTTTGAAAAACTTTTAAGGGAAGGGGTAATTGTCAGGCCTATGGGAGGATTTCCATATTCGGTTAGAGTTACATTGGGAACAAGAAGGCAAAATATAAAATTTTTGAAGGCGACCAAAAAAGTTTTGAATTTGTGAAATGGCTCTAAAGACACCACAAAATATACCACCTTCAAGCGGTTGTTACATTTTTAAGGATAGGGATAAAAAACCGCTCTATGTTGGAAAAGCAAAAAATTTAAAGGCGAGGGTGCGAACCTATTTTTCAGGCAGGGTCTCTGAGAAAATAAGAAATTTAAGGAATGAGGCTAAGGAAATTGAATTTGTAATTACGAATAGTGAGTGGGAGGCATTTCTACTTGAGAACAACTTTATAAAACAATTTCACCCAAAATACAATGTCCTTTTACGGGATGATAAAACCTACCCATTCATCAAGGTAACGGTAAATAATCCCTTTCCGAAGGCAATTTTCACAAGAAGGATGGAAAAGGATAAATCGTTATATTTTGGTCCCTTCGTTCCATCATCCTATGCAAAAAAAAATTTGAAGATAATTCAGGACTTTTTTGGGGTTGCAACATGCAAAGACCAACTTGATCAATCAAGGCTGAGACCGTGCCTTCTTTATGAAATGGGCAGATGTCTTGCTCCCTGCGTTAAGGATAAAATTTCAAAGGAAAAATATAGAAAAAGGGTTGAGGAGGCACTTTTATTTCTTTCAGGAAAAAATGATGAACTGATTAAAATTCTTGAGGAGAGGATGAAGGAGAGCGCTTTTAAGCAGGAATATGAGACCGCTGCAAATTATAGAGACCTTTTAAATGCCGCAAAAAGTTTATCTTTGAAGCAAAGCATCGTAACAAAGGATGAGGGACATCTCGATTTTTATGCCCTTTATGGTGATGGCGATTTTTATGTGATTGAAAACTTCATCGTTTTAAAGGGAAAGGTTGTTGAAAGAAAAAGTTTTACCTTTGAGCGTGTCGAGCTTGATAGAGGCGAACTTTTTGAGACAGTACTAACTCAAATTTATTCAAGTAGTGATTTTATTCCCGAAAAGGTTTATGTTTCAGAACCATTTGATGGTTTAGAACTCGTTTCAAAATTTCTTTCTCAAAAGAAAGGGAAAAGGGTAGAAGTTTTAGTTCCCAAAACGGGAGTTAAACGCGAACTCATAAAGACACTTCTCAAAAATTGTGAATCAAGTTTGAAAAGAAGGGAAACGGAATCTTCACTTTTAAAGCCTTTAACTGATTTTCTAAAACCAAAAAGAGAGATAAAAAGGATTGAGTGCTTTGATGTTTCCCATTATGGTGGGGAAGTCCCTTATGTCTCAATGGTTTTGTGGGAAGGGGGGAAGTTTGTTAAAAATGGATACAGGAAGTTTTCACTCAAAGAGGCAAAGGGCGGAGATGATTACGCCGCTTTGAAGGAGGCGGTTTTTAGAAGGTATAAAAGGGTGAAGGAGGAAAATGATATTTTCCCCGACCTGATCTTGATTGATGGGGGAGCAAATCAAGCGTCATCCGCACTTCAATCTTTAAAGGAACTTCAAATTGAAAATATCCCCGTTTTAGGACTTGCAAAAAAGAATGAGGAACTTTTTCTACCTTCTTCTAAAGAACCGCTTCCTTTTGAGAAAAATTCACAAGTTTTGCTCGTTTTAAGAAAGATACGGGATGAGGCACACAGGTTTGCAATAAAAACCTCAAGCAAAAAATTTCTTGATAAAAGACTTTTCCCCTCTTATGCAAAAATTGAAGGGGTAGGAGAAAAGAGCGCAAAAAAACTTTTAAAACACTTTTTGACGACTGAAAACCTCTTGAAAGCATCAGGCGAGGAGCTGGAAAAAGTTGTTGGAAAAAGAATCACAAAAAAGATAACAAAATGGCGGGATGAGAAAAAATAGTGCCAGCAAGTTTTTTTTACATTCAACTATCTGTCTTATTAACTCACAAAAACTTTAATTGCCTCTTTTAAGGATGATACGGGAATTAACTTGAGGACTTGCTCTTTTTCCTCAACCCTTTCAAAATCTGATTGAGGAAGTATTATCCTTTTAAATCCAAGTGCTTGAGCCTCCTTTATCCTTTTTATGGGCATTGATGTTGATCTCACTTCACCAAGCAATCCAACCTCACCAAATGAACAAATATCTCCATCAATTGGCTTTCCCTTTAAAGTTGAAATTATTGAAAGGCATACTGGTAAATCAAGACCTGTGTCTTCCACCTCAACCCCACCGACGAGATTTAAGAAAATGTCTTTATCTCCCATAGAAACCCTCGTTGCCCTCTCAATTACCGCCGTGAGTAACTGCATCCTGTTTCTATCAAACCCAACGCTCATCCTCTTTGCAAGCCCGAAGGCTGAGGGTGAAAATAGCGATTGAATCTCAAAAAGTATTGCCCTCGTCCCTTCAACCGAAACTCCGATTGAAGAGCCCGCCTCATCAAGAACCCTATCTTTTAAAAGAACTGAAGATGGGTTTATAACCTCTTTCAAACCCTCTTCACTCATATCAAAAAGTGCAATTTCATTTGTCGTTCCAAAGCGATTTTTTTGAGCCCTCAAAACCTTTAAATTTTTGTAATTTTCCCCTTCAAGGTATAAAACGACATCAACGATATGCTCTAAAGCCTTTGGTCCAGCAATAATCCCCTCTTTTGTTATATGCCCCACAATAAAAATTGCCACATTTTTCATCTTTGAAAAGTGGGTCAAAGCGAAGGCACACTCTCTTATTTGGGCGAGGCTTCCAGGAGGTGCTATAACTTTTTCAGAAAAAATTGTCTGAATTGAATCTACAACCAAAACCTTTGCCTTTTTTTCTATTGCGACATTTAAGATGTTTTCAAGCGATGTTGAAGAAAGAATCTCAAGGTTGTTTCCCTCATTATTTGAAATTCTCCTTCCTCTTGATGCAACTTGAGATGGTGACTCTTCTGCGCTTGCATAAAGTGATGGATAATCACCGCTTATTTTGCAAAGTGATTGTAAAAGTAGAGTGGATTTTCCAACTCCCGGGTCTCCTCCAAGTAAAATTGTTGAACCTTCAACTATTCCTCCGCCCAAAATTCTATCAAATTCTGAAATTCCACTTCTTATCCTCCTAAATTCTTTCTCTTCAATTTCTGCAAGTCTTCTGCTTGACTCATCCGAAAGGACTATTCTCTCATCAGATTCTTTAACTTCAGAGAAAGAATCCCATGCTCCGCAATTTGGGCATTTACCAAGCCATTTCGGGCTTTGAGCCCCACACGCATTGCATTCAAAAAGAATGCTATTTTTTGCCAACTACTTTTCTCTCAATCTGAAAAGGTTTCCATCTATAACAACAGCCATAACAGCCCCTTTGATTTTCTTGTTTAAAAATGGGCTATTTTTACTTAAAGATTTTATATCCTCTTTTTTGAGAAATGTTTCTTTTCTCAAAGAGAAAATGGTCAAATCTGCCGATGCCCCAGCGGAAAGGTGTCCCTTATCTTTCAAGCCTATTATCCTTGCAGGAGAAGAGGAAAAGGCATCAACCATTCTTTTTAAAGAAATTTTATCCTTGAGGACAAGTTTTTCAATTGCAAGTGGAACAGCCGTTTGAAAGCCAATTATTCCATTTGCCGCCCTGTCAAACTCAACCATCTTATCCTCGTAAGCGTGAGGAGCGTGGTCTGTTGCGATGCAATCAATTGTTCCGTCGTTTAATCCTTCAATAAGTTTTTCAATATCCTCTTCAGTTCTCAAAGGCGGATTCATTTTGTAATTTGTATCAAAGGTTTCAACAAGTTCATCTTTCAAAGAAAAGTGGTGAGGGGTAACATCCGCAGTAGCCTTTATCTTTCTTTTCTTCGCAACCCTTATTGATTCAACAGAGTATTTTGAGGAGATATGTGCAATGTGAATGCTCTCATTTGTCAAATTTGAAAGTGCCGTATCCCTTCTTATGTGGATAAGTTCTGCCTCTGCGGGGATTCCTTTTAGTCCAAGCCTTGTAGAAACCTCTCCTTCATTCATAGAGCCACCCTCAGAAAGATTTTTATCTTCAGGATGATCAATTACCGTAAGCCCCAAAGAGCCTGCATACTCAAGAGACCTTCTAAGTAATGCTGAATTCATAACAGGATTTCCATCATCTGATACAGCCCAGATTCCAGCCTCTTTCATTTCAGCATAGTTTGCAAGTTCCTCGCCCTTCTGCCCTTTGCTTAGAGCACCAACGGGATAGACCTTTATTTTACTAACCTTTTTTGCGGTTTCCAGAATGAAATTTGTAATACCCGCATTGTCATTCACAGGATTTGTGTTTGCCATCGGGCATACAGCCGTAAAACCCCCATAAAGCGCCGCAAGAAGTCCGCTTTCAATAGTTTCCTTCCTTTCATACCCCGGTTCTCTTAAATGGCAATGAAGGTCAATAAAACCTGGTGCAACAATCATCCCCGTTGCATCAAAAACTTCAACCTCTTTTGAGACGGAGATTTTTTTATCAACCGAAAGAATTTTTCCATTTGAAATCAAAATGTCAAGAGTTTCATCCACTCCATTTTGCGGGTCAACAACCCTGCCATTTTTAATTACTATCTTCATTTTCTCCTCCCTGAAGAAGAAGGAACAACACAGCCATCCTTATTGATACTCCGTTTTCAACCTGATCAAGAATAACCGATTCTTTTGAATCAGCAACCTCTGATGCCATTTCAACCCCTCTGTTTATAGGGCCTGGGTGCATTACTATACAATTCTTATCCGCAAGTTTTAATCTCTTTTCAGTCAAACCGTAGGTTAAAAAGTACTCTTTCAGAGAAGGAAAAAGTATTTTTTCCTGCCTTTCAAGTTGAATTCTTAACATCATCACGACATCTTTTTGGGATAGGGCTTTCTCAAAGTTGGTCTCAACCTTCACCCCCATCTTTTCAATGTAGGGTGGGATCATTGTTGCAGGTCCGCAAAGGGTTACATCCGCTCCCATCTTTTTTAAAAGGTGGATATTTGACCTAACAACCCTTGAATGGGCTATATCACCGCAAATCAAGACCTTCAACTTTTCAAATGAACCCTTTTTCTGCCTTATTGTCAATGCATCAAGAAGTGCTTGAGTTGGGTGCTCTGATGCCCCATCACCTGCGTTTATAACAGAACCTTTAACATATTCCGTAATGAGTTTACAGGAACCGGGAGAAGAGTGCCTCATAATATAAGCGTCTGGATTCATTCTCTCAATGTTTAAAACGGTGTCAAGCAGGGTTTCTCCCTTTAAAACTGAACTTGTGCCACTTGAAAAATTTAGACTTTCTGCTGAAAGCCTTTTTTCAGCAATTTCAAAAGATGACCTCGTCCTGGTTGAAGGCTCAAAGAATAGATTCACAACAAGTTTCCCTCTCAAAGCGGGAACCTTTTTAATTGGTCTAAAAGAAATCTCGCTCATCTTTTCTGCTGTATCAAGAATGAGAGTAATATCCTCTTTTGTTAAATCTTTTATCCCCAAAAGGTGTTTTCCTAAACTCATTTTCCACTCCTTTATTTTATGCTTTCAAGGATCAAACTATCTTTTCCATCAGTTTCAGTTAAGTAGAGTTCTACATGGTCTTCTCTTCTTGTATTTAAAGATAAGCCTACATAATCTGCCTGTATGGGAAGTTCTCTATGTCCCCTATCAACAAAGACTGCAAGTTCGACCTTTTTAGGCCTGCCTAAATCAACTATTGCATCAAGCGCAGCCCTTATTGTCCTTCCTGTAAAAAGGACATCATCAACAAGAATGATGGTTTTTTCTTCAACGGGAAAGGGGACATTGGTTCCTCTAAGAACCGGTGCCGTCCCAACGGTAGAAAAATCGTCTCTATAAAGGTTTATGTCAAGAGCACCAACTTCAATGTCAAGATTTTCCACTTCCTTCAATTTATTTGCAATTCTTTTTGCAAGCGGAACTCCCCTTTTCTGAATGCCTATCAAGGCAAAATCCTTTTTCCCCTGTTGTCTTTCAAAAATTTCAAGAGTTAGCCTTGAGAGGGAACGCTGTATTCCTGAGGTATCAAGAATTTCTTTCCTATTTACCTCTTTTTTAATCATTCTCTCCTCCATCTGACACCATTTACCGTGTCCTCCAAAACGATTCCTTTTTCCTTTAGTTCATCCCTTACTTTGTCCGCTTTAGCAAACTCCTTTCTTTTTCTCAATTCTTCTCTCTCTTTTATCATTTTATCAATTTCTTCATCAAGGATTTCTTCTCGCGAAAGTGGAATTCCAAAGATATTTTCAAACTCTGAAACAAATTCTTCAAGAAGATTTAAGGATGGATAATCAATCTCTCCTCTATCCATAAGTGAATTGCCAATCCTTACGGCATCAAAAAGAAAGCCAAGAGATTCAGCGGTATTTAAGTCGTCATCGAGGCTTTCTTCAAACTTTCTTTTCAGAGAGGCAATCTCATCTTCTGCACCGCCAACCCCTTCTTTTAATTTCTTTTTTTCTTCCACAATTCTTGCTTTGAAACTTTCAAGCCTTTTTACCGAACTTTTTGAGGCATCAATTCCCTCAAGAGTAAAATTGAGTTTCTTCCTGTAGGGAACACTGAGCAAAAGAAACCTGATAGCCATCGGGTCGTAGCCATCTTTTAAAAGGTCCCTTAAAGTGTAAAAATTGCCCTTCGACTTACTCATCTTTTCCCCGTTGACGAGCAAGAACTCAATATGAAACCAGTATTTTACAGGAGATTTCCCGCTTGCACCCTCGCTTTGAGCAATTTCGTTTTCGTGATGGGGAAAGATCAAATCAACCCCACCCGTATGAATGTCAAAGGTTTCACCAAGATATTTCCTGCTCATAGCGGAGCATTCAAGGTGCCATCCTGGCCTTCCTTCACCCCAGGGTGAGGTCCAGAAAGGTTCTCCCTCCTTTTTTGCCTTCCACAAAACAAAGTCCCTTGCGGATTCTTTTTCATACTCATCACTATCAACCCTTGCACCTTCAAGAATCCCCTCTTTATCAACTTTGCTCAATTTCCCATAATTTTTGAAACTATTTATTCTGAAATACAAAGAGCCTTGAGAAATGTAGGTCAATCCATTTTTTTCAAGGTCTTTGCAAATCTCAATCATCTCTTTTATGTGTTCAGTTGCCCTTGGGTGAAATTGAGCCTTTTCACAATTAAGGCATTTTAAATCTTCAAAGAAGGCATCCTCGTATCTTTTAGTTATTGTCGATAAACTAACCCCTTCCTCATTTGCCCTTCTTATCGTCTTATCATCAATATCCGTTATGTTCATAACTGAAATTACCTGATAGTTCTTCCACCTCAAAAATCTTCTTAGAAAATCAACAGTTACAAAAGTTCTAAAGTTGCCAATATGGGCATAATCATAAACGGTGGGACCGCAGGAGTACATTTTTACTTTTTCTTCAAGCGGTTTAAACTCCTCAACTTCTCTGGAAAGTGTATTGAAAATCTTGAACATCCTTAATCAACCTTTCCTGCTTTTATATCTAAAATCGCCATAAAAATCCTTTCATATAGTTTATGATAACTTTTTAAACATTTTTTTTCAATTTGCTAATCCCTATAAACTTCCTTCATCTCTTTTGAAAGGTCATCAAGCGTTTCAAAATCTATCGCTTTTCTTATTCTTTTCATTAGATTCAGGTAAAAAGTAATGTTGTGTATGGTTGAAAGAAGTATGTAGGTTGGGTCATTTATTCTGAAAAGATGGTTCAAGTATGCCTTCTCAAGATTCTTGCAGGTATAGCATTCACATTTTTCATCAAGAGGAGAATCATCTTCCATAAATTCAGCCCTTTTTATAGTAATCTTTCCTTTAGATGTAAAAAGTTGCCCATTTCTTGCATTTCTCGTTGGAAGGACACAGTCAAACAAGTCGTATCCCCACATTGATGCCTCTACTAAATCTTGGGGTTTTCCAACTCCCATTAAATATCTTGGTTTCTCTTCTGGAAGAAGATCTGCTGTGAAAGATGCCACCTCTCTAAAATTTTCTTTATCTTCTCCAACACAAAAACCCCCTGCAGCATAGCCATCAAAATTGAGTTCAATTAACTTTTCTGCAGACAACTCCCGCAATCTTTTAAAAGTCCCACCCTGAACTATACCAAAAAGGGACATCTCTTTATTTTTCAATGAATTTTTGCATCTTTCTGCCCATTTAGCAGTCTGATTTACGGCAAATTCCTGTTCCTTTTCTTGTGCGGTTCCTGGTGAAAGATGGTCTAAAACCATAGCAATATCTACTCCCAATTCTTCCTGTATTTGAATTGATAATTCAGGAGTTAGATTTACTTTCTGCCCATCAATAGGCGAAGAAAATTTTATTCCATCTTCAGTTACCTTTTTCAATGGAGAAAGAGAGAAAGCTTGAAAACCCCCCGAGTCTGTCAAAATTGGCCCATCCCACCCAATAAATTTATGTAGTCCTCCCAGTTTTTCAATTCTTTTTGAGGATGGTCGTAAATAAAGATGAAATGTATTTAATAGAATTATTTGTGCATTAGCCTCTTTTAGAAGGGGAACATTAAGCCCCTTTACCGCCCCTTTTGACCCAACAGGCATAAAATTTGGTGTTTCAATAACTCCCCTTTTTGTCTTAATTATTCCGACTCTGCCTCTTCCTGACTTTTTTAAGAGGCTAAATTCTAAAGCCAAAAATCCTCCATTTTTCAAAGGGACAAAATTTTATTTATTTACAACTATCGCGCTTTGTCCAGTTTGAGGGTCTATCTTTTTTATGTTGAGACTTGCAGTGGGCTTTCTTGCGGGCTCAATTTTTAAAATTTGGTGTTCCCCCTCCTTCAGATAAATTGGAAATTCCGCTTCCTTGAAAAAAGGAGGGAATTTTGTTGCTTGAACCGCGACCCTGATTTGATGATTTCCCGGGTCAATCTTGATTTCTTCAGAAAACCTTGTCCCGCTTGTATTTGAAAAAGATTGTCTTATTTTTTCCTGACCGTCAATGTAAAAGGTAAAAGAAAGTTCAGAAATCTTTGTTTCAAGAATCACCCCCACCTTTGATGGTTTAACAGCGGGTTTTTGTTGAACTTGTTCGGTTTTTACGGGGGGAGGTATTATAACCTCCTCCTTTTTTGGTTCTTCCTTTTTGACGGGTTTTTCACTCTTTGGTTGAACCTTTTTTTCTACTACAGGCTGTTTTTCTTCTGTCTTTTTGACGATTTCTTCTTTGGGCTTGGGTTGATCAGGTGTTACCGCAGTCTTATTTTCATCGGGGGTTTTAACCTGTTCCTTCTTCTCTTCTCTTGGAAAAAGAACATTCTTTTTGTAAAGATAATAACCCCCTCCTGCTATTACTCCCAAAAAAATAACGAGAGCCATAATCCCAACTATCAAACCAACTGCAAAAACCCCTTTTTTCTTTCCGCTTTTCTCTTTTCCAACTTTTTGTAAAACTTCACTCTGCTGTTGGGGCTCAAAGGCTACTCTTGGTTTTTCCTCTAATGTGGTCTTTGGTTTAACTGGCATCTCCTGTTTTACTGTCAAACCGCTGAAAAGTTTTTCGAGGTCTTTAACAAGCTCGGTCGCGCTTGCATATCTTCTATCGGGGTCTTTTTCAAGCAACTTGCTCACAACCGAAATGACCTCTGATGGAATTGTATTTATATCCGCAGAAAGATCTGGTGAGGAATGAACTATATGGTAGCAAACAGATGAGATAGTCTCTCCTTTAAATGGTCTTTTCCCTATTAGCATCAAATAGAAAACAACCCCTAAAGAGAAAAGGTCACTTCTTCTATCAATCCTTCCCTCAAGAATTTGCTCGGGACTCATAAAAAAAGGAGTCCCCAAGACTTCCCCCGTTTTTGTAAGATTGCTTTCCTCAAGATGGGCTATTCCAAAGTCTGTTATTACCGCCCTTCCATTTTTGTCGACGAGGATATTGTCGGGTTTAATGTCTCTATGGACGATTCCCTTCTCGTGTGCAAAGGAAAGGCCTTCCGCACACTGTTTTATAATGTTGATCGCTTCGAGAAGGGGAAATTTGCCTTTTTCTTCAATCAGTTTTGATAAACTTTTCCCATCCACAAACTCCATAGCAATAAAAGGGACACCTTGATCTTCTCCCATATCGTAGATTGTTACGATGTTTGGATGTTGCAAAGACCCTGCTGACTTTGCCTCTCTAAAGAACCTGTCTAAAAATTCCTTCCTCTGTTCTTCAGGAAGATTTGCTGACTCTGTCATTGTCTTTAGCGCAACAATCCTTCCGATGAGTGGGTCCAACGCCTTATAGACTATTCCCATAGCGCCCTGACCAAGTTTGTCAAGAATTTCATATCTTCCTATTTTATCTTTTTCCATTTTTCCTCGCTCCTTATCAAAACCGTTTTTTGAGAAGCCACCTTCAAAAAACCTCCTTCATTTTAATTATACCAGAATTAAAAAATTATTCAAAAGTTGGTTTGGTGGTATAATTTATTTTCTTGATTTTTTATGGAGAGTTTATGGAAAAAAAGTGTGATTCTATCCTTGATGCAATTGAAAATACCCCTCTTGTTAGATTGAATAAATTTAGCGAGGATTTTGGTTTTGACATTTTTGCAAAGTGTGAGTTTTTTAGTCCAACTGGAAGCATTAAGGATAGAACTGCAAAATATATGATTAAAAAGGCTGAAAAGGAAGGGAAAATCAAAAAAGGGGATACTTTAATTGAAAACTCCTCAGGAAATATGGCTCTATCTCTTGCCTTCGTTTCAATCCATCTTGGTTATAAATTGAAGGTTGTCGTAAGAGATACAATCAGCAATGAAAAATTGAAAATGCTTTATCCACTCGGTGCAGATGTTATTTTTGCCGATACATCTCTGCCACCGGAGTCTGAGGATTCTTACAACAACCTCGCAAAAAAGTTGGCAAAGAAAAATGGTTATTATTATCTTGATCAGCACAACAACAGAGACAACAACGAGGCACACTACAATTCAACCGCCCCTGAGATATGGGAGCAAACAAATGGAGATTTTGATTACTTCATAGCAGGAATGGGGACAGGTGGAACAGTGGGAGGTGTGGGAAAATTTTTAAAAGAAAAGAGAGCAAAAGCAAAGGTTATCGCAGTCGACATTGAAGGCTCTATTTTTTATGACTATTTCAAAAATAAAAAATTAATAAAACCAAAACACTATTTCCTTGAAGGGCTCGGTGATGAATTCCTTATTGGATGCGCTGATTTTAGTGTAATTGATGGGATGGTTCAGGTGAGCGATAAAGAATCTTTCTCTTTCAACAAAACTTTGTTAAGAGAAGAGGGAGTTCTCGCTGGAGGGTCAAGTGGCGCAGTAATTGCAGCAATTTATAAAATGAAAAATGAAATTAAGAAAGGGTCAAAGGTTGTAACAATTTTTCCAGATAGTGCTTTCAGGTATTTAAGCACAATTCTTGATGAAAATTGGCTTAAAGCAAAGGGATTTTAAATGGCGCTGCTTGCTTCAATCATAGGAGTTTCACAAAGCGGAAAAACAACAATTTTTAAGGCACTCACATCAACTTCTGAGAAAAAGGAGTCCAAACATCAAAACATATCAACAATACCAATTCCGGACGATAGGCTTAATGACCTTGCCAAGGCTTTTTCTTCAAAGAAGATTACCCCTGCAACACTTGAATTTGTTGATTTACCCGCCTTAAAAAAAGATGCAACCGCAGAAGAGATAAGCGATGTTCTTTCTCAGGTTAAAAAGGCTGACCTTTTTGTCCACATTGTAAGATGTTTTGAAAATGAGTTTGCACCGCATCCAGATGGTTCTTTAGACCCAATTAGAGACATAAACAACCTTGATTTTGAATTAATTTTTGCCGATTTAAACAGCGTTGAGAAAAGGATTGAAAGGACATCAAAATTGGCGAAAAGCGGAGATGAAAAGGCAAAAGCGGTATTGAATCTTATGCAAAAACTCAAAATTTTCCTCGAAAGTGAAAAACCTTTAAGGCTATATCAATTTACAGAGGAAGAAAAGCAACTCATCATGGAGATGGAGTTCCTTTCAGATAAACCTGTTATCTATGTCGGCAATCTCAACGAGGATAGCGAAAAGTCGTTAAAACTTTTTGAAGAAGTTGAAAAAAAAGCAAAAGAGGAAAATACCTTTGCCATTAAAATTTTCGGCAAAGTTGAGGCAGAACTATCTGAACTTTCAGATGATGAGAAAAAGGAGTTTCTATCCTCTTATGGGCTTGAAAAATCAGGACTTGAAAGACTTCTCAAGGTAACCTTTGACAAACTTGATTTGATGACATTTTTGACTGCAGGGGAAAAGGAAAGTAGAGCGTGGACGATAAAAAAGGGAACAAAGGCGCCTCAGGCAGGAGGTAAAATCCATTCTGATATTGAAAGAGGCTTTATCAGGGTTGAGGTCTACAGTTACGAAGATTGGGTAAAATGCGATAGAGATGAAAAGAAAGTGAAGGAAAAAGGGCTTTTAAGGGTTGAAGGAAGAAATTATACCATAAGGGAAGGGGACATCTGCCTCTTTAGATTCAATGTTTAAATGAATCGCTTTTTTGTCAAGACTCTTTAGAAATGTCCAATTTTTATGCTATATTCTCCTTTCATCATAACCAGATTTTGGTGATAAATTACATTGCTCAAGCCAAAATCCGACATTACATCAACTCCTTATTGTTAAAGGATAATACCAATCATCGATTGAAGACGAACAAACGATCACCTAAAAAGTGAAAAGTAAAGGGATGGTAGAGAACATGGACTCAGGTGGGTAAGATGCGAGGAAGACAAGGATGGGCAAACCAATGCCGGCGTAAAAATTCAAGGAATTGAAGCAATTTTTCAATTGCTTCAAGCCGTAGAATTTAAGCCGGTAGTGAACTTGTGTTCATTGAGCATTCCAATCCCCTAAATCTCTCAACGCGAAATTTGATTAAAAGAATGAAATTTTGTAAAATACCAATTTTCAAATGGATAAGAGGGGGGGATGGTTATAGGAGGAAAGAATGGATATTTTAGGCGACTTTGTAAAATACTGGATACACATGCCAATAATAATAGTTAGCGTCTTTGTCTATATTTACCTTTTAAACCTTGTGCTTTTCAAACCTGTCAAAAAAGTTCTTGATGAAAGAAGGAAAAGGGTTGAGGAGAGTGAAAAACTATCAAACTATGCTAAAAGTGAATGGGAAAAGGAGATTGCAATCTATGAGCAGAAATTGAGTGAGGCAAGAAAGGAAGCGGCACAAATCAAAGATAGTTTGAGGGAAGAGGTGCTGCTTTATGAAAGCAAATTGATAGAAGAGGTGAAAAAGGAGATTGCAGAAAATAAAGAGAAGAGGGAAAAAGAGTTTGCCCTCTTTGTTGAAGAAATTGAAAGGGATATTAAGAACAAGATTCCTCTTTTTGCAACGATGATTGCTGAAAAAGTGCTAAAAAGGAGAATCGCTGCTTGAAGAAGTCTATTTTTGTCTTTTTACCGCTAAATTTTTCTTTTTTTGCTTTTGCTTCTGACCAAAGCGGTCAGGGTGAAGGCGGATGGCTTCATCCAATATGGGGAATTCCATCAGTCGTCTGGCAAATTGTAAATCTAATTTTGGTGATAGCACTCTTTTATTATCTATTAAAGCGGAGACTTCCCTCTTTTTTGAGGGCAAGGCACAAAGAAATCATAAAACAACTTGAAAAAGCCAACGAAGATAAGAAAAAGAGTGCAGAACAGTTGAATGCGTTGAAAAATAAGATGGCAACCCTTGATGATGAATTAAAAAAAATAAGGGAGGATGCCCTAAAATCTGCGGAAAGGGAAAAGGAGAATTTGTTAAAAAAGGCGAATGAAACTCAAGAAAAGTTAAAAAGAGAGGCGGAAGAAGATTTTAAGAGAATGGAGAGAGATGCAGAAAAAAGAATTAGAGAGGTTGCAGTAAAAGAGTCAATTTCAAAGGCAACGGAGATAGTAAAATTAAGTATCACCGAAATAGACGAGCAAAATGCCTTTGAAGATTTTATTAAAGAATTAAAGGAAAAAAGTAATGGTTAAAAAGAGTATAGCAAAGAAATATGCACTATCATTTCTTTCGCTTGTTGATAAAAGTGATTATGAGAAGGTTCTTAATTGGACAGCGGATTTTAACGAGATTTTAATTAAGACGCCGCAACTTCTTAAATATTTTGAAAATCCTGCAATCCCAAAGGAAAGAAAAATTGAAATGGTTGCTGCTCTTTCAAGGAAAATGAATTTTGATGAAAATTTTTCGTCTTTTTTGAAGTTGATTGTTGAAAACAGAAGAATAAATATCTTTGATGAAATAGTTAAATCAATTGAAGAGGCAATAGATTTATATTCTAATGTATTAAAGGGAGTTTTGATAACGGCAAAAAGGGTTGGCCCTCAAAAAAAGGCAAGAATCGAAGAGGATATTTCTTCGAAAATTGGGAAAAAAATATTTTTATCGGAAAAAATCGATCCATCAATTTTAGGCGGATACAGGGTGAAAGTTGGTTCACTAATTTTTGATGGAACGATCAGGTGTTTTTTAGATGAAATTGAAGACCATCTTCTAAAGGGGATTAAATATGGCTCAACTTAAAGAGATTCAGACAGTATTAAAATCTGAAATTGAGAGCTTTGAGAAAAAACTTGAAGTTTCTGAGGTTGGTTATGTCATTTCTGTTGGTGACGGAATTGCGAGGGTTTATGGACTTGAAAATGTTATGGCTGGAGAACTCGTAGAGTTTAAAGATGGCCTTTATGGGTTAGCCTTAAACCTTGAAGAGGATAGCGTGGGAGTGATCCTGCTTGGCGAATACACCCACTTAAAAGAGGGAGATGAAGCAAGAAAAACGGGTAACATTTTGAGCGTTCCGGTAAGTGAAAAACTGGTTGGTAGAGTCATAAACCCTCTTGGCGAACCTCAAGATGGCATTGCCCCAATAGAGCCCGATGACAGGTATCCACTTGAAAGGATCGCCCCTTCAATAGTTCAAAGAGAACCGGTAAGGGTCCCTTTGCAAACAGGGCTTAAAGCGATTGACACTATGATTCCGATTGGAAGAGGACAGAGGGAGTTGATAATCGGTGATAGACAGACAGGAAAAACTGCCATTGCCGTTGACACTATCATAAACCAGAAAGATACCGGGGTTATCTGTATTTATGTCGCAATTGGGCAGAAGAGGTCAACAATAGCCCAGGTCGTAAAAACTCTTTCAGATTATGAGGCACTAAATCATACAATTGTCGTCTCCGCATCGGCATCAGAACCCGCATCTTTGCAATATCTCTCCCCTTATGCAGGTTGTGCGATTGGCGAATATTTTATGCACAAAGGAAAGGATGTTCTGGTTGTCTACGATGACCTTTCAAAACACGCTGCAGCATATAGAGAAATTTCCCTTCTTTTAAGGAGGCCACCGGGAAGAGAAGCATACCCTGGTGATGTTTTTTATCTCCATTCAAGGCTCCTTGAAAGGGCAGCAAAGTTAAATGAAACGCATGGTGGAGGTTCCTTAACAGCCCTTCCCATTATTGAAACTCAGGCTGGGGATGTTTCAGCCTACATTCCGACGAATGTAATTTCAATAACCGATGGACAGATTTACCTTGAATCTGATCTTTTTTATCAGGGAGTCAGGCCCGCCTTGAATGTTGGAATATCTGTAAGCAGAGTTGGTGGCAATGCGCAGATAAAAGCGATGAAATCTGTTGCTGGAACATTAAGGCTTGAACTTGCTCAATACAGGGAACTTGCAGCCTTTGCACAGTTTGGTTCTGATCTTGATAAGGCAACGCTCGCTCAATTAAATAGAGGCGAACGGCTTGTTGAAATTTTGAAGCAGGACCAGTATGAGCCAATGGATGTTGTCAAGCAAATTGCCATCGTCTATGCAGGGACTAAAGGTTACCTCGATGATTTACCGGTAGATAAATGCAGGGATTTTGAAAAGAAATTTCTTGAATTTCTTGATTTAAGTGGAACCGATTTTATTGAAAAATTGGGAAAAGAGAAGGTTCTTTCAGAAGAACTTGAGAAAAGATTAAATGAATTATTAAAGACCTACAAAGGCGATTTCGTCAAGGACCTAAATGGCTAATTTAAGAGACATAAGAAGAAGGATAAAATCTGTAAAAAGCACGGAGCAAATAACGAAGGCGATGAAGATGGTCTCCGCTGCAAAATTGAGAAGGGCAGAGGAGTCTATGTTGAAATCAAGGCCCTACTCATCAAAACTTGAGAGTGTTGTAACATCTCTTTACAAAAGGTGTAACCCTGAGGTTCACCCTTTAATTAAGGAGAGAGATGAAAAGAAAATTAGAGTGATTGTCGTAACTGCCGATAGAGGGCTTTGCGGGGCATTCAATACAAATCTTTTAAGAAGCGCACTCAATTTTATTAGAGAAAAAAAGAGCAAAGGAATTGAGTTAACAGTTGATCTCATCGGGAAAAAAGGGAGGGATTTTTATAAAAGAAGAGAGATAGCTATAGGAAAGGTTTGGGCAGGACTCTCTTCAAAGCCAGATTACAAAGAGTCAAAAGAGGTTGCAGATTATGAAAGAAAGGGTTTTTTAGAAAATGAGTTTGATTGTTTATACATCGTTTATAATGAATTTAAAACCCTCGTTTCTCAAAAGATAACCTTTAAAAGGCTGATGCCTGTTATGCGTGAGAAGACGGGTGTTGAATTTGAACAAAAATTCATCTTTGAACCTTCAGAGGATGAAGTTTTAGACCTTCTCCTTGAAAAGCAGGTAACCTTTTCAATCTATCAAGCATTACTTGAATCTTATGCTTCAGAACAGGGTGCGAGGATGGCTGCTATGGAGAATGCAACCAAAAGTGCAGGGGAAATGATAGACAATTTGACTTTGTATGCCAACAGGGTAAGACAGGCATCGATCACAAAGGAACTTATAGAAATTGTTTCAGGCGCAGAGGCTTTGAGTTAAGGAGCAAATATGGCAGAAGTTGTCGGAAAAGTCGTTCAAGTAATTGGACCAGTAGTCGATGTTGAATTTCCTCAGGGACACATTCCGGAAATTTACAACGCAATTCACATAACATCTAAGGGGTTTAAAACACCCGAGCCCATTGATGTAACATTAGAAGTTGCCCAGCACATTGGCGAAAGCAGGGTCAGGTGTGTTGCAATGCAACCGACAGATGGGATGATTAGGGGGATGGAAGCGGTTGACCTTGGAGAACCAATCTCCGTTCCAGTCGGACGTGAGACACTTGGAAGGATTTTAAATGTTTTAGGGATGCCCGTTGATGAACTTGGAGAGTGCAAGACAAAAGAGAGATTCCCCATTCACAGGCCTGCTCCCTCTTTTGAAGAGCAGGCGATTTCTCTTGAAATGTTTGAGACGGGGATAAAAGTTGTCGACCTTCTTGAGCCTTATTTAAAGGGTGGAAAAACGGGGCTTTTTGGAGGCGCGGGCGTCGGAAAAACTGTTTTGATTATGGAACTTATAAACAATGTCGCTATGCACCACGGGGGCGTCTCGGTTTTTTCAGGTGTTGGCGAGAGAACCCGTGAAGGTAACGATTTGTGGCTTGAGATGACCGAGTCAGGAGTAATTACTCCCGGCGATTATACAAAATCAAAAGCGGCTTTGATTTATGGACAGATGACCGAACCACCCGGGGCAAGGTTGCGTGTTGGGTTAACGGGGCTTACCGTTGCCGAATACTTTAGAGATGTCGAAGGACAGGATGTTTTGCTTTTCATTGACAACATCTTCAGATTCACTCAGGCAGGTTCAGAAGTTTCAGCGCTTCTGGGAAGAATGCCATCTGCCGTTGGTTATCAACCAAACCTCGCAACCGAAATGGGGGAATTGCAGGAAAGGATAACATCGACGAAGAAGGGTTCAATAACTTCAGTTCAAGCGATCTATGTTCCCGCCGATGACCTCACAGACCCTGCACCAGCAACAGCGTTTGCCCACCTTGATGCAACGACGGTTCTCTCAAGGCAGATTGTTGAACTTGGAATTTACCCCGCTGTTGATCCTCTTGCGTCAACTTCAAGGATACTTGATCCAAGAATCGTTGGCGTAGAGCATTACACAGTTGCAAGAAAAATTCAGGCTATCTTGCAGAAATATAAAGACTTGCAGGACATAATAGCAATTCTTGGAATGGATGAACTTTCAGAAGAGGATAAGGTTACAGTGAGCAGGGCAAGGAAAATTCAAAGATTTCTTTCTCAACCTTTCCATGTTGCTGAGCAATTCACGGGAATGAAGGGAAAGTATGTCAAAATTGAGGATACAATAAAGGGCTTCAAGGGGATTGCAGATGGATTATATGATGATGTTTTAGAGCAATCTTTTTATATGGTTGGGACGATTGAAGAAGCCCTTGAAAAAGCGGAAAAATTGACGGGGGCAAAATAGATGGCATCAAATTTTGTGATGGATATTGTTACCCCTGAAAAAAGTGTTTTGACGAACGAAGAGGTTTATGTAGTTGTCATACCAGCGGGAACGGGATATTTAAGCGCTATGACGGGGCACATTCCTCTTTTGACAATTCTAAAACCCGGAATTGTGGAGTTTTTAGGAAAAAAGAGGTCATCTCACTTTTTTGTGAGCGGAGGATTTGTTGAAGTTCTTCCTGAAAAAGTAACGGTGATTGCGGAAAAGGTTGAGACAATTGAGGAGATGGATGTTGAGAAGGTTAAGTCGTTAAAAAAAGATGTGGAAGAGAAGTTAAAAAGTGCCTCTTCAAGCGATAAAGATGTTTTTATTGAGTATGAAGAAGCCACTTCGAAACTCTATCTTTTGGAAAAACATCACCTTGTGTTATAATAAAGATTTTGAAAAAGGAGACTTGTTATGAAGAGAACTTTTCAACCAAATAGAAGAAGAAGAGCCAGGACCCACGGGTTCAGGGCAAGGATGTCCACAAAAGGCGGAAAAAAGGTTCTTTCTCAAAGACGCGCCAAAGGAAGATGGCGTCTGACACCGTAAAGAGAGAATCTTTTGAAAAAGGTTACAGAATACGAAACAGGCGGGATTTCTTAAAGGTTTATGAAAAGGGAAAGCCCTATTTCTTTCGTTTTGTTGTCGTCTATGTCTTGAGAAACAATCTTGAAAATAGTAGGTTGGGAATAACTATCCCCAAAAAAGTAGGTTCATCCGTAATGAGAAATAGAATAAAGAGAATTTTGAAAGAATCTTTTAGAAAAGTTAAAAACACTTTTCCAGATACTTTTGATATTGTGATAAACGCAAAAAAGGATGCCATAAAATTAAATTATGTTGAGGCAAAAAAGATTTTTGATTCTCTTTCTGAAAGGACGAAGGAGTGAAAAAAATTGCACTTCTTTTAATAAAACTTTATAAGAATCTGATAAGCCCTGTCCTTCCCCCCTCGTGTAGATTTTATCCCTCCTGTTCGCAATACGCATACGAGGCGATTTCCGTTTATGGGGTAAGAAAAGGGCTATTTCTATCAATAAAACGGATTTTAAGGTGCAATCCCTTTTGTGAGGGGGGTTACGACCCGGTAGTAAAAAAAGAAATAGATGGGGAAAGTAAATGAACGATATGGATGATGAACCGATTGGTTTTGGAAGACTTTTAGTTACAACGGTTTTAATAGCGGCGGTTTTTGTTATTTGGGCTTTATTTTTTACCCCCACGAACCCTCCCGAACAAAAATTGAACATCAACCCCCATCCTGTTGATAAAACAGAAGTTGAAAAACCAGCTCAACCCCCAAAAGAAATCTTGATAGAGGAAAAGGTAGAAACTGAGGTCTCTTCGGATAAGGAAGAGAAGTGCACAATTCAAAATGATGTCTTAAAAATTGAATTCTCTAATAAAGGCGGTTTAATAACCCATTCCTTTTTGTCTAAATACAAGCAGAAAGGGGCGGGAGATGACGACCTTGTTTCTCCCCTTGCTGAAAAGATAAATGCCTATCCCTTTATGGTATTTACAGGCGATTCAAAGTTTGACGAGGAATTAAACAAAAAATTGTTCCACATGGAACAATCGGGGAGAAATGTAACATTTTCGTGGTCTGATGGAAAAGGAAATTCGGCATTTAAAAAGTTTCAGCTTGACGAGAAGGGCTTTTTACTCTCTTATGAAGTAAAAGTAAAGAAAAATGGAGCCTTATTAAAAAGCGTCTTCGTCTCCTTCGGACCGGGACTCGGAAAACTTGATAAGGCTCAGGCTAAAAACAAATATTTTCAGCAGGAGTATGTCGGTTACGATGAAAATAACTCCTTCAAAAAGGCTTTACGAGCAAAGACGATAAAGTCTCCCTACACGGAGGATAACTACGGTGTAAGCGGAGATTTGAATTTTGTTGGAATCGCAAACAACTATTTCACAGCAATCTTTCTAAAAGAGGATCCGATAAAATCAATAAAGATATGGACATTCCCGATTGGTGAAGAGTTGAAGAAGATTCACCCTGCTGATTCAGACATCTATTTACTCGTAGAAACTGGAGGAAGGGGTAAAGTCTACCTCGGGGCAAAAGATTACAAAGAACTTAAAAAATTGGGTGGGCTTGCCTTCAGGATGATGAACTGGGGATGGGGATGGTTTTCGGCTATCTGCTATTTTCTTCTCATCATTTTAAAGAAACTTTACATTTTTTCCGGCAACTATGGAATTGCAATTTTTCTTTTGACTCTCATCGTAAAACTCCTTTTCTATCCACTTTCACAGAGTTCAATGGTTAAGATGAAGGAGATGGGCGATGCGATGAAGATACTCAAACCCCAGATTGATAAAATCAGAGCAAAATACAAGAAGCAGGGGCTTGATATGCAATCGAGAGCAAAGATGAATGAGGAGATAATGGCACTTTATCAAAAAGAGGGTATTAATCCACTTGGTGGAATGAGTGGATGTTTGCCTCTTTTAATTCAACTACCAATTTTATGGGCACTCTTTACTATGCTTCCCAACACGATAGATTTGAGAGGCGCTTATTTTGCTTTATGGATAAAAGACCTTTCACTCCCTGACCCTCTTTACATTTTGCCAATCCTTATGGGAATATCAATGGTCATCTCAACGATGATGTCATCAACGCAGAGTGTGGAAACCTCTCAAAAACTATTATTGTATTTTATGCCCATAATTTTTACATGGTTCTGTCTCTGGGCACCAGCGGGGCTTACTCTTTACTGGTTTATAAACAACATTTTGACGATGGGACAGCAGGCAATTATCAACAAACAGGTCAAAAAAAGAATGCTTTTAAAACAGAAAGAGAAGAAGTCAACTCCAAAAGGTCCCTCCCGACCTTCACATGGATGATTTTTCCTCAACCATTTATGGGGAGATGACCTTCCCCGCTAAATCAGCCTTGAGGGCAGTAAGGGTGTCCGGGGCTCTATCAAAAAATGCACTTTCAAAGTTGTTTAAAGCAAATATGGTAATATTGGAAAATCCCGGCAGGTTAATAAATGGAATTCTTCTTGACTCAAGGCGAAGGGAGATAGACTTTATAATGGCTGTCTATTTTAAAGCCCCAAAATCCTACACCGGTGAGGATGTTGCGGAATTTTTTTGCCACGGTTCAACGGGGGTAATCTCCTCATTATCAAAAAGCCTTGAAAATTTAGGAATAAGAAGAGCAAAAAATGGTGAATTCTCTTTTAGGGCATACATAAACGGGAAGATGGGAATAAAAGAGGCAAGCAAGATAAAAAGGATAATGGATTCAGAAACTCCTTATGAAGCACAACTATCATTTTTGTCAGAGGATAAAATCGAAAAGGAGATTTTTAATTTAAAAGATGAAATTACAAAAGTTGTTGCCCTGTGGGAAGGAAGGCTTGATTTTGTTGAAGATGTCCCCAAAGAAAATAAAAGTGTGTGGATTAAAGAGTTAAAAAGGATAAAAGCAAAGGCGGAAAACCTTCAAGAGATGGCAAAAAGGGGAGAAAAGTTAAAAAGTGGTTTTAAAGTCGCTCTTTTTGGAAGGACAAACAGCGGGAAGTCTTCCCTTTTCAATAACCTTCTTGGAAAAGAGAGGGCAATCGTTACCCCCCATCCAGGAACGACGAGAGATGTCCTTGAAGAGAAACTTGAGATTGATGGGCTTCCAATTCTTTTTTACGATACAGCGGGAGCGAGGAAAAAGAGTTTAAAGATTGAAAAAAAGGGGATTGAAAGAGCGATTGAAGTGGCAAAAAAGTGCGATTTAGTCCTATTTCTTTTTGATGGAAGGTATGGGATAATTGGTAAAGACAAAGAACTTCTAAAAATGTTTGGCGCCAAAAGGATAATATTTGTTGCCACCAAAAAAGACCTTTACGGTGAAAAGAGAAGTTATCCTAAAAAAGAGTTCATTGAAATAAGTAACAAAACCTATTACGGCATGGATTTGCTTACAAAAAAAATAATGAAAGTTGCAAAAATGGATTTTGATAAAAAAGGAATTATGTTTATTGATGGAAAGACAAAAGAAATTGTAGATGAAATTCTTAAAATTATAAAAGAGAGTGGGGATTTTTTAAGGAAAGGAAACGAAGTTGCATCAACAGACCTTTTGAAAAGGTGCCTTTTTTACCTTGATAATATCTACAAAAGTGATTCTCTTGAAGAGGTCTACGATACGATTTTTAAAGATTTTTGTATTGGAAAATGAAGAAATATGATGTTGTTGTAATCGGTGGGGGACACTCCGGGATTGAAGCATCCTGCATCCTTTCCAGGGCGAACTTTGATGTTTGCCTCGTTACCTTTTATAAAGAGGCAATTGGAAGGATGTCGTGCAACCCATCAATCGGTGGGGTTGGAAAGGGGCATCTTGTAAGGGAAATTGATGCCCTTGGCGGGATTATGGCAAAAACGGCCGACAGAACAGGAATTCAATTCAGGTTGTTAAATTCAAGCAAGGGAAGTGTGGTTCAGGGTTTGAGGTGCCAATCTGATAGAGAACTCTATTCGCTTGAGATGAGAAGAATTCTTGCCGATTTCAAAAGCATTGAAATCATAGAAGGGGAAGCAATAGGAATTGAAATTAAAAACAATAAAGTAAATTCGGTTATTTTAGAAAATGGGACGCAGCTAAAAACAGGAAATGTGATAATATCGGCTGGAACATTTTTGCGAGGAAACCTCTTTACGGGTTTTGAAGTAAAAAATGGGGGCAGGATCAACGAAAAAAGTTCAACTCTCCTGTCTCAAGACCTTGAGAAAAGGGGAATAGATTTACAAAGGTTAAAAACCGGAACACCAGCACGGCTAAAAAAAAGTTCAATAAATTTCTCCAATCTTGAGGTCCAGAAGGGAGATGAAATAGAAGAGCCTTTTTCTCTATTTTCAAAGCCATTTCCCGTTCTTCCGCAAGTTGATTGTTTTATAACATACACAAACAGGAAGACTTCAGAAATCGTGAAATCCTATCTTGATCAATCGCCTCTCTATCAGGGTTTAATAAAAGGAATAGGTCCAAGATACTGCCCCTCTCTTGAGGACAAAGTTGTAAAATTTCCCCATCATGAGAGACACCAGGTTTTTCTTGAGCCAGTTTCTCTTAATTCTGATGAGATATATCCAAACGGAATTTCTACATCACTTCCTGAAGAGGCACAGGATAAATTCATAAGGTCAATAGAGGGGCTTGAATCCTCTGAAATCATAAATTATGGTTATGCTGTTGAATACGATTTCATTGAACCAACCAACCTTGATTACGACCTCTCTTTAAAAGGGATTGATGGGCTTTATTTTTCCGGGCAGGTGATTGGAACAACAGGCTACGAAGAGGCAGCGGGTCTCGGGCTTTATGCTGCCTACAATATAATTAAAAAACTCAAAAAGACGGAGAAGTTTATCCTAAAAAGAAGCGAAAGTTATCTTGGTGTTATGGTTGACGACCTCGTATCAAAAGGCATTTTAGAACCTTACAGACTTTTTACATCAAGGGCGGAGTACAGAATCCTCCTTGATAGGCACACGGCATACAGAAGACTCACAAAATATGCAATTGAAGAGAGTCTACTCACTCAAGAAGAAATAGTTTTTAGAGAGAACCGGGAGAAAGAGTTTGAATATTATTTAAAAAAGCTAAAAGAGACGAAGGTTAAAGGTGAAAATTTATATCACAGTTTAAAAAAGATGGATTGTGATAAAGAGAAGATTTTAAGGGAAATTGGATGTGATGACCTTTTTTTACAAAATTATATTGTCTCAGAAGTTCAAAATGAGGGATACAAAAGGAGATTTCTTGATGAGATAAAGAGGGTAGAAAACTCTTTAAATGCCAGGATTCCTTCAAGTTTTGATTACAAAAAAATTCCCGGGCTTTCAAGGGAGATGGTTGAAAGATTCACCGAAAAAAAGCCAAAAACTCTTTTTGAGGCATTTTCAATTCCTGGTGTTACTCCATCAGCAATAACAATTTTGAAAAATCATCTTGAAAAAAGCCACAAAAAATGAATCAGAAATTGAGAGATTATGCAAAACTGCTTCTTTCAGAAAACAGAAGATTCAATTTGACTTCATTTAAAAATGAGGAGGAACTTTTCAAAGTTGGAATTGACCCCTCTTTACAAGCGATTGATTTTATTAAGAAGGGGAAGTGCCTTGATATAGGCAGTGGCTCCGGAATTCCGGCAATTCCGCTTGCAATTAGCGATGAAGAAAATGCCTGGACTTTACTTGAAGCAAACCATAAGAAAGCTTCATTTCTTTTGAAATGTGCCCTCGAATTGCCTTTGAAGATTGAAATAATAAATCAAAACGCAGAAGCATTTCTTAAGGATAAAGAAAATTTTTTTGATACAATAACATTAAGACAGGTAAAATTAACAGACAGGCTTTGTAAAATGGTCGTCAATTCACTAAAAAATAAAGGCGTGTTTCTAATTTTTACAGGTATTTTGACTTCATTAAACTATAAAGATATATTGCTAAAGTGTGGAGTAAAAGTATCAACAAAAGAATTAAAAAATAAAGTTGTTCTACTAATTGCAAAAAAGATTTGAACCCAATTCATCTGAAATTTACGAGGAATAGAGGACATGCCTTGTGAATATTAGATCAGGTTCCTTAGTTTCGCTTCCTTTTCAAGGCTTTCCCTGAAATTGGGGTGGGCAATTTTTATTAAAGATTTTGCCCTCTCCTGAAGATTTCTTCCCCACAGCTCCGCAACTCCAAACTCAGTAACAACATAGTGAACATCAGCCCGCGTTGTAACGACCCCTGACCCTTCTTTAAGTTTCGGCACAATCCTTGATAAACTTTCATTTTGAGTCGTTGATGGAAATGCAATTATTGGCTTACCGCCTTTACTTGCTGCGGCTCCCCTTATAAAATCGACTTGACCTCCAAAACCACTAAAAATATAAGGACCTATTGAATCAGAGCAAACCTGCCCTGTAAGATCAACCTCAATCGCTGAATTTATAGCAATCATATTCTCATTTTGGGCTATTACGGCTGGATCGTTTGTGTGGTCAACGGGGTGAAGTTCTAAAAGAGGGTTGTCATTTACAATGTCATAAAGAGTTCTTGAACCAAGGATAAAGGTTCCAACTATTTTTCCAGGATGAAGAGTTTTTTTAGAACCCGTGATAATTCCCTGTTCAAGCGCCTTCATAAGTCCTTCGGAAATCATCTCTGTGTGAATCCCGAGATCCTTTTTTCCTTTCAAGAGCGAAAGAACAGCGTCAGGTACCCCACCGATTCCAAGTTGAAGCGTTGCTCCATCAGGAATCATATCCGCTATGAATCCGCCTATCCTTCTTTCTACCTCCGTCGGCTCTTTTTGTGTAAGTTCTATTAAAGGTTCGTCGGTTTCAACTATGTAAGTCGCTTTTGAAATGTGGACAAAAGAATCTCCGAGCACTCTTGGCATCTGCGCGTTAACCTGAACTATAACCGTCTTTGCAACCTCAATTGCTGCTTTACTCGCAAGAACCTCAACCCCAAGGCTCATAAATCCATGGTCATCTGGAGGAGAACATTGAACAATTGCCACATCTACTTTTATCACACCACTTCTAATTGATTTTGGTATCTGATGAAAATGAATGGGGACATAGGAGGACCTTCCATCATTCACAGAGTCTCTATCGCCTGGTCCTACAAAGAGAGAGTTGTGGTGAAAAGCCTTTTCCATCCCCACTTTTGAAAAAGGGTCCTCACCCATTAGAAGAACATTATTCAAAGTTACATTTCTTAATTCATTCACCCTTTCAGAAAGAGCCCTCATTACAGCCATCGGCGCCGCTGCATTTCCGCCAAGGTAGACGCTGTCTCCCGCCATAACTGCTTTTGCAGCCTCATTAAGACCCCTTAATTTGTTTTTATAGTCATCTCTTAAGGACATTTTAATCCTCTACAAGTAATCTTTCTAAATCTGTTGGCTTAGATGAAATGTGCCTGCTTACATATTGCCCTCTGTAAAGGTAGCATCCCCTTTGCAAATCCTTCCACTCAGCCATCGCTGTCTTTAATCCTTTTTGCTGCATAGAAACTAAAAATGGAAGTAAAGAATTTGTTAGGGCATAACTTGATGTTCTTGCAACATAAGAAGGACAATTTGGAACAGCAAAGTGAAGGACACCCTCCCTTACAAAAATTCCGCCCGATGGTCCCTGTATTCTTGTTGTCTCAACACATCCACCCTGATCAAAGGAGAAGTCTATTATTACACTTCCCTTTCTCATTTTTTGAACCATCTCCTTTGTTACAACGATCGGTGCAACCTCTCCTGTAACAAGAACCGCACCAATCAACACTTCGCAAAACGAGACATATTTTTCAATGTTTTCTCTGGTTGAGAAAGCGGTTGTAACTCTTCCCATTAAAGCCTGATCTATTCTCTCAAGAGCCTTTTGTGAAACATCAAGAACAAAAACAGTGCAACCGAGCCCCAAAAAAGCCCTTGCAGCGTGATAACCAAGAGTTCCTCCTCCGATTATTACAACATCCGCAGGAGGAATTCCCGGTGCTCCACCAAGAAGTATTCCAAGCCCTCCCGAAGTCGTCTCAAGTAGCCTTCCCGCGATTTGCGGAGCCATCTTTGCTGCAATTTCTGATGAGGTCTTTAAAATAGGAAGGGTCCCATCTTTGTCCTGAATTGTCTCATACCCTATCGCTGTTATGTTTTTTTCAGCAAGTCTTCTTATGTAATCCTCTCCAACAACCGCAAGGTGGAGGAAAGCCATAATTGCTGAATCTTTCTGCATAATGCCGATTTCCTGAGGGGTGGGCCTTGAAACTTTTACAACAACATCACTTCTTCCAAAAACCTCTTCCCTTGAGTAGACGATTTTTCCACCCATCTTCGTGTATTGCTCATCAGTAAATCCAGCATTCTGTCCCGCACCTGTCTCAATTACAACTTCTCCACCAGCCTCTATAAGTTCCCTTACTCCAGGGGGAACAAGAGAGACACGCTCTTCCTCACAAACGCTTTTGAGGCTACATTCTTTAGGAACTCCAAATATCATTGTTTCCCCCTTTCATAGAATCATAATTTCTCTAAAATTGCATCTGTCATCTCTTGAGTTGATGCTGCTCCCTGCTCAATAGCATTTGGACCACCAGGGAGCCTCAGCATATCATAAGTTCTAACTTTTCCCTCTTTCACAACTTCTTTAATCGCATTTTTAATTTTATTTGCAATTTCAATTTCACCAATGTGATCACAAAGCATAGCAGAGGAGAGGATCATTGCGATAGGGTTGACGATTGAGGGATTTAACTTCTCATACTTTGGAGCGGAGCCATGTGTAGGTTCGAAAACCGCATATTCTTTGCCAATGTTGCCTGAACAGGCAAATCCAAGCCCACCAACGAGCCCTGCAAATCCATCGGAAAGAATATCCCCGAAGAGGTTTTCGCAAACGAAGACGCCATAATCTTCAGGATTTTTTGTAAGCCACATCATTATTGCATCTATATTTACAGACCAGAGGGCAATTTCTCTATAATCCTTTGAAATGTTTTTTGCCTCCTCCTCAAACATTCCAGAAGTTTCTCTCAAGACATTTGGCTTTTCAGCAACGGTAACGCTTTTATAGCCAAACTTCTTTGCATACTCAAATGCCTCTTTTATAACCCTTCTCGTAGCCTCTCTTGTAACAATCCTTGTAGAAATAGCAATGTCCTCCTTTTTAACTTTCTCAAAACTCTTAAATTTTTTATGAGTCTTAAAAACATTTATAACCTCATCGGGAGGATTTGTCCATTCTACACCTGCATAAGACCCTTCGGTCCCCTGTCTAAAAATCACAGCATCAATGGAAGGCTCTATGACAGTTCCATCCGGGTTTCTCTTAACAAAATTCAAAGGGTTTCCTTCAAAACTTCTGGATGGCCTGACACAGAGATCAAGTTCAAACATCTGACGCATTGAGACAATAGGGCTGAAATAGACATAACCCTTTCCCTTAAGTTGAGGATCAAGTTCCTCCTCTGCAGCCTTTTTTGGCTTGCTTGTAATTGCCCCAAAAAGTCCAAGTTTATATTTTTCAATCAGTTTGATAGTTCTTTCCGGAAGTGGATTTCCCTCTTTGCACCAAAATTCCCACCCTATGTCTCCATAGACAAAATCTGCCTTTAATCCTGCTTTTTCTAATACTCTCACCGCTTCTTTCAAAACTATCTTTCCAATTCCATCTCCTGGCATTGTAACAATAGTATAATTCTTCATATCAATCCTCCATAAAAACGAACTTAATCTTTATTCTATCACAATCATTTCAAAAATCTAATATTACAATTTACCCCCAAATCCTACATTGATTTGCATCTTGATTTGACACAGGTAAATGCTACGCATTTATCGGCACTAAAAAGTCTTTGTAAATGCGAGCATTTAAAAGCCTTATTTATTGCCTTTTACAAAAAATCTACGATTTTTTGCCTGCGTCCATTCTTTGAAATAATCCATCATCTCTCTCCATATATTGGATGGTTACGGGAACCGACGGCGACGGGCAACCTGCTTTGTCAGACTGCGGGGGTTGGCATC
>DHFQ01000027.1 GCA_002402325.1 Candidatus Aminicenantes bacterium UBA4820
GGGTCATAAACTTTTGCTTGTGCGACTGGATTTGATGAAGCATCAAACCCGCCATAAATAACAAGTTTATCGTTCCATACTCCTCCCGTGCAGTAATAAGTGGGATTTGAATCGGTTCCTGTTTTCATTGTCCATTGATTTGAAGAGGGGTCATATTCATAAACATTAGGATTTACATCGCTCCATGCTCCACCCACTACATAAAGTTTTCCATTTATTGCCCCGCCAGTTGTACCAATAAGGTCAACATATTGAGTGCCATCATTTATTGGCATATTTGGTTCGTACCACTCTTCAGAAGTTAAATTGAATTCATCAACGAGTCTGTTACCATCGCCCTGCATAAGCCAGAGGCTTCCTTCTGCAATGACAGCAAAGCAATTATAACGGTTCCACGGACTTGGTGGATAAATCAAATAATCGGCGAAATCATTTTGTGCTATGTCAAAAACCAATGTCGCAGGGAAAGATATTTCTTCTCCGTCCCAGTAACTTCCTCCAGATACATAAATTTTAGAGTCATCTGTTGCAATTCCAAAATAGGCTGTTTTAATAGGCATTGCAACTCCTGCTCCCCATTTATTGTCTGAAAGCGTTAATGGGAAAACTTTGCCTATGTAACTTGACTCCGCAGCGGTGCTTGATTTTACTCCTCCAACCCAGAATATTGTATTTGCACTTTGAGAATAAACTGCGCCACCATAAGCTGCTTTTACTGGCATTTGAGGACCGTTGCTCCAGGCGTTTGTCGCCGGGTCATAAATACTAACTTTGTCAGTGTAGGTACCAGTATTTCCACCTAAAACATAAATTTTTCCGTTTGCTGCAACCGCTGATTGTCCTCTAATAGCGTTTGGCATTGCAGCCTTTGTTGTCCAGGTATCAGTTGCGGGATCATAACACTCATTGACATTTACAGGATTTGTTGAGGCGGTCAACTGCCTACCTCCCATAACATAAATCTTTCCGTCAACCTCAGCCGCTGTGCAAAGATATCTGCCTGTTGGCATATCCGCGCCCTGGCTCCATGAATCGGTTGCAATGTCGTAGATGTAAGTGGTCTTAGTTTCTCCATCATTTTCATTGCCACCAAAAAGATAGATTTTTCCATTGTAGGCGCATGAAGCTGACCAGTACATTGCTTTGGGAGCAAGAGAGTGAACTCCTATCCAGGTTGGTTGTGGTGTCTGCGCCCAGAGGGATACAACTCCCATCAAAAGGACGCAGAAGGTTAGTAAAACCATCTTGCCTAACTTTCTTTCCATTTTAAAACCTCCTTTCAACTTAATCTGACCAAATTGTATTCTAACCCCATTTATTTCTCTTTGTCAAGTTAAAAAAAATATTGAATTTTACATTCTCTATAAAAAATTTTTTCAATTCATTTCAATCAAAAATAATTTGATTTAAAAAGTTTCACCTTGACTTTTTTAATCACTTGACAAGGTTAAAAAAAAATTCTAAAGTATTACTTAAAAACTTGATTTAGGGGAGCAGAAAATGGAATTTGCCCGAACCGTTAAATATGAAGCAGAACTTAACAAATCCTTTTACAAAGAAGTTGTTGAATCTTCAGGATGCGACAAGGTTCTTGAGTGCATCCAGTGCGGGACCTGTTCTTCAACCTGTCCCGTCTCTTTATATATGGATTACACTCCAAGAAAACTTATGGCAATGATCAAGGCTGGCTTTGAGGAGGATGCCTTGAAAAGTAAAACTGTATGGATATGTTCCTCCTGTTACTCCTGCACTGTTATGTGCCCTTCTCAAATTAAAATTACCGATGTTATGTATGCCTTAAAAAGGATGGCAATTGAGAAGGGATACTACCCAAAATCTATGCCCACACCTGTTCTTGCTAAGGAAATGAACAACATAATCTCAAAAAGGGGAAGAAACTCTGAAATGTATGTCGCTTCAATGATGGTACTCAAAACAAATCCCTTTGGGATGTTCAAAATGGCTCCTGTTGGGCTTGCTCTCTTTAAGAAAAGAAGGTTACACATTGGAATGGAAAAAATTAAAAATACTAAACAGATAAAAAAACTCCTTTCAGGACTTAAGAAAAGGGAGGCAAAATGAAATCTTATGGCTATTACCCCGGTTGCTCTGTAAAATCAAGTTCCAAAAGTTATGAAAAATCTCTTCTACTTGTGATGAAAAGCGTTGGAGCAAAGCTTAAAGAGATTGATGATTGGAACTGCTGTGGAGCAACTGCCTACTTTGGAACGGATGAAAAAATGGCGAAAGCAATAGCATCAAGAAATCTCAGTCTTGCTGAACAACAAAAGATGGATGATTTAATAATTCCCTGCACAGGTTGCTATCTTACATTAAAAAAATCGCAAGAACATCTTAAGGAACATAAAGACGATAACATAAGGGCTGCACTCGACGAGGCAGGGCTAAAAGGGGGAGACAAAGTCGCTTTAAGACATCCTATTGATGTCCTCTACAACGATTTTGGTGTAGAGCAGATTAAATCTCTTGTTAAAAAGCCTTTAAAGGGGTGGAAGATTGCATCTTACTACGGCTGTCAACTTGTAAGACCTTACTCAGATGTTGACCATCCTTACTATCCGCACATCCTTGATGATTTGATGGTTTCCTGCGGAGCAGAGGCTGTTGATTATCCTTATAAAACGAGGTGTTGTGGCGGTGCACTTACTGGAACGGTTGAAGATGTTGGATTAAGGCTTGTCTATATTCTTCTTGCGGAGATGAGAAACAGAGGGGCAAATTGTGTCGTAACGATGTGTCCATTATGTCATTTCAATCTTGATGTCTATCAAAGTAAGGTTATCAAAAAGTTTGGAGATGAATATGAAAAGAGTTTTTCAAAAAAGTTTGAACCTTTACCAATTTTACATTTTACTCAAGTAATAGGTTTAGCGATGGGATATAAATATAGTGAACTTGGAATAAAAGAAGTTATGGTTGAACCCAAAGCGCTTTTGAAAGCGATTTGAGGGAGGAAAAGATGAATTACGGAGTAAGAATTGGAGTCTATGTTTGCCACTGCGGTTCAAACATTGCTGGAAAAGTTGATGTCGGTTCCGTCGCAAAATTTGCAAAAGAGTATGACCCTGACAATGTTGTAATTGCAAGAGATTACAAGTATATGTGTTCAGACCCTGGTCAGGATCTAATAAAGAAGGATATTAAGGATTTTAACTTAAATAGAATTGTTGTTGCATCCTGCTCTCCTTTGATGCATGAACCAACTTTCAGAAGGGCAACAGAGCAGGGTGGAATCAATCCTTTCTTCTTTCAAATGGCAAATATAAGGGAGCATTGTTCGTGGGTTACAGAAGATCCTGAAAAAGCAACTGAGAAGGCAAAGGCTCTTTTGATTGCGGCAATCCACAGGGTTATGTTTCATGAACCTCTTGAGAAAAAGAAGGTTCCAATAAATCCAAATGTCTTGATACTTGGTGCTGGAATTGCTGGAATTCACGCAGCGCTTGATATTGCGAATGCAGGTAACAAAGTTTATATGGTTGAAAGAAAATCTTATATTGGCGGGAATATGACGAGGTTTGATAAAACATTTCCAACGCTTGACTGCGCCGCCTGTATTTTAACTCCAAAGACTGTTTCTATTTCACAGAACCCGAATATTGAACTGATGACCCTTTCAGAGGTGAAAGAAGTTTCTGGTTATGTTGGAAATTTCAAGGCGAAAATTTTGCAAAATCCAAGATTTGTTGATACGGACAAATGCACAGGTTGTGGTGCCTGCTGGGAATCGTGCCCTGCTTTTAGAATTCCTAAAGTTAAAACTATAAGGAAAGGAAATCTCATAATAGGTGATGGAACTAAAAAGGATCAGGCAAGTGGAGGCAAAAATGCAAACTGATATTTCTAAAGTTGATGAAATTGTTATGAGATATGGAAGAAGGAAGGAAAATCTTCTTGCTATGCTCCTCGATTGTCAGGAGGAGTTTTACTACCTTCCGAAAGAAGCGTTAGAGGAAATATCAAAACAGACTGGAACTCCTTTCGTAAAGGTTTTACACGCTGCCACATTTTTCAGGGCATTCAGTCTAAAGCCAGTGGGAAAGTATCCAATCCATGTTTGTATGGGAACCGCCTGCCATGTAAAAGGTGCACCAAGATTGCTTGAAGCCTTTGAAAGAGAACTACAAATTAAAAAAGGTGAGACGACAAAGGACAATCTTTTCAGCATTGAAACAGTCAACTGTCTTGGTTGTTGTGGGCTTGCACCTGTAGTAACCGTTGGCAAGGATGTACACGGAAAGTTAAGACAGGCAAATGTTTCAAGGATTATAAAAAAGTATCGTTCCAGGGAGGGTTCAGATGCCTAAACTCACTGTTGAAGATTTAAAAAATTTAAGAGAAGGTTTGAGAGATAAGATGAACATCCGTTCAGGTGAGGCTAAAGCAAAAGTAATTGTCCATATGAGTACCTGCGGAATTGCTGCCGGGGCAAGAGATATTTTAAAAGCCTTTATGGATGAGATTGAAAATAGAGGAATAACAGACATTCTTGTTACAACCTCTTCCTGTGCGGGGCTTTGCAGTAAGGAGCCGATGATTACGGTGCTCTACCAGAATCAGCCACCTGTTAAATATGTTGAATTGACCCCACAAAAGGTTAAAAAGATTTTTGAAGAACACCTTTTAAATGGAAATATTGTTAAAGAATTCGCCCTTGCTTCGGGCAGTGAAACAACCGCTTAAAGGAGATTGAAAATGGCATATCGTTCACATATTCTTCTTTGCAGTGGAACGGGTTGCGTTTCCTGTGGTGCATTTACTTTAAAAGAGACACTTAAAACCGAACTTCAAAAAAGAAATCTTCAGGATGAGATTCAAGTTGTTACAACGGGGTGTCAGGGATTCTGTGCTGAAGGTCCTATTATGATTGTTCAACCCGATGGAATTTTTTATTGTCAGGTAAAACCATCTGATGTTCCTACAATCGTTGAAGAGCATTTTATCAAAGGACGTCCGGTTAAAAAACTGCTTTACACGGGGGCCGCAAAAGCCACACCAATCCCTGCATTAAAGGACATCCCATTTTTTGCAAAACAGCAACTTGTGGTTTTAAGAAACAGAGGACTCGTTGACCCCGATAAGATTGAAGATTACATCGCAGTTGACGGATACTCGGCACTTTCAAAGGCTTTAACTGAGATGAAACCTGAAGCAATAATTGCAGAGATTAAAAGATCAGGTTTAAGAGGAAGAGGCGGTGGTGGGTTCCCTGCGGGAATAAAGTGGGAAACCTGTAGAAAGGCTTATTTACAAAGGAATGTTGAGCCTGTCGTAATTTGTAATGCAGATGAAGGCGACCCCGGTGCCTATATGGACAGGTCAATAATTGAAAGCGACCCTCACGCTGTTTTAGAGGGAATGGCAATCGCAGCTTATGCAATTGGGGCAAAGGAAGGGTTTATCTACATCAGGCACGAATACCCACTTGCAAGGCAGAGACTTTTAAATGCAATTGAACAGGCTAAAGAGTACGGACTACTTGGTGAAAATATTTTAAACACGAACTTTAGTTTTAATATTGAGATTGTTCAGGGTGCGGGCGCATTTGTCTGTGGTGAATCAACTGCTTTAATGGCTTCTCTTGAAGGTGAAGTTGGCGAGCCAAGGGCTAAATACATCCACACCGTTGAATATGGTTATAAAAATAGACCGAGCAATTTAAACAATGTTGAAACTTATGCAAATGTTCCTCTAATAATTTTGAGAGGTTCTGATTGGTTTGCCTCAATGGGGACTGGTGATCCAAGGGAGAATCCGTGGAACGGTTCTTCAGGAACAAAGGTCTTTTCTCTTGTAGGAAAAGTTAACAACACGGGATTGATTGAGGTTCCGATGGGTATTTCTTTGAGAGAAATTATCTTTGATATAGGAGGAGGAATCCCAAAGGGTAAAAAGTTCAAAGCGGTTCAGACGGGCGGACCATCGGGAGGATGTCTTCCTGAAAGCAAACTTGATATGCCCGTTGACTTTGACAGTTTGACTGAAGCGGGCTCAATGATGGGATCGGGCGGAATGATTGTAATGGATGAAGAGACCTGTATGGTTGATGTTGCAAGATACTTCATCTCATTCCTCACTGAAGAATCCTGCGGGAAGTGCACTCCTTGCAGAGAGGGCTTACGAACAATGCTTGATATTTTGAACAGAATCTGCGAAGGGAAAGGAAAAGAGGAGGACATAGCCTTTCTTGAAGAGATGGGCGAAGTTATGCAGGATTGTTGCCTTTGCGCCTTAGGGACTTCTGCTCCAAACCCTGTACTATCGACGATAGAATATTTTAAAAATGAATATCTTGAGCATATTAAAAATCACAAGTGTCCCGGTGGAGTCTGCAAGGAACTTATAACCTATGTGATTGATAAAAACAAATGTGATGGATGTCACGCCTGCACAAAGGTTTGCTCTTCAAATGCAATTAAAGGGGAAGCAAAAAAACTTCATTCAATTGATACGACAAAATGTATAAAGTGCGGTGCTTGCATTGAAGTCTGCACAAAAGATGCTATTTATAAGGAATAAGGGAGGCAGGAATGGCTGATAATACGATTAAAATAAAGATAAACGGATTTGAGGTTGAAGCGTTTGACAGACAGCCTCTCATTGAAGTTGCTGAAAAAATTGGTGTAAAAATTCCAACTTTATGCCATAACCCGATAATTGAACCTTATGGTGTTTGCAGAATTTGCACAGTTGAAGTAAGGCATAGAAATAGAGTAAGGATGGTTACAGCGTGTAACTATCCTGTTACAAATGGGATTGAGGTTTTCACCGATTCTGAAAGAGTGATTAGAAACAGGAAATTGATCATAGAATGGCTGCTCGGAAGATGTGGAAATGTCAAAGTTCTAAATGACCTTGCAGAGCAGTATGGCATCACTGAACCAAGATTTGGAAGGGGAACTGACGATTGTATCCTTTGTGGATTATGCGTGAGAATGTGCCAGGATGTAGTAAAGGCGAATGTTCTGGGATTTTTTGAAAGAGGGCCAAAAAGGTATGTTTCAACATCTTTTGACCAGACTTCAGATTTATGTATAACCTGTGGAGCGTGTGCTTCCGTGTGTCCAACAGGTTGCATAAAGATTGACAAACTTGAAGAAGGTACTTACAAAGAGATGCCAATGGGTCCTGTAACACCTATACACATTGATTTTATGCAGGCGGTTCCAAAGAAGGCTGTGATTGATAAAGAGTCGTGCATAAACTTTAAAACCGGTGGATGCAAGGTGTGCGTTGATGTCTGCGAGGCTGAAGCAATTGATCATTCAATGGAAGCAAAAGAGAAAGAGGTTGATGTAGGAACAATTATTCTTTCAACGGGATTTAAACTTCAAAACGGTGAAGAGTTGAAAGAATATGGCTACGGTAAATATCCAAACATTTTATCTTCGCTTGATTTTGAGGTTTTAAACAACGCAAATGGTCCAACCGGAGGAAAGATTTTTACGCAGGATGGAAGAGTTCCAAAGTCAATAGGCATAGTTCACTGCGTAGGCTCAAGAGATAAGAAATACCACGAGTATTGTTCAAGGGTTTGCTGTATGTACGCCTTGAAATTTGCTCACCTTATAAAAGAGAAAATCCACGACTGTGAAGTCTATAATTTTTACATTGATATGAGATGCTTTGGAAAGGGTTATGAGGAGTTTTACAACAGACTACTAAAGGAAGGAGTCAACTTTGTAAGAGGCAAAGTGGCAGAAATCACCGATGCAGCACTTGATAAATCAGAACAGGGGAAATTAATCTTGAGGGCAGAGGATACTTTAATTGGAACTGTAAGAAGAATTCCTGTTGATATGGTCGTTTTGTGCCTTGCAATAGAGGCTCAGGAAGATGCAAAGGAGGTTTCACACTTCTTCAGTTGTTCAGTTGGAAGGGATGGTTTCTTCATTGAAAAGCATCCAAAACTTGCCCCTGTATCAACGGCTGCCGATGGGATTTTTATAGCGGGAGTTGCTCAAGGTCCCAAAGACATCCCTGACACCGTCGCACAGGCTGGGGCAGCGGCATCTGCCGTTCTTTCTTTAATTCAACAGAAAGAGGTTGAGGCTGAAGTCGTTACAGCGTCAATTGACGAGGAAATTTGTTCGGGTTGTCAAATATGTGTCGGACTTTGTCCCTATACCGCTATAACTTACAACAAGGACAAAAATATTTCAGAACTTAATGAGGCTTTGTGTAAAGGTTGCGGAACCTGCGTTGCAGCGTGCCCGTCAGGTGCGGCGCAGCAGAAGAATTTTAGAGACAATCAAATTTTTGCGGAAATAAAAGGTATTCTGGCGGTTTAGGAGGTTTAGATGAGTTCGGAAAATGGATTTGAGCCAAGAATAGTTGCATTCCTTTGCAACTGGTGTTCTTACACAGGGGCTGACCTTGCTGGAACTGCAAGGATGAAATATCCTGCAAATGTTAGAACAATAAGAGTGATGTGCTCGGGGAGAGTAGATGCCCAATTTGTTATGAAGGCTTTTGCAGAGGGTGCGGATGCGGTTCTAATATCGGGGTGTCACACACCTTCAGACTGTCATTATCAGGAGGGGAACTTTAAGGCATTAAGAAGATACTACCTTTTGAAAAAAATGCTCCCTCAGTTTGGAATAGAGCCGGAGAGGTTGAGACTTGAATGGATTTCTGCGGCAGAAGGGGATAAATTTCAGGAGGTTTGCACAGAATTTACTGAAGCAATTAGAAAACTTGGCCCCTCTCCCGTTAAAAAAGGAGTGAAAAATGGCTAAACCTAAAATTACCTTTTATTGGTGTGCATCTTGCGGAGGATGTGAAGAGGCTATTGTTGACCTTGCTGAAGATATACTGAAAGTAGTTGAAGCGGTTGATATAGTTTTCTGGCCCTGCGCTATGGATTTTAAAAAGTCTGATGTTGAAGCGATGGAAGATGGGTCAATAACAGTTTCTTTCATAAACGGTGCAATAAATTCAGATGAGCAGGAAGAGATGGTCAAGGTTTTAAGAAAAAAATCTAAGGTTATAATTGCCTTCGGGGCTTGCTCCCATTTAGGTGGAATTCCGAGCCTTGCAAACCTCACCACAAAAAAGGAGATTCTTGAAGCCTCTTATTTAAAGGGACCGACAAATGTTAACAATGAGAAAACTCTTCCAATGGCGAAAGTTCCTGCAAAAGAAGGGGAACTTCACCTTCCAGAATTGCAGGACATTGCAAGAGCACTTGATCAGGTGATTGATGTTGATTACTACATCCCCGGTTGTAGTGTTCCTAAGCAGCTGATTCTTGACGCTGTTACTGCTTTACTTTCTGGTAATCTTCCGCCGAAGGGAAGTGTCCTTGCTCCTAAAAAGACAAACTGCGACACCTGCGATAGAAACAAGACGAAGCCTGAAAAACTTGAAATTGATAGATTCTACAGGCCTTACGAAATAGAACTTGATGAGGAAAAATGCTTCCTTGCCCAAGGAGTAATCTGTATGGGACCCGTCACAAGAGGCGGATGTGATGAGAGATGTATAAAAGGAAATATGCCCTGCAGAGGATGTTT
>DHFQ01000132.1 GCA_002402325.1 Candidatus Aminicenantes bacterium UBA4820
GAGTAGGATTTGTCCCACCAATTGGCGTGAAGGTCTCCGCAATTGGGTCATAAACTTTTGCCTGTGCGACTGGATTTGATGAAGCATCAAACCCGCCATAAATAACAAGTTTATTGTTCCATACTCCTCCTGTGCAATAGTAAGTGGGATTTGAATCGGTTCCTGTTTTTACTGTCCATTGATTTGAAGCAGGGTCATATTCATAAACATCAGGATTGACATCGCTCCATGCTCCACCAACCACATAAATTTTACCATTTATTATCCCTCCTGTAGTGCCCACCAATTCTATTTTTCCTGCCCCATTATTTATGGGTGAGTTCGGTTCATACCATTCCTGCGTTGATGGATTAAATTCATCAACAAGTCTGTTTGCTTCACCCTGCATTATATAGAGTCTTCCATTAACAAAATTGGCTATACAATATGCACGGCTAAGTGGCGATGGGTATTCAATCAGTCCTGCTTCAAAATTGCTTGAAGGGATGTTAAAAACCATTGTTGCCGGAAATGAAGCGTCCCGTGATGAAGATGTATCCCAATAAGTTCCTCCCACTATATAAATTTTTGAATTATCGGTTGCAATTCCAAAATATGCCGTCTTGTAAGGCATAGAAACTCCAGCGTCCCAGTGGTTGGTTGAAAGGTTTAAAGTATAGACTTTGCCAATATAACTTGATTCGGAGATGGTGCTTGATTTTACTCCTCCAACCCAGAAAATAGCATTTGCACTTTGAGAATAAACTGCGCCACCGTAACCAGCCTTTGCGGGCATTGTAGGACCACTGCTCCAGGCGTTTGTCGCCGGGTCATAAATACTGACTTTATCTGTGTAAGCCCCCGTGTTTCCACCTAAAACATAAATTTTTCCATTTGCTGCAACCGCTGAATGTCCTCTAATAGCGTTTGGCATATTTGCCTTTGTTGTCCAGGTATCAGTTGCGGGATCATAACACTCATTGACATTTACAGGATTTGTTGAGGCGGTCAACTGCCTACCTCCCATAACATAAATCTTTCCGTCAACTTCAACCGCTGTGCAAAGATATCTGCCTGTTGGCATATCCGCTCCCTGGCTCCATCCATCTGTTGCAATGTCGTAGATGTAAGTGGTCTTAGTTTCACTATAATCTTCATCGCCTCCGAAAAGGTAGATTTTTCCATTGTAAGAACAGGAACCTGACCAATACATATCCTTTGGAGAAAGAGAATGAACACCCTGCCATTGAGGATTAAACTCTTGTGAACCAGAGCAATTTCCACTTGAATTTAAAATTCTTGAATTTCCAGCAGGTCCTTCACCTCCCTGATTATATCCTGTTACAAGATAAAAATAGAGTGAGCCCGATTCAGTTGAAGGATCATCCGTATCAACATCAACGCTATTTTGTGTTCCATCGTATCTTTTGCAACTATCTATATTTGCATTTAGAAGGTATGGAAGAGTCGCAACTGTTCCTCTATATAATCGGTAACCTGTTGAAGAAGATTCTATGGGCCAACTTATCATTTTTTTATCTTCACTGAACACAAGTGCATTTGAAAAAGAATCGCCTGGAGCTACTTCAGGCGGAGGTTGTGGAGGTAAAATGTCAATTGTTAATGAATATTGTCTTGTTCCAAAACAACCATTGCTATCGGTTGCACTTATGGTAAAAACATAATTTCCGTTACTAATGGGAGTTCCATATAAAACTCCTGTCGTAATGTTAAGCAATAATCCTGGGGGAAGATTTCCTGAGGTTATTGAAAAATTATAAGGGGCACTGCCACCACCCGCGATTATAACCTGCTCGTAATAGACTCCAACGGCTCCAGATGGAAGAGTCGCAGGGGAAATTGTTACATTAGGACATATTTTTATTGAATAACTTCTGTAACCTGTCAAACCATTAGAATCTGTCGCAGTTACTCTAAAGTTATAAACTCCAGAATTCATGGTCATACCATAGATAACTCCAGTAGTTGAATTCAATGTGTAGCCTGAAGGCAGAGATCCTTCTGTTATTGCATAAGTGTATGGTGCAGTTCCTCCACTTGCGGTTATAGTCTCATTATAAATCGTCCTGAATTGTCCATCAGGGAGATAATCTGGTGAAAGGGTTAAAAAATGCATAATTGTGTATGTTCCCATGTACATCCAAACTGAGTTGTAGCCACCGTCGGTTGGAACCGCATAAAAATCAAATGTTGCAGGATAGGGTGGATAAACTTGAGCCCAGTTAAATGTGGCGGGGTCAAAATCAATCTGGTATGTGGTTCCACCAGGCGTTGTTGGGGCAACCGCATCACCCAATTTGTAATCGTAACCTGAGCACGGGTCTTCAGCATAGAACCTGACTCTTTTAATTGTTCCTGGCGCTGTATCAGTAACTCCCTCAGCGATTAGTGTTACAGGTGATTTGATCACATAATCTGGTGGATCTGGGTCAACATACGCATTTGTTATATTTGGATAAATGTAGTCAGGAACATTATACCAGGGAGTAATGCCCAAATAACTTGAGGTGAACAGATACGATTCAGTTTCACTGATTGGGGCAGGAATNNAGTCGTAGATTTTCTTAATTCCTAAGGGTGTAACAGGTGAGCTTGCTTCATACAATTCACAACCTACTTCACCTGAATAAGAAGCAATAACCTGAGGTTTTGGATCTCCTCCTGGAACTATGGCAACATGCTCATATCTTTCAGCAAGATTCCCATAACCTACTACTACTGTTGATGCTGCCGAATCTGGTTCAGTGAGATCAACCACATAAAGACCGTGGCTTGGATCATCTGTGGCAACAAATCCAAACCAGTGGTTGTTTATGTTATCAATTGCAACTTCAAATGCATTACCACCGAGAGGGAGTGTTACTCCAGCAACAGGAGCGGCTGGATCTGTAATATCAATGGTGTGAAGACCTTGAGAATAAACGGGAACAATTGCAAAAATCTTTCCTGAAGTATAGCCCTGTGCAATGGCAGGTTTCTCGATTTCATAAAAGACACCGGGCGCTATTGCTATACTTACTTGAGTAGGACTCGTCGGATCTGTGATATCAACTATTTCAAGACGATAGTCTCCTGTTGACCACTGATACTCAGCAACTAAAAGATAGTTGTGAGAACCCACATTGTAGGGAACAGCATAAAAAGGAACCCAATCATGTGTTACAGGGTCGGGAATGTAATTTTTAATAAGTGTCATCTCATTGTTAGAAATGTCAAGTATTGCTACTCCACTTTGACCTGCATCTACCCAATTAGGAACAGAGTGATCTTCCCAGCATACAAATGCCATTGTCCCATCAAGACTAAAGTTGGAACTCCATGCCCACGAGTAATAAATTGGAAGTTCCCAGAATCCAAGCCTTACAAGGTCTGAATCTAAAAGAACAGAGCCTTCATACAGAGCAGTAGCCAAAAGCTTGCTACCATCTGGACTACCAACCAATCCATCTTTACTCCACCAACCCCACAGTTCAGAGGTGGTGATGTAATAACCTGTTCTCTCACTATTTAGATTGAAAGAGGTTATACCAGCTGAGTCAGCAACTATGTGAACACCATTTGCGGAAGATATCCAGCATGAATAGTTATCCTGGTGTCCGTTCCCCCCTGGTAGCGTGTTATCGGGGAAAAACTTATACAAAGCAGGAGAAGTTGGAACACTAACATCAACAATATGTGCACCACCGTAGTACCCGGAAACATAGAGATAGTCTCCATCCTTTTCAACATGGGATATCTCTTCTTGAGGACTCGCTGGATCAGTAGTAGTAAGGACAAAGTTTGAAGCATTTACAGGTGCAGAGCCCAAAGGACCAGTTGGGCTTAGCCATAAAAAGATATCAAGTTGCCTTGTTGCACCTGAACTATAAGTGATGCAATATAGGTATGGTGATGAATAAATTACCTGATCATAACTACTCAAAAGAGGAACAGTTTGGACAAGAATTGGATTAAGGGGATCGGTAACATCAAAAACTGCTATGGCTGGTGCGTTGGGATCGTAAGAAAGTAAGTAATTTCCAACCAATTGAAGGTTGCGATTGTTAAGCCCAGTATTAAATACAGCAGGCCATTCAACAAGCCCGGTGTTTAAATCCATAACAGCAATACCGTTTGTTGAACTTGCAAGAAAAGCAAGGTCACCATCTGCAGTTTGTTTAATTGCAAGATCATAATAGCCGGGGGAATTACAATCCCACCACCAATTTATATTAGTGGGGTTTGCAAGATCGCTTACATCCCAGATATCAACAGAGTCTGTTTCGAGAAGGTATGCGGTATCACCAATAAAAATGCCTTTATAGACAAAATCAATCCATCTAACATCTGGAACTGTTGGATGGCTAATGTCTGTGGCGTCAGCAAAAGAGAGATTAAAGCCATTATTGAAAATAACGGCTCTTCCATTAGTGCCAACCCAATAAGTTCCACCACTGAACAAGTTTGGATAATCCCATAAAGCAACTCCCTCTGTTTGCGGCATTGAACAGCCCTGTGCAATCTGGTCGTGCATTTTTACTCTGTCATTTGATGCTTTTCTTAGCATCTCCATTTTAGAAAATTTGTAACTTAAAGGGTCAGTATTCTTTTGAAAACCTACTAAACCTTCGTCCCTGCCAAAATGACCTTTCGCAGCGATAACTTCAGAAAATAATAATGTCATAATGATAACTGTTAACAAGATTATGTAACAATTCATTTTTTTCATTTCTGGACCCCCTTTATCTTTAAAATATATTTAACCAATCGTATTAAATTAATAAAAAACTTTGGAGATAACAAAAAAGACTTTATCTCTGTTTTCCTCTTTTACATCCACAGAAACATTTCACTTTCTTTGATTGTCTAATAATTAACTTCATACCCTCCTTTCTTCAAACCCGTTATTACAATAACTGAAAACAATTTATTTGTCAATAGAGCAAAAATGTTTTTTCTCTGGATATAAAGGTATGGTTATGGATTAATCTTTTGGAAAAAATTAAAGATCACATTTGTTTCTTTTATCCACTTTGCTTTTTTTGAAAAAAGTTATAATATTATATTGAGAGGTTTGATGTGGAGTACAGGAAACTTATATTAAGGTATCTTGATGGAAGGGTCATTCAAGCGAGAGTCGGCTTTTTTGAGAATGGAACGGACCCAATTGTTGCGATGAAAACAGATGGCAGCACCATCTGTGTTCCTCTATCAGAGTTAAAGGCAGCATTCTTTGTAAAGGATTACGAGGGAAATCCATCGTATCAGTCTTTACTTGATGAAGAAAATTTGAGAAAAAAAACATCAGGGGCTTTCGTTACTCTCTATTTTAAGGATGGAGAGGTGTTAATGGGGGAAGTTGCTGAGAATACTGATTTTTCTAAGGGCTTTTTTGTTCAATTACTTGATCCAAATGATAATAACATCCTCGTCTATGTCAATCCAAAAAGTTTGAAAAAGCCTCCTCAGTTTTAATAATCAAAAATTCTCAACTGCGAAAGTGCAGATATGACAGCAGTTTCCACCCTTAAAACATTTTCACAAAGTTTTACATTAAGAAATTCTTTTTGAAACAGAATTTCTCTCTCTTTTTGTGAAAAATCCCCTTCTGGTCCTATCACAAGCAAAACATCTCCTTCTAATTTGTCTATTTTGCAAAAAGGTTTTTTAGCATTGTGAGAGAAGAAAAATCCTTTTTTAGGATTATCATTTAAAGCCTCTTCAAGATTGTTATAAAATAAAATTTTTGGAAGAAAAAGGTTATGCGACTGCTTTATTCCAGAAATGGCAATTTTACAAAGCCTCTCTTTTCTTTTTAAGATTTGCTCGATTTTAAAGTTTGAATGATCCATTTCTACTATACAAAACTTAAATACCCCAAGTTCAGTAGAGTGTAACAATGCCTCTTCAAGAGATTGTGGTTCTGACAATCCTACAATGATGTTCGCTCTAATCTTAGGCAAATTATGCGTAAGAATTGGTGAAACAGTTTCTGCAAAAAATGATTGTGTCGAAATGGCATTTACCTTTGCTTTGACTTCTCTTCCCTTTCCATCAATTAAAGTTATCTCATCGCCAACTTTTAACCGCAAAACCTTTTTGGCGTGAATAAACTCCTCCCCCTCAATTTTAAAAAGATCATTTTCCAATTCATTAATATAAAACCTTCTCGGGTGGCTCATAGCAAAGGATATAATCTACCATATTTTTTTTAAAATTGCTTTAAACTTTGTATTTTTTTTTATTTTGTGGGAAAATTACATTTAGTGGCGGTTTAAATTGTAAGCCCATTTTTTGGAGGCAGTAATGCAAAAAGGTAAATTAGAGGAAGCCTTAACTTTTGATGATGTCTCTTTAGTTCCTGCATATTCTGAGATTCATCCTCAAGAGACAGATGTTACGACAATTTTTTCAAAGAACATAAAAATAAATATCCCGCTTTTATCTGCAGCAATGGATACCGTTACAGAATCAAATATGGCAATTGCGATAGCAAGGCAGGGAGGAATTGGAGTCATTCACAAGAACCTTTCAATCGAAAGACAGGCGGAAGAGGTTGATAGGGTGAAAAGGTCTGAGGCAGGAATGATAACAAATCCTATAACAATTACTCCCGACAAGAGAGTGTCAGATGCCTTAGATCTTATGCACAAATTCAGGATTTCTGGCGTTCCTGTTGTTGATGGAAAGGGAAAACTCGTTGGTATTTTGACAAACAGGGATTTGAGATTTGAAGAGAGAACAGATTTGTCCGTTTCAGAACTTATGACAAAAGAGAATCTCAAGACGGTTCCAGTTGGGACGACGCTTGAAGAGGCAAAAAAACTTTTACAGAAATATAAAATTGAGAAACTTCTTGTCGTTGATAAGAATTACAAATTAAAGGGACTTATCACTGTAAAAGACATTCAAAAGAAGATCAAATATCCAAATTCCTGCAAAGATTCTTTAGGAAGATTGAGAGTCGCCGCTGCAATAGGGGTTAGCGGGGATTATATTGAAAGGGCATCCGCACTTTTTGAAGCAAAGTGTGACGCATTGGTAATTGATTCTTCACACGGTCATTCAAAACAGGTAATTATGACTGTTGGAAAGATCAAATCGCTTTTTAAAGATGTTGATGTAATTGCCGGGAATGTCGCCACCGCAGATGGAACAAAGGCATTAATTGATGCCGGCGCAGATGCGGTAAAGGTTGGAATTGGTCCAGGCTCGATCTGCACAACAAGGATAATAACAGGTGCGGGAGTTCCCCAGCTATCTGCAATTATGGAGTGTAGTGAATGTGGAATGAAATATGATACTCCAATAATAGCAGATGGTGGAATAAGATATTCAGGTGAAATAGTCAAAGCCCTTGCCGCGGGAGCGTCATCTGTTATGATTGGAAGTTTGTTCGCAGGAACGGAAGAATCACCGGGCGAGACAATTCTGTATCAGGGGAGGACATTCAAAGTCTATCGTGGAATGGGCTCACTTGGTGCAATGAAATCTGGATCTGCTGATAGATATTTTCAGGAGGGAAATTCTCCTCTTTCAAAACTTGTTCCAGAGGGTATTGAAGGAATGGTTCCTTTCAAAGGAACTCTTGAAAATATGGTGTTTCAACTTGTGGGAGGCGTCCGTTCTGGAATGGGGCTTGTTGGTGCAAAAGATCTTAAAGAATTAAAGGGAAAGGCAAAATTCGTAAAAGTAACACTTGCAGGTTTAAAAGAAAGCCATCCACACGATGTTGTCATAACAAAAGAAGCCCCCAATTATATGAAGGAGGAAGAGTAGTGCTAAGCGAAGAATTAAAATCAAACCATAAAAATTTAAAGATGCGATTAAACGATATCAGGGGGTGTCTTTGAAAGAGAGCCAATTTTAAAAAGACTCTCAGAAATAGAGAAGGCATCATCTTCAGAAAATTTCTGGAAAGACCAGAAAAGTGCTTCGGAAATGTTAAAGGAACAAAATCTTCTAAAACGAAAACTTCAAGAGATTGATCTGCTTTTCCAATTAGAGGGAGACCTTGACACACTTCTTGAGTTTGATTCTGAAGGTGAGGATGTTGTTTCAGAGTTTCAAAAAACATCTCAAAAATTCAGCGAACTGCTTGATAAAATTGAAATAGAGACACTTTTGTATGAGAAAGATGATCCAAACAACGCCATTCTTACAATACATCCCGGTGCGGGTGGAACAGAAAGTCAGGATTGGGCTTCAATCCTTTACAGAATGTATTTGAGATATTCGGAAAGAAATGGCTATAAAGTTGACCTTCTTGATTATCAGGATGGCGACACAGCCGGGATAAAGTCTGTTACTATGCTCATAAAGGGTGATTATGCCTACGGTTATCTAAAAACAGAAAGCGGTGTCCATAGGCTTGTAAGGATTTCACCTTTTGATGCAAATTCAAGAAGGCACACATCTTTTGCTTCAGTCTATGTTTCACCGGAAGTTTCAGATGACATTGAGATAAATATCGATGAAAAGGATGTGAGAATCGATATTTTCAGGGCGGGTGGTCATGGAGGGCAGAATGTCAACAAGGTTGAAACCGCCGTGAGAATAATTCACATCCCAACAGGGATAGTCGTTACCTGTCAGAATGAAAGGAGCCAACTTCAAAACAGGGAAAATGCGTGGAAAATCTTAAAATCAAGGCTTTATCAACTTGAACTTGAAAAGAGGGCTCAGGAAAGACAGGCAATTGAAGATTCAAAAAAAGATATCGCGTGGGGAAGTCAGATAAGAAGTTATGTTTTGCATCCTTATAGGCTCGTTAAAGACCATCGAACAGGCGTTGAAAATCCAGATGCTGATGGGGTTTTAGATGGCGATATTGATATGTTTATAAAGGAATATTTAAAATCGAGGAGTAGTAAGTGACCAAAAAAGAACTTTTCTTGAAGGCCTGTAAAAAAGAGGGAGTAAAAAGAACGCCTATCTGGTTTATGCGTCAGGCTGGAAGGTATCTTCCCTCTTACAGAAAAAGCCGTGAAAAGGCGGGAGATTTCCTTTCCTTGTGCAAAAATCCATTTCTGGTAAAAGAGGTTACTTTACAGCCGATAAATGAACTTGACTTCGATGTTGCAATACTTTTTAGCGATATTTTGATTCCCCTTGAGGCGATGGGAATAAACCTTTCTTTTGTTGAAGGAAAGGGACCAACACTTGAGCCTATCGATGACAAAGCAAAACTGGATAAGTTGAAAATCATTGATCCATACACTTCTACCGATTTCGTTTTGAAAGGGATAGAACTTATAAAAAAAGAAATTTTAAACGATATAGCACTTATTGGATTTGGCGGGGCTCCATTCACTCTTGCTACCTATGCTTTTGAGGGGGGTTCATCTAAAGATTTCAAAAAAACTTTAAAGGTTTTGTATGAAAATCCAGATTTCTTCGAGGAACTTCTTGAAAAAATAACTGAAGCAACGATTTTATATTTAAAAGCACAGGCTGAATGCGGTGTTGATTCAATTCAGTTGTTCGACACATGGGGAGGAATTTTAAAATGTGACCTTTACAAAAAATTCTCTCTACCTTTTATAAAGCGAATTTTCTCATCATTAAAAAGTTTTAAAATTCCTCTAATTTTGTATGTGAATGGTTCATCGCACATCATAAAAGAGATGGCTACATCCGGCGCTGATGTTCTTTCAATTGACCATAAAAATTCACTCAGCAGAGTTTCAATTGAAACATCAAACACTTTCGCTTTACAGGGAAACCTTGATCCCTATTCACTTTTTGGTTCAAAAGAGACCTTGAGTAAAGAGATAAAACAGGTTTTAAAAGAGGCACCAATAAGGGGACACATCTTTAATTTAGGACACGGAATATTGCCCGAAACTCCCGTCGAAAAAGTGAAATTTGTAATTGAAAAGGTAAGAGAATTGACTGAAAGGGAAGTTTATGAATGAAGAGTTAAAAAAGTGGGAGGTCCCACCATTTGACATTGATTTGATCTTAAGGTATGACAAGCCAGGTCCAAGATACACTTCATATCCAACCGCACCATATTTTACAGAGAATTTTAAAATAGAAAAATATGTTAATGAAGTAAAAAAATGTGGCAAGGATAGCGATGCTTCTTTGTATTTTCATCTGCCATTTTGTGAATCAGTATGCTGGTTCTGTGGGTGCAATGTCCACTACACAAAGGACAAAACGCTTACGGAAAAATATATTGAGACGATGATTAAGGAGTTAAAAAACTTAAAGGGGATTTTAAATAAAGAAAAAAAATTGGTTCAGGTTCACTTTGGAGGAGGCACTCCAACTTTTATCCCCGCAAAACTTCTCAAAAAACTGACAGAAGCAATAAAAGAGCAATTTGTATTTGCAGATGATCCTGAAATAGGGATTGAACTTGATCCGAGGGCTTTAACCGATGAGCATTATTCGCTATTCGAAAACGGTTTTTTCAACAGGTTTTCTATTGGCATTCAAGATTTCGATGAAAAAGTTCAAAGGGCTGTTCACAGGGTTCAAAGCGAAGAACTGACATTTTCAACATTTAAAAAATTGAGAAATTTGGGAGCAAAGTCAATAAATGTCGATCTAATTTATGGTCTACCACATCAAACAAAAGAGAGTTTCAAATATACCATTGATAAAATAATTGAACTAAACCCCGATAGGATAGCGGTTTTCAATTTTGCCTATCTTCCCGAGATGCTTCCCCATCAAAGAGCAATAAAGAAGGAATTTTTGCCATCGCCAATTGAAAAACTAAGAATTTTTGAGATGGTGATTGACTCTTTTACCAAAAATGGCTATGTCTTTATTGGAATGGACCATTTCGCAAAAACAGATGATGAACTTTTTATTGCTCTTGAAAACAGAACGCTATTTAGAAACTTTCAAGGATACACAACAAAAGGTGGGGCTGATCTTTTTGGAATTGGAGCAACATCAATTGGCCAGTTTGGGAGGTGCTACTCGCAAAACTTAAGAAGAGTGAATGATTATATTGACTCAATTGAAAATAATAAATTTTCAGTCTTTCGCGGTGTTGTTTTAACCGATGACGATCTTTTGAGGAGAGATATCATTCTCAAATTGATGTGCCATTTTGTCCTTTACAAAAAGGAAATTGAAGAAAAATACAATCTAAATTTTGACGAAACATTCAAAGATTCATTAGAAAGATTAAAACCGATGGAAGAGGATGACCTTTTATCTCTAAAAAGTGATAAAATAGAAGTTAAGCCTCTTGGGAGGCTTCTTGTAAGAAATATTTGTATGGCTTTTGATGCATATTTGAAAAGGGATAAAGGAGAAAGAAAGTTTTCAAGAACTGTTTAAGATGAAAGATAGAATCTGTGTCTTAATATTAAATTACGGCGGTCCAAGAAACGAAGACGAGGTCTACCCTTACCTTTTAGAACTCTTTAATGACCCTTTTATCTTTCAATATCCACAATTTTTGTGGAAAAGAATTTCTAAAAGACTCGCGAAGAAAAGAACTCCAAAATTGATAGGAATTTACAAAGAAATAGGAAGATTCAGTCCGATATGGGAAGAGACAGAAAAACAGGCAAGGGCGCTTTCTAATGCACTTGGTGAAACTCCTGTTTTTGTCGGGATGAGGTACTTCCCTGAAGAATTGAAAGAAACAGCAAAAAAAATCATTGATGGAGGTTTTAAAAAAGTCATTTTGCTTCCACTCTATCCTCAAGAATCTGAGACGACGACCACCTCAGCAATTGAAACAGCAACAAGATATTTAAAAGAATTGGGATATGATGATGAGATAGTCACAATCAGGAATTTTTATAAAGAAAAGGATTTTATTGAGGCAGTTGTAAATTTAATTAAAAAAAAGGAAGGTGAATGCTCTAAAAAGCCAAGATATATCTTCACTGCTCACTCTCTTCCATCAAAACTTGCTTTAAAGGATAACTATTTTGAACAGGTTAAAGAAACTGCTAAGTTGATCGGGGAAAAGATGGCGATACCAATTACGATAGGGTATCCTTCTTCAGAGGCGTGGCAGGAGGGAATAGTCGCTTTTCAGAGTAAAGTTGGCCCACTAAGATGGCTTGGACCTTCGGTTTTAGAGGTCCTGGATGAATGGTCAAGAGGGGATTGCAAATCTGTCCTTGTTGTTCCCATCTCTTTTGTTTCTGAACATAGCGAAACTCTTTATGAACTTGACATCCTTTACGCAGGATATGCAAAGAAGTTGGGGGTGGAATTCATTAGAGTTGAAACTGTTCAAGACAATCCGCTTTTTATAAAATGCCTTGCAAATATAGTAAAGAGGGTAACAAATGGATAATTTTTATGACACGATAGTAGTTGGAGGAGGTATAAGTGGTTTGACATCAGCGCTTATCCTCAAAAGAAAAAGATTTAAAGTCGTTTTGTTTGAATCGTCGTTCAGGCCAGGTGGGTCAATTTTAACGCATAAAGTCGATGATTTTATTTTCGAATTGGGTCCAAATACAGTTCTATCAAATTGCAAAGAGATGGACGACCTTTTTGATTTATGTGACCTCCTTGAAAAGAAACTTACGGCGTTTCCCGATTCTAAAAAGAGATTTATAGTCAAAAACGGTAATATAGTTCCTTTGCCACTCGGGCTTTTTTCACTCATTACGACTAAGGTTTTCTCTACAAAGGCAAAGATGAGAGTTTTAAAAGAATTTTTTGTTCCACCTAAAAGGGACGCCAAAGAGGAGAGCGTTGCAGAATTTGCAATCAGGAGACTTGGTAAAGAATTCCTTGATTATGCGGTTGGCCCATTTGTTTCAGGAGTTTATGCCGGAGATCCAGATAAACTTTCTCTTGAACACGCGGTTCCAAAAATTTATGCCATAGAACAAAAATATGGAAGTTTAATAAAAGGTGCAATTGCAAAAAGAAGAGGGGGACAGCCTTCGGGAGATTTAATCTCATTTCCACCTGGATTGCAGGCGCTTCCTGAAACAATAGCATCGCTTCTTGAAGATTCCTTTAAATTAAAATCAAGAGTCAGGAAAATTTCCAAAAGTGGAGATCTTTATGAAGTAAAAGTTCAGTTAGAAGATGGAACCTCAAAACTATTTCACTCACGCTCGGTGATAGTGGCGGTTCCTGCCGATAGTGCTTCAGAAATTTTGAGCGAATTGGACGAGGATTTTAGCGAAGGAATCTCCTCCCTTCCTTATGCCCCAATAGCGGTCGTATCGCTTGGATACAAAAAGGAGGATGTGGGTCATCCTCTAAATGGTTTTGGGTTTCTTGCACCGGAGGTTGAAAATAGATTTGTTCTTGGTTGTCTTTTCCCATCCTCATTATTTCCAAATAGGGCAAAAAAAGGGTGTGTATCCCTCACTGCGTTTATTGGAGGGGCAATTCATCCTGAAAGAGCTTTTCTTGAAGAAGAGGATATTTTAGAGAAGACCATAAAGGATATAACACCTCTTCTAAGAATAAAGGGAAAACCAATTTTTGAAAAAGTTACGATATGGCATAAAGCAATTCCTCAATATCTTTTAGGACACAGGGCGTATAAATCGTCTGCAGAGATTTTTGAAAAAAGGAACCCAGGTGCCTTCATTTCTGGCAATTTACTTTATGGGGTATCCGTCGCAAACTGCATTCAAAATTCAACCAATTTAACAAAGAGAGTGATTAGTTTCTTACAAGGATACGAATCTGATATAATGTAATTTTGAAAGGAGGCTTAAAATGGTTGTTAGAAACTTCGAGAAAAAGACTGAATGGATTTGTATTAATGGCGAGTTTGTTAAATGGGATGATGCGAAGATCCATATCCTGTCTCACTGCATCCATTATGGGTCAACAGTTTTTGAAGGAATAAGATGTTACAAAACAGAGAAAGGTCCAATGGTTATGCGTCTTAAGGAGCATATAGAGAGGCTTTATAATTCAGCGAAAATTTATAGAATGTCTTTAGATATCCCCGTTGATGATTTTGTTGAACTTACACTTGAAACTATAAGAAGAAACAATATGCAGCAATGTTACATCAGGCCAATAATTTATAGAGGTTACGGCAATTCAATGGGCGTAGACCCATCTGGAAATCCCGTTGATTATGCAATTATGGTGTGGGATTGGGGAAAATACTTAGGTCCTGAAGCGCTTGAAAAAGGTGTCAATGCCTGCATCTCATCCTGGAGGAGGCTCGCTCCTGATACAATGCCGACTTATGCGAAGGCTGGGAGCAACTATATGTCAAGCGCCTTAATAAAGATGGAAGCAATAGCCAACGGCTATGATGAGGGGATTGCTCTTGATGTAATAGGTTATGTTACTGAAGGGTCTGGTGAAAATATTTTTATGGTTAAAGATGGAGTTTTGCACACTCCTCCTTTAAGTTGTTCAATTTTACCGGGAATAACAAGAGATAGTTTGATTCTTCTGGCAAGAAATGAACTAAAAATATCAGTTAAAGAAGAAAACATAAATAGAGAGGCTTTGTATCTTGCCGATGAACTCTTTTTCAGTGGAACAGCATCTGAAGTTACTCCAGTTGTAATGCTCGACAAAATAAAAATAGGTTCCGGGAAAATAGGACCAATTACCAAAAAACTTCAGCAAATGTTTTTTGATATAGTTGAAGGAAGAAGAGAAGATAAATATAATTGGCTTGTAGAGGTAAACAAGAAGTAAATTTCGCTTCTTGATATTTTTTATTTTAGAGGTATAATATCTTTGCGGAATTGTACCGCAAAGAGGAGTAAAAGATGCATGTAAACGACCTTCTCAAGATGGCGGCTGACAGAGGCGCAAGCGATCTTCACTTAAAGGTTGGCTCTCACCCTGTAATAAGAGTCAACGGCGTATTGCAACCACTTACAGATGTAAGGAGGCTATTGCAGGAAGACACCATTGCTATGGCATTTACAATTATGGACGCCAAGCAGAAAGAGAAGTTTAAACAAAACCTTGATATTGATATTGCCTACTCAGTTTCGGGTTTGGGGAGATTCAGAGTCAACATCTTCCAGCAAAGAGGAACCGTTGGTGTTGTTGCCCGTCTTATTCCTATTGGGATAAAGAGCATAAGAGAACTTCTTTTACCACCGGTAATTGAGAAGATATCAAGCGAACAGAGAGGACTGATCCTTTGCACCGGAACGACAGGATCAGGAAAATCAACGACACTTGCGGCAATGATTGATTACATAAATGCAAATAGGTCTGAACACATCATTACAATTGAGGACCCAATCGAGTTCCTGCACAGAGATAAAAAATCAATAGTTAATCAAAGGGAAGTTGGGCTTGATACCAAATCCTTTGCCTTTGCTTTAAGGTCTGCACTCAGAGAAGACCCTGATGTAATTTTGGTAGGTGAAATGAGGGATTATGAAACTATTGAAACTGCAATCCTTGCTGCAGAAACTGGACACCTTGTTCTTTCAACTCTTCATACCCTTGATGCAACAGAAACAATCACTCGTGTAATCTCAGTTTTCCCGCCTCACCAGCAAAAACAGATCAGACTTCAACTTGCAAGCGTCTTAAAAGCGGTCATTTCTTTAAGGCTTTTACCAAGAAAGGATGGAAAAGGTAGGGTTCCTGCGTGTGAAGTTATGATAAATACCGCAACAATTCAAGATTGCGTTGAAAACAAAGAGAAAACAAAAATGATAAAAGACTTTATTGAACAGGGAACCTCACAATATGGTATGCAAACCTTTGATCAATCTTTGTATTTTCTCTACAAGCAAGGATTTATTACACTTGAAGAAGCATTAAAGAGGGCATCAAACCCTGATGATTTCAAACTAAAAATTGCTGGAATACATTCCACAGCAGATGCGGCACAGGAGCAAATGGAGTCGGTCGTAGCCTCTCAGTTGCAGGGCGAACAAAAGAAAAAAGAGGAAGACTCTTCTCCATTTGTGAAATATTGAATTGAAAAAAACTCTGTTAAGTGAAGGCAATAAAATAAGAAGTGAATCTTTGAAAATCCTTGCAAAAAAGGATGTCTCTTCTTTTAAGCTAGAGCAAAAACTTCTTGAGAAGGGATTTAGTGAGGAAGAAGTCTATAACGAAATTGAGGAACTGAAAAATAAAAACTTAATTAACGATGAGAAAATTCTTCAAAGAATGAAGGAGGTCTATCTTGAAAAAGGAAAGGGCTTCTTCTACATAAAATATCACTTAAATAATGAAGGGATTGAAATTCCTGATCTTGATTTGAATGAAGAAATTGCAAGTGTTCTTAAGGCTATAAAATCAAAAAAAATTTTAAAAAGCGACTTAAAGGATCAGAAGAAAAAAATCAAACTACTTCTTTTTTTGAGTAGGAGAGGGTTTAGACACGAAGCAATATCAAGAGGGGTTGAAAAATTTTTGGGAAAATAGTATGAACGGTAACGAAATAAGGCATAAATTTCTTGAATACTTTAGAAACAATTCACATACAGTTGTAAGGTCATCGTCTCTAATCCCCATAAATGATCCTACCCTTCTTTTTACAAACGCAGGAATGAACCAGTTTAAAGATGTTTTCCTTGGCAAAGAGAAAAAAACCTACAAAAGAGCCACCTCTTCTCAGAAATGCGTCAGAGCCGGCGGAAAACACAACGACCTTGAAAATGTTGGTTACACCTTTAGACACCACACCTTTTTCGAAATGCTTGGAAATTTTTCTTTTGGTGATTATTTTAAAGA
>DHFQ01000122.1 GCA_002402325.1 Candidatus Aminicenantes bacterium UBA4820
TCCCCTGAAATGGGAGGAGATTAACCAACGCAGGCTAAAGACCTGCGGCTACCACTGTCCTTCTGCTCTTCTGCACTTCCGTGTTTCTGCACTTCCGTCCTAATTCAATCTACAATTTTTTTTCATTATAAAACATCTCATTCTGAAAACCTGCGGCTATAGAAATTCATTTCCCATTTTTTTTTATTTTGTGTTATTTTATTATATGGGAGTTTGAATGGATTTGCTCAAAGGTAATTTTGGATTTTGGCGAAAAGATGGTATTGGATGTGATTGCTTCTAAATTGTTGAGGTAAAAGTGGATTACTCAATCTTTCCGCCGATTTATAACTTTCTTGCTTCGCCACTTTTAATTGCAATTGTTGCAACTTTACATGTCATTGTTGCCCACTTTGCAATTGGTGGTGGCTTTATTTTTTATCTTGATGAAAGGAAATCTATAAAAGAAGGAGATAGGGTTAAATTGGAGTGGTTGAAACCTCTCTCTTTCAAATTTTTATATATCACACTTACTTTTGGAGCGGTTAGTGGAGTTGGAATCTGGTTTTCAATTTCTCTTTTGTCTCCACTTGCAACAGGATATCTAATAACCAATTTCATCTGGGTGTGGGCTATGGAGTGGGCTTTTTTTATCCTTGAAGTTTTTGCTATTTTGCTTTTTGTTGAAACATGGGAGAGAGTATCATCAAAATTACATTTAAGAATAAACCTCATCTATTTTATTTCGGCATTTTTAAGTCTATTTTTTATAAATGCGATAATTACATTTCAACTTACTCCAAGTAAGGTTAAGGGGCAATTAAATCTTTTTAAAGCCTTTTTTAATAGAACATTTTTTCCGAGTCTGTTTTCAAGGAGTTTGATCACGCTCATTATTGCTTCCCTATTTTTTCTATTTTTTCTCTCTTTTAAAGGGGAGGGCGATTTCAAGAGGGTTACATCAAAAAGGTATTTTAAATTTGCCTTTTACTCATTTCTTATTTTGATTCCTGCCCTTGTTTTGTATGGTTATCAAATCCCAAAAGAAAATCTTGAGAATTTTACAAGAATCTCATATCTCTCTGGACTTGTCTATTTCAGTTTTTTACTTCTTATTTTTGGGATAATATTCTCTTTTTTCTTATCAATACTTTTTCCAAGTTTAAACAAGCCTCTTTATGCGATTCTCCCTCTACTACTGGTCTGCGCATCATTTGGAATGATGGAATGGTTGAGGGAAGATTTGAGGCTTCCATATACTGTATCAGGTGTAATTTATGGAAATGATTTACGGGTAAAAAATTATAACAACTATCAGGATGAGGGAATTCTTAAAAAGATGCCCTTTATTGAAAAAATAAAGAATGATGAAGACCTTAAAGGAGAGATGCTTTTTAGGAAACTGTGCGGTGGGTGTCATACTCTTGATTCTGTCAACAACTTAAAAAAAATATTTTCAAGAATTGATTCTGAATATTCATTTTCTCTTGTCAGGAAATCAAGCTTTATGAAGGCTCCAATGCCGCCTTTTCCCGGAAAAGATGAGGAGGCTACTTTAATTTCAAACTACATAAGGCGAAATATCAAAATAAAAAAGCCTTACAAAGACGGGGAGAGTATATTTGCTGTAAGATGTGCACCGTGTCATTCATTTGGAGGAAATTACAGAGATCTAAAAAAGTCTTTTAAAGGGGTTGAAAAAGAGACTATATACGAAATGATAGGCAGTCTTGATTCTTTAACTGAGAGTATGCCCGGATGGACGGGAAGTGAAGAGGAGAGAAAAAATCTTTCTTCTTACATATATGGTGAGATAAATGAGGGAGGCAAGAAATGAATGTTTTTCCTCTTCCTGCCCCAATTTTTATTTTAAAATTTTTACTTTATTTGTCCTTCTTTTTGCACGCAATTTTGTTTAACCTTGTCCTTGGAGGTTCTTTAATTATAGCGATTTATGTTTTCAAGGGAAAAGAAAAACATCTTTTGATCTCAAAACAGATGGCATCAAGGTTGCCCTATTTAATGGCTTTTACTATAACTTTTGGGATTGCCCCACTTCTATTCATTCAGTCGATATATCCCACACTTTTTTATAATTCTGCCCTTAATTTTTCAATACCGTTTATGCTTATTCTTCTAAATGTTTTTATTGCTTATGTCTTAATTTACATCGGAACAAAAAACTGGGAAAAACTGAAAAAATGGAAAGGATTTATATATCTTCTTGTTGGTTTTCTTCTCTCTTTTGTGATGTTCGTTTATAACAACCTTTTTGCTTTTCTTGAAGACGCTAAAGATAATCCTCTACTTTTTAGACTGAATAGAAGCGGATTTGATTTTTACAATGAATCGCCAACCTTATTGCCACGCTTTTTCCATTTCTTTTTTGCCTCTTTTGCTCTCGGTGGATTGTGGGTTGCAATCTGGGGAACGATGAAACTTAAAAAAGAGCCAGAGCAGGGGAGGTGGCAGTATCGTTCAGGTGCCACAAATTTTGCCTCAGCAACCATTCTTGTCATTTTTTCAGGAGTATGGTGGTTTTTTACTATTCCTCAAGAAACAACAAGGATAGTTATGGGGAAAAATATAATACTCACAATCCTTTTTGCATTCCTTTTAATTTCATCTATAATTTCATTTATCTTTGCACTTCTTGGGCTCAACAGTATAAAGCCTGATCTGTTTTTGAAAGTAACAGGATACCTTTCTGCAATAAACATATTTTTTATGATAATTCTAAGAGATGTTTTGAGAGATGAAAACTTGAAGGAGATTATAAATTTTGCAGAAATGAAGGTTAGATTTAACGGTATTGCCTTTCTTATCTTTGTTCTATTTTTTGCGGTTGTGATTTTTACTATCTATGATCTTTACAGAAGAATAAAAAAGGAAACAAAGTAATGGAGTTCTTTCAGTCGAGGATTGGTGAATTTGCTGCTCTTTCAACCGCAATTTTGTGGGCTTTTACTGCGATATTTTTTACCGTAGCAGGAAGAAGCATTGGGGCAAGGATGGTCAACCTTGTAAGGCTCTTGCTTGCCACACTATTTTTAGTTATAACTCACAAAATTGTTTATTCAACTTTTATCCCCGATTTGAGTAACACAAGGAGTTGGTTTTATCTTGGCTTATCTGGGGCAATCGGGCTCACACTTGGTGATACGCTTTTGTTTCAATCATTTCTTGATATAGGAACACAAAAGGGAATGGTCATAATGTCTTTCTGGCCTGTGTTTTCTTCATTTTTTGCCTTCATATTTTTAGGTGAAAAACTTGGAATTGTTGAAATATGCGGAATTTTTCTTACTATTCTGGGAATTTCTATAGTCATAAATTCAAAGGTTGAAAAAATTTATGGGGGTAAACCTATAAGGGGAGTGTTATTTGCCTTCGGAAGTTCACTATGCCAGGCTGTTGGAATCCTTCTTGCGAAAGAGGGATTGAACGCAGGAATGGGAGCACTTTCAGGAACCGTAATAAGGATGATTTTTGCTACTATTGTTATGGTTATTTTTATTTTATCTTTAAATCTCTTTTCTGAAAAATCACACTATTCAATGAATTTTAAAGGATTCATTTTCGCCTTTTTTGGCGCAATTGTTGGTCCCTATCTTGGAGTTTTTCTCTCTTTGTATGCCGTATCAAAGGCAAAAGTTGGCATTGCGTCAGCATTGATGACAGTTTCACCTATTTTATTAATTCCACTCTCATACTATTTTCTTGAGGATAGAGTAAAAAAAAGCGTTGTCTTTGGAACAGTAATCACCGTCATTGGAAGTATTCTGCTTTTTATCTGGAAAAGGTAATTCAAAATGGATACTGTGAAATTTTTTTAGGAGGTGGAGATAATGAAAAAAATAGCAATTATTTGCCTTTTACTCTTTTCTATGATTGTTTTCTCTAAGACAAATTCAGATTCTTACAAATTGGTTTTTGATGGTTTTATCAAAGACCTCATAAATTCAGGGGTAGAGGTAAGGTATTCAATCATTGAAAAGGGAGTTATAACTAAGAGCGGAGTTCTTTCTAAAAATGGTTTGCAACTAAAAGCGGATGGTATGAAAAGAAGGATTTTTATTTCAACTTCCAACATTCCTCCATTTTTAGTCAAAATCAGTGGTTCCGAAAGAGTGATAAGATTGGAAAAACCACTTATAAGAGAGGTGAAGGTTGATCTATCTA
>DHFQ01000159.1 GCA_002402325.1 Candidatus Aminicenantes bacterium UBA4820
TATAAATCAATATCGGATTTTGGGGGTTCTTTCCCTACTTTTGAAATACCTGTCTTCTGGAATTTTAAAATTTGAAGAACATTTGTGGGAAATAGATATGGATAAAAATTGGCAACAAAATAAAAAAAGGGAGGACAAAGTCCCCCCTTTTTAAAAAATATTATTGAAAATTAGTTGACCAGAATTACAACTGTTCTTTCAGCCCTGAATTTATCCTTGTTTAAGATTTTGATTTCAGCCTTTGAACCATCCGCTGGAATGACAACGCTAAAATCTTCATCAACCTTAAAGGTTGTTGGGACAATTCTCACCTTCTTTATGGAAGGAACTCCGCACTTTTCTGCGGTAAGAGACATTGTATCTGAAGTCCTTAAATCAATCCTGTCAGGGAAATTGTTTTCAGCAAAGTTCAATATTTTTGCAGAGCCAAAAACAGGATCTTTAACAAGCCCCGAATCAACAAGTGATTTTCTTTCGCCCGCTCTGTAAAATACGCTATTCAATTTTGATTGAAGTTCTTCCGAAAGTTCTCTTGTCTCTGCCAATCTTTTAACAAGTTCCTCCCTTTCCTGCTGGAGAAGAATTACATCCTGATTTAATTGATCTCTTTTTTTCTCAAGTTCTGCAACCTGCTCAAGGAGGGTTGTCTTCTCTTTTTGCAAAACCTCTTTCTGGCTTATTGCCTCATTCTTTTCAGTAACCAACTTTTTCTTGGCTGCCTGAATTACTCCATAAGGGCTTACAGCGGCATCTCCTTGAGTAACAAATGTTCCGTAAACCCCATTGTCATAGAAGTTCCATACTTTAAAACCAGGAACAAGTTCATCCATAATATTTGTCTGATAGACAAGTTTCTTTGCAGTTGCTTCATCAAGCCCTTTTTCTTTCGTAAGATAATTCATTGCTATATCAAAATGCCTGTCACCCCTATTAACTAATACTGGCGTCGGGAGCTTCTTTTCAAGATCCTGAATTTGAACTTTCAGGTCTTCAATGTCTTTTTGTTGCTTCAAAATGTCAGAAATTAAATCCTTGTAACCAATACCTTCTTCACTTTGCAGTTTCTTTTCAAGGACAGCCCTTTGTTCAGGACCAAGGCTCTGATCAACAACAAGCCCAAGGTCTTTTCCGCCATCCTTGACATACTGTCTGATCATTTGATTCAGTTTCTCTTGCTTTTCATTAATTTGTTTTTCAAGTTTGGCAATCTTTTGAACTTCTTTCATCTGTCCAGAAATTGTAGGGGACTCTTTGGGCCCACAGGAAAACATCGCCACAAGAAGAATTAAAACCAAACCGACAATAACTTTTCTCATTTCAACCTCCTTTATCTAACACCATATAATATGTTATCATATTTTTTTTTGTATTACAAGATGGAGGACATTTTTGGTAAAAAAGGGATTTATAGTAAAAGGCATTGTTCAGGGTGTTGGCTTCCGCTACTTTGCTGTAAAAAGGGCTAACCTTTATGGAATAAAAGGATATGTCAAAAATCTTGATGATGGATCTGTAGAAATCGGGGCTTATGGATCTGAAGAAGCAATGTCAAAGTTTGAAAAGGAGATTTCAATTGGACCCTCATCCGCATCAGTGTTTTCAATAAAAACTTTTAATGTTTTAAAGAACCTTGAAGATTATAGAGGTTTTGAGATACAATATTAAATTTGAGTGCCTGTAGCTCAGCGGATAGAGCACCTGCCTCCTAAGCAGGGGGTCGTGGGTTCAAGTCCCGCCAGGCACACCACAAAAAAAGGAGAATATTATGCAGAGAAGAAAACTCAAAAAGCAGGAAATCCGCAAGGACCCTTTCAGGGAATTTTTGGCAAAAACTTTCACAGAGATTGAAACGAGCCTTGAGACAAACTGGAAATCGTATCTAATTGGTTTTATAACACTGATAGTAGCGATTGCATTAATCTACTTTTACATACAGAGCGTTCAATTAAAAAAGGAAAAAACTTCCTATCTAATTACACAAATTCTTGAAACCGCACAATCTCCTGTATTGGATAAAAATGATCCCAAAATAGATAACTATAAAAAATCTCAGATGAAATACTTTACATCAAGCGATGATAAAGCAACTGAACTTAAAAAACAGATAAAGGAATTTGAAGATTTATCCCCTTCTAAAGATCAAAAATGTGCTGTTATGCTTGCAAAGGCTTCCTCTGATGCGAAATCAGGGAATTACTCTGAAGCGCTCAAAACGCTTGAAGAAATTTCAAGAAATTCAAAATACAAGCCCTCCGCTCTTCAGATGATGGCTAATATCTATGAAATCCAGAAGGAAAATGAAAAAGCAGAAAATATTTATAAGGAACTTTCAAAACTCAATTCTCCTGATCTACCGAAGCCTATTGGATTAAAACTTCTTGCTCAATTTTATGAGAGACAAAACAAGAAGGATGACGCCATAAAAACCTACAAAGACATTTTGACTTTTATGGAACAAAACAAAAACAAAGAATCTAAAGAACCTCCTGAAACTTTACTCCTAAAAGCACAGTCACCCCAGACCGATTTTGCCTCACAAATTAGACAAAAGATAACCGAGTTGCAGAGTAAATGAGTTCAGATAACGAAAAGACTTTTGCACAAGATGAAATCTCAAACCTGAAGGATAGGGCTGACCTTGAAACTCTTTTCAGGCTTTCAAATGTTCTAAGTTCTATAACAGATCTTCAAACCTTGCTTGAGAATCTTGTGGAACTTGCAATTGAGAATTTGAATGCTGAAAGAGGAGTGGCTTTTTTGATTGATAAGGCTGGCGGGCTTTATCCAACCGCTGCGAGGTCTTTGTATCCCGAAGACATTGTTGATGCTCACAAAATTGCACTCACCGTTGTCAAAGAGGTTGTTAAAGGAAAAAATGAATTTTTGTCTGCAAATGTTTCTGAGGACACAACTATTCGTAGCGAAAGCGCAGTATTTTTTAACATATTAAGCGTTTTGTGCGTTCCGATAATTTATCAGGAGAAGGTTTTAGGGGCACTTTATCTTGACCACGGGAAAAAGGCAGGGGCATTTTCTGAAAGAGATTCAAATTTTTTAAAGGCATTCGTTAAACTTTCAGCCCCTTTGATTTATCACATTATTGAAAAAGAGACTTTGTCTGTATCCTCTTCCATTGTTGAAGAACAGCGTTTTGAGAAGGAGTACCCAGAAATAATAACAAATTCACAACAGATGATCCAGATTTTTGAAACACTTGATCTAATTGCACCTTCCAATGTTTCAGTGTTAATTTTAGGAGAGAGTGGAACAGGGAAGGAATTGATAGCGAGGGCAATACACTCAAAATCATTAAGAAGAGAAAAAAGATTCATAGTTCAAAATTGTGCTTCCATCCCCGAGACACTCCTTGAAAGTGAACTTTTTGGATATAGAAAAGGGTCATACACAGGAGCAACCCACGATAAGCCAGGCCTTTTTGAAGTTGCTGATGGGGGAACACTTTTTCTTGATGAAATTGGAGACCTTTCCCTCTCGTCTCAGGCAAAGATTTTAAGAGCGCTTCAAGATGGAGAAATAAGGAGAATTGGCGACAATACACCAATAAAGGTTGATGTAAGAATTATTTCTGCAACAAACAAAGATTTACAGGAGCAAATTTTTAAGGGACTTTTTAGAGAAGATTTATTTTACAGGCTAAACATAGTAACGATAAAGGTTCCGCCCCTAAGAGAAAGAAAGGAAGATATTCCTCTTCTCGCAAGACATTTCCTTTCAACCTACTGTCAGAAATTTGGAAAACATTACGCCGGGATAGAACAAAGTGTTGTAGAACTTTTGACAGATTACAACTGGCCTGGAAATGTCAGACAACTCAAAAATGAAATGGAGAGAATAGCAATTTTACTCAAGGAAGGGGAAATCGTTACTCCATCCAAGATTTCTGAAGTCATACATCAGAATGTTTTAATGAAAACTTCAGCAGATTCAAAAACCTTGAAAGATGTCCTTGACCAGATTCAGGAAAGAATGGTTATTGAAACACTCTCAAAACATAAATGGAACAAGACAAAGGCTGCAGATGAACTTGGAATAACAAGAAGGGGACTTTTGAAAATGATCGAGAGGATGGGATTAGATAGAAGAAAGAAAAAGAGGTAAATGGCAAAAGCAAAAGTGTGGAATACGCCAAACATCCTTACACTATTTAGAATCTTTTTGATTCCTTTCATCGTTGTAGTTTTACTCACAAAATTCCAATTTGAAGAATGGTTCTCCCTAAATAGAGAAACCATTGCAATTATCTTGATTTTGATTGCTTCAATCACAGATGTTCTTGATGGTTATATAGCAAGGAAAAGAAAACAGGTTACGACTTTAGGGCAGCTTCTTGACCCCATTGCTGATAAACTCCTCGTTTCTTCGGTCTTAATATCTTTAGTTGATATGAGGCTTGCTCCAGCATATCTTGTTGTAATAATAATAGGGAGAGAATTTGCAGTAACTGGCATAAGGATGGTTGCAGCAATGCACCAAATTGCAATCCCTGCCGGGAGTCTTGGTAAAGTCAAAATGGCTTTTGAAGTAATCGCTATGTGCTTAATAATCTGGGGAAATCAAAGTGATTTTAAAATTATTCTTGATATAGGAACCATAGCACTTTATATTGTTGCCTTTGTTGCAATTGTTTCTCTCGTTGAATATCTTATAATCTTTATCAGAAAAGTTGAACTTTTCAAAGAAGACTTAGAATGAGAGAGGTAATATTTAGATTCGCTGCAAAATTTTTTGGCAATCATTATAAAAAGGTATTAATAGTTGTTGCTACGATTTTTGCAATTATAATAACTTATCTTGCTATTTTCCCGCCAAAAATTGAATCCGATATTATGTCTTTACTACCACAGAAAGACCCTGTGGTTAAAGATTTTAAATCTGCACTTGATGACTTTAAGAGCATTGACCACCTTTTTGTCCTTGTCAAAGTAAATAACAAAGATGGAACAATTGAAGATTATTTTGACAATGTTGATGAGTATGTTGATTATTTAAAGAAAAGTGGCCTTATCTCATCTGTTGAATACAGGATTCAAGACCTTGAACCAGCAATTAAAGACCTACTTCCGTATCTTTTTTTATATCTTGATGCAGATAATTTAGATGATGTAAAAAAGGCTTTTTCTACTGATGCTATTAAATCAAGCATGGCAAAAAATAGGGAAAGAATATCAAGGCCTACATCGTTTTTTGAAAAGCAACTCGTAAGATTGGACCCTCTTTCTCTTCTTCCAGTTTTAAAAGAACATTTTTTGGGTAAATCAAAGCAGTTAAAGGTTGACCTTTCAACTGGTTATTACCTTTCAAAAGGAAAGGACTACTCTTCGCTTCTTATAATAGTCAGGCCTAAAGAACCTGCACAGGACATTGTTTTTGGTAAAAAGCTTTTTAAGACATTAAAAGAGATTGAAAAAGAGATTAAAAAAAATGACCCTGATTCATTCGTCCTCTCCTTTTCTTATGGTGGAGGATACGCTGTAAACCAATCCGATTCTTCGCTCGTTATTCGTGATGCAATCTTAAATACACTTTCTTCTTTCATTTTAGTTCTTCTTGTAACCTTTTGGTGCTTCCGTTCAAGAATAGCCCTTGTTTATGGTTGGCTTCCACTTTTACTCGCACTCATTTTTACGCTTTTTATTATGAGGCTTTTTGGAGGTAATATAAGTTCTGCAACTGCATCAATAGGTGCTTTGCTTATCGGGCTTGGGATTGATTTCTCAACGATTCTGTATGGAAGGTTCATCAATGAAAGAAAAGAGGGCGAGACTCTTGAGAAGTCCTTAGAAAGGACAATGGTCAACACATTTAAAGGGGTTTTTGTAGGTGCTGTAACAACGATGGCAACCTTTCTTTCAATGTTGATCACTCCTTTTAATGGTATGAGACAGATTGGAGTTTTAGTTTCTTTAGGAATATTCCTTGTTTTGCTTTTAAATTTCATTCTATTTCCATCAATGATAACTTTTCATTACTACCATAAAAAGAAAAAGGGTAAAGAGCCAAAACTTCGCCTCAACAGCTTTGGAATTGACAGGATTTCCCATTTTTCAGTTAAATACCCAATTGTTGCAATAATTTTCTCTGCGGGTGTAACACTTTTATTTGGATATTATGCTCTAAAAATCTCTCTTGATGATAGCGTTCAAGCGTTGAGGAGCCCTAACAACAAGGGGCTTGCTGTTACAAGAGAAATCAATGAATCTTTTGGTGCCTCTTTTACATATATGATGGCGACTTTTGAGGGCTCATCGCCATTTGAGATTGTTAAAAAGGCAAAAACTATAACAGAAAGTTTGAAGCCATTAAAAAGTGACGGAAGAATTCTTTTTAGTGACTCTCTATCAACATATCTACCACCTGAAGTTGAACAGAGAAAAGTTATAAAGAAACTATCCGATCTAAAAAAAGAGGGTTTCAATTATGAAAGAATAGAGAGAGATTTTAAAGAAGCGTGCAAGGAGAACAACTTTGATAGTAACTATTTCAAAGATTTTCTTTTAGGTTTAAAAAAGATGTTTGACCCTGAAATATTGACCTATGAAAGACTATCATCAAGCCCGCTTGCTCCATATACGGATATGTTTATCGTTAATAAAGGGGAAAATAAATACCGCGGTGCTGTATATATTTATATTTCAGAAGAATATAAGAGAAATGAACCTTATGGACTTGCTGAAACAGTAAAAAATGTTTGCCCTGATGCAACTGTTACTGGAATAAACAGGCTTAACAAAACTCTAAGACACGAGATGAAAGTTGGGTCATTAAAAACTATAATCGTTGGAACCATCTTTGTTTTCCTGATCGTCTATCTTGACTTTAAGTCTTTCTTTATTTCATTACTTTCACTTTCTCCCTTATTTATCTCTCTTGTGTGGCTTTTAGGTTCAATGGCTTTACTCAAAGAACCATTAAATATGATGAACATATTTGTCTTGACAATGATTATAGGTATAGGATCAGACTATGGAATTCACATTATTCACAGGTATAGAGAATCAACAAGAAAAGATTTTAGAAGAATAATAAATGAAAGTGTAAAAGGGGTAATAATTGCTGCTCTTACAACGATAGCCGGGTTTGGATCTTTGTACACTTCAAGTTTCCCGGGACTCAAGTCAATAGGCCTTGTTGCGTTACTTGGAACATCATTTTCTTGTTTTAATGGTATCTGTTTTCTTATGGCTACATTATCACTTCTTTCAAAGAGAAAAAGAAGGAAGTAATGGGTTCAATAGGCTCTGGCGAAATACTTTTAATCATAGTAATTGCTCTAATTCTTTTTGGCCCTCAAAAATTGCCAGAATTGGGCAAAGCATTGGCGAAGGCTATAAAAGAATTTAAGAAGGCTGAAGGCGAAATAAAGGAAGTCTTTAAAGAAAATATCAATCTTGAAGAAAAGAAAGAACTACCCTTAAACAAAATGAAAAGTGAAGATTCACAAAACAAAGAAAGTTGAGACAAATGACTGATCAACTCACTTTGTGGGGACATTTTGATGAATTGCGAAAGAGAATCATTGCTTCACTATACGGTTTAGTTGTAGCATTTCTTTTTACTTCAATATGGACAAAGCAAATTGCAACTTTTCTTTTTGAGCCTTATTACAAAACCATTTCAGACTCTTCTTATAAACTTGCCTATACATCAATAACAGATGTCTTTATTTTTTATTTTAAAATGGTAACAATTGTCGCAATTTTTGTCTCAACCCCCTGGTTTTTTTATCAACTCTGGCTTTTTATCTCACCTGCCTTGAGAAAGAAAGAGAGAAAAATTGCCATTCCTTTTGTCCTCACAACCTCTCTTTTTTTTATGTGCGGGATGTTATTTTCATTTTATGTTGTTTTGCCTCTTACTTTTAAATTCTTCTTTGAACTAAATGAGGATTATAAAAATGTGGTTACAATTTTAAGCATCTTCAATTTTGAATTTATGATGATTTTAGGAGTTGGTTTGTGCTTTGAAACACCAATAATAATACTTCTTTTAAACAGACTTGGCATAGTTACAACAAAGATGTTGCTCAAATATTCACGCTGGGCAATTCTTTTTGCCTTTATAGTTTCAGCGGTAATCACACCATCAGGCGATCCATTTACACAAACAATTGTTGCTTTGCCAATAGTAATTCTCTATTTTTTGGGAATTTTGTTTTCCTCAATTTTTCCGCATTCAAAAAAGGTTGTAGAAAATGAAGATGATGAAAGTAGAAAAACCACTTAAAATTAAAGTTATCTCTCCTTCAAGCCCAATTAAAAAGGATTTAATTTTAAAAAGCAAACATTTCATTGAAGAAATTGGATTTAAGGTCGAACTTTCAAAAAACATTTTTGAAAGAGAGCGATACCTTGCTGGAACAGATGAAGAAAGATTTGAAGACCTTAAAGAAGCACTCATTGATGAAAATATTGATATAGTCTGGCTTTCAAGGGGAGGTTTTGGCTCAATAAGACTACTTGAAAAGTTAGACAAGGTGAAATTTGAAGGGAAAAAGATTTTGATTGGGTATTCGGATGCAACATCCCTTTTCTGTTATTTTTATAAGTTTAACAACTTAAGAATTCTTTATGGCCCTTCGTTTTCAGAACTGTGGAATAGAGAATCTTACAAAATGGACTCTCTTCTCAATGCCATTTTCTCAAAACCATACTCTATAAAGTGCAAAAACGAGAGTAAAATTTCAGAGGAGATAACAATTTTTGGAGGATGTCTCTCAATTTTAAATTCTCTTCTTGGAACGCCATTTTTTCCTGAACTAAATGGAGAGTTTTTATTCATTGAGGATGTAAATGAACCAAATTACAAGATTGAAAGAATGCTCTGGCAGTTAAAATTGGCGGGAGTTTTTGACAAAGTTAAGGGGGTTATGTTGGGTTCATTTTTAAATAACTCTTTTAGTTATAAAGGAGTTCTTACTTCTTTAAAAGAGATTTTAGGCGATGAAAAAACAATTTTAAGTAATTTAAAGTGCGGTCATTGCAACTTCAAGGAAACAATCCCAATGAAAGAGAGGTTATCTTTAGATGGAAACAAACTTAATTTTTGTTACAATTCTACCTCTTGAAAAATTTTTAATTTTGGTTTATAAACTTATATTGTTTGTAAGGAGAAGAGAAGGAGGAACACAATGAAGAAATGGGAGTATATGGTAATCATTGATGAAAGAAATTTTAATGCCCTTGATTTTGGTCCCTCGATTGATAGGTTCAAAGGCGTCTTAAACACCTACGGAAACGATGGTTGGGAACTCACATCGGCTATTCCAACCAAGCTCGTTAGAAACCCAAGTGCACACTGCAGAGAACTTCAGGGTGCAATTCTCTGTTTTAAAAGGCAAATTGAGGAATGATGAAAGTTAAGCCCTCAAAAGCAGTAGTTTTATTATCAGGAGGGCTTGATTCCTCTCTTGCAGTTTTAGTTTTAAAAAATCTCGGTGTTGAAGTAATAGGCGTCCACTTTTCTAACGGTTTTTCTGTCGCTGAAAATAGAGAGAAAATCTTTCCCAAAAAGAAAACCAAACATTTTTCTATTGATGAATTGGCAATAGTACTTGGAATTAAGGTGCATAAAATTGACATTCAAAAAGAATTTAGAGATGTTGTCTTAAATCCTTCATTCGGTTATGGGGCAAATGTAAATCCCTGCATAGATTGCAGGATTTTGATGCTTAAAAAGGCAAAGGAACTTCTCAAGAAAATTGGGGCAGATTTTGTTGCAACAGGAGAAGTTCTTGGCCAAAGACCAATGTCGCAAAGAAGAGACACCCTTGATATTGTTGAAAGGGAATCGGAACTTAGAGGCAAACTTCTAAGACCCTTATCTGCAAAGGTTTTAAGAGAGACAGAAATAGAAAAAAAAGGTTTGATTGATAGAGAAAAACTCTTGAGTATCACAGGAAGAGGCAGAAAAAGGCAGATTGAACTTGCAAAAGAGTTTAACATTGAGCAATTTATCGCTCCATCCACCGGTTGCTGTTTTCTAACTGAAAAAAGATATGCTGACAAATTCAAAGATAAGATGAAATATGCAAAAAAGAAACTTGAAATGAGCGACTTTGAACTTTTGATGGTTGGAAGACATTTTAGAATTGCGCCAATTCTCAAACTGATTGTTGGAAGAAATTTTGAAGAGAACAGTTACTTAAAAAAACTTTCAAAGGATTCCTGTATCTTTGAGACAACTAAAGTTCCCGGTCCAGTTGCTATCACAGATGAAGGATTTCCGGATGAAAAGGAAGAAATTTTGTGTTCTTCAATAGTTGCTTCATATAGCGATGCAAAAAATGAAGAGGAAGTTGAAGTTGAAATTTTTAAAGGTGGTAAAAAAGCAAAAATGGTAAAAGTATCCCCTTTAAAAGATGAAACAATTTTAAACAAATACAGAATTTAGAAAGGATTTTAAATTGAACGCTAATTTTTCACTCATTTCCATTTTGAATTTTCTTTATATGATCTTCGTTTTACTTATATCTCTTTCAGTTCACGAAACTGCACATGCCTACATAGCAGAGAAAAGAGGCGATCCAACGGGAAGGATGCTCGGAAGAATTTCTCTAAATCCCTTAAAGCATTTAGACCTTGTTGGTTCTTTCATCGTTCCTATCGTGCTTTTTTTAATGAATTTACCCGCTTTTGGTTGGGCAAAGCCTGTCCCCATAAATCCAGGAAACTTTAAAAACATAAGAGTTGATAGTGCGCTCGTTTCCTCCGCGGGACCTCTGAGCAACCTGCTACTCACGATTATTTCAGTGTTTTTTATGGCAATTTATCTTTTAATCGTTGGTCAGGAGCAATTTTATTCTGAAATTATAATAAGTTATACCCTTCCAAATCTTCTTTTAATTTTTGCTGAGATAAATCTTCTTCTAATGGCTTTCAATCTTCTTCCGATTTTCCCTCTCGATGGAAGTTATGTTTTTGAGGCTTTTCTTCCAAAGGGAGCGATTTTGAACGGTTATGAAAGGATAAAACCCTACGGCTTTCTAATTCTTTTGCTCCTCATAATGACGCCAATTCTTGATGTTTTCTTCAGGTTTGCAATAAATGGGCTTTTAAGGATCTTTGTCTTGTTTCCTCTTTCAATGATTTCCAATATTTTTCAATGATATTTTATGGCAACATTTTTAAAATCTTCTGAAACATTTTTCGTTGAAGAAATCCCCTTAATTGAGCCCTGTGGCGTTGGTGAACATTCATTTTTTAAGGTCAAAAGAAAAAATCTTTCTACAAATTACATCGCCAGCAATTTAAAAAACTTTTTAAAAATCAAACAGCAGGAAATTGGTTATGCTGGAAATAAGGATAAACTCTCAACGGCAGTTCAAACATTTTCAATCCCCAAGCGTCTTGAGGATAAGGCACTTCTCTTTTTCTCAAAGTTCAATCTTGAAGTTCTCGAAGTAAAAACCCATAATGAGAAGCTGAGAATGGGTCAGATTAAAGGTAACAGGTTCAAGGTCAAAATAGCATTGGATATTGAAGATGAGGAAAAAGAAATTGAGAAAAATTTGAAGAAGATAGAAATCAAAGGTTTTCCAAACTTCTTTGGTCCACAAAGAGTTAAGAATGAAGAATCTTTTGAAAGGGGAAGATCCATTTTCTTAAAGAATTTGAAAAAGGGAAGAAGAGAGGATAGATTCAATGTTTCCGTTTTTCAATCAAGGATTTTCAATTTCTATCTTGAAAAAAGGATTGAAAGAGGATTTTATCCCGATGCAATTGAAGGCGATGCTCTATATCTTCCTGATGATGAAAGATACATCACTTTTTCATCAAACATAGAAATCAAAGGCGCCTTTCCCACAGGTCCCATCGTTGGCTCCAAAATGAGATTACCTGAAAGAGATTCACTTTTGTTTGAAAAAGAGATAGTTAGAAAGTTTGGGCTTGATTTTGATATTTTGATTTTTAACAGAGTTCCGGGGACAAGAAGAGTTTTGACAATTTTCCCTTCAGAAATATTGGTTCAAAAGACTTCTCAAAAGGAAATTGAGATACAATTTTTTCTTTACAAGGGCTCGTTTGCTTCAACCCTTCTTGATTCATTAGGCATTGAAACAATAATTTAGGCAAAGATATTGAATATATCAACATCTCTCAAAAGATAATTGCAAAATTAAACCACACCCAAAATCCGA
>DHFQ01000161.1 GCA_002402325.1 Candidatus Aminicenantes bacterium UBA4820
CTTTTCACTTTTTAGGTGATTCGGTGTTTCCTCTTCAATCGATGATTGGTATTATCTTTTAACACTAAGGAGTTGATGCAATGTCGGATTTTGGGATTTATTATAAAAACTAATTTTTTTATAAAAGCACAATTTTGTATTGAATTATCAATCCAAAAACTTCTCATGTCTAATTTGTTGATTTTAGAGAAGATATCTTTTTCGTTTTTATCTTCTTTTTTTCCTTTTTTTGTGGTAAAATATTATTTTGAAGAACTCCTCCAATGGTGTGGAGCAAATAGAGGAAAATGGCAAAAGAAGTTTGGAATAAAATTTTATCGCAGGTAAAAAAGAGAGTTCCAGCATCTCAATTTGAGACATGGTTCAAACCTCTATCGTTTGTTAGGTCTGAAGATAAAATAATGTATGTTGCCCATCCCAATCCTCTTGCAAGCGAATTTATAGATAAAGAATTTAAAGAACTCTTTGATGAAATCATAAAGGATCTCCAGATTGATGATTTAAGTGTCTCCATCCTATATTTGGCTCAAGAAAATGGCGAGGAGCTGGTTTTAAAACAGGATATTCTTGAGAAGGATAAAGGAAAAAAGAAATCTACCGCCTATGTGATGTCATTAAATCCGACTTATATTTTCGATAACTTTGTTCAATCTCACACAAACCAGTTTGCTTATGCTGCATGTATGGCCGTTTCTCAAAATCCAGCAAAAGATTACAATCCACTCTATGTCTATGGTGGCGTTGGGCTTGGCAAATCTCACCTTTTGCAATCAATCGCACACTATCTTTTAGAACATTCAAAATCTCACAATGTTTTTTATCTATCTACGGAACGATTTATGAATGAACTTGTCGCATCAATCAGGCATAACAATCAGCAGGATTTTAGAGAAAAATATAGAAAGGTTGATGTTTTAATCCTTGATGATGTCCAATTTATGAAGGATAAAACAGGATTACAGCAAGAACTTTTTCACACTTTTAATGCCCTTTATGAAAATCAAAAACAGATAGTAATTTCATCAGATTGCACCCCTTCTGATTTGATGGGTATTGAGGATAGGCTTCGCTCAAGATTTGCGTGGGGGTTGATCGCTGAAATTCTACCTCCTGACCTTGAAACAAAAATTGCAATTTTGCATAAGAAGGCGGAGGGTAAAAAAGTTGAGATTCCTGACGATGTGGCTTTATACATTGCAAGCAACATAAACTCAAATGTAAGAGAGTTAGAAGGTTGTTTAACAAGGGTAATCGCTGTGAGTAATTTTAAGGGAAAGCCAATTACAATCCACCTCGCCGAAGACGCTCTGGAAGAACAGTTTGGTGCAACAGGAAGATTAATAACAGTTGAAAAGATACAAAAATTTATTGCAAATGAGTATAAAATTTCAGTTTCTGATTTAAAAGAGAAGACAAACCGTTCCGACGTTGTTAACCCAAGACAGATTGCAATGTACCTTTGCAAGCACCTATTAAACCTTTCTCTAAAGGAAATTGGAAGAAAGTTTGGTGGTAAAGACCATTCAACCGTAATCCATTCAATAAAAAAAGTTGAAGAAAAGATGGGTAAAGATAAAAATTATAAACAATATATCGACACCCTGATAAGAGGTCTGCATTGAAAAGTAAGAATTTTGTGGAAAAGTGTATGTTTAAAAGGTGTTTAAAATTTGTTCTATTATTTTTCCACTTTTTTTCAACAGCAGGAGAAACACCTTTTTCAACACATTTTTCAACAAAAAATATATTGATAAACAAAGAGTTAGGTTGGTTTTACACATTTTTTCAAACCACTACTAATACTAATTTTAATTGTCTAAAGGGAGTTAAAAATGGAAGTAAAAGTTAAATCTAAGGAACTTAACACTGAAGTTGGCTATGCGGTATCAATTATTGAACAAAAAGTAACAATTCCTATCCTCTCTCACATTTCATTGAAATCTGAAAGAAACTTTCTTGAGATAGCATCAACAGACCTTGATGTAACATTCAAAACAAAAATTCCCTGCGAGACAATCGTAGAAGGAGGAATTGCCGTAAATTCAAAAAATCTTTCTCCGGTGATAAAAGGGTTTCTTGAAGATGGAGAACTAATACTCAAACTAACTCCTGAGAGAAAATTAAAAATTTCTGCGGTAAAAAGAAAGGCTGATTACCTTTTTAACACACTTCCTCAGGAAGATTATCCAAGGCTATTAGAACCAGAAGAGAAGGGAATTACACTCTCTTACGAAGTTTTTAGAAGTATGGTAAGGGAAGCATTAGTCTCTTCCGGAAAAGAAGATACAAGGTTTTCTGTTGTTGGGCTTTTGTTTGTTCTTGAAAAAAATAGACTTACGATGGTTTCTACAGATTCGCACAGATTAAGTGTTTCATCAAGGGTTTGTGATTTTAATATTGAAAATACTATCAGGGTTATAGTTCCAAAAAAGGTTTTGCTTGAAGCGTTAAAACTTGAAAAAAGCGAAACAATAAATATTTTTATAAAAGATAGCCAGATATTCTTTTTAAGTGGCGATAGAATCCTCTATAGCAGGCTTAAAGATTTTAAGTTCCCCGCTTATGAAAAGGTGATACCAAATGATGTTACAAATGTAGTAACGGTAGATAAATCTAAATTTGTTGAGGTAATAAACAGGCTTTTATACCTTGCAGATGCAGAATCAAGGGGGATTCATATTGAAATAAAAAAAGATGGGACTATGCACCTTGAGGCGAGAAATGATGCAGGTGAGGGTGGAGAGGAAATTTTTGAGGTTTTATCTTATTCAGGAGAAGATGTAAGAGTTGCATTGAATGGAGAATACCTTCTTGAATTTTGCTCCTCAATAGGAGATGATAAAATCTTGATAAAACTTAAAGACTCCTCTTCGCAATGTCTGCTTGAGGCATTAAGAGAGCAAAGCGAGAATATCTGTCAAAATGTTGTTATGCCGTTAAGAACAGAAAGTTAAAGACAAAAAAATTATAAGGAAAGGTCAAAAATGATTGCAAAAAAACAGGAAGGCGTAAAGTATGACGCTTCCTCAATAAAAGTTCTTGAAGGGCTTGAAGCGGTAAGAAAAAGGCCCGCAATGTATATTGGAAGCACCTCTTTTACAGGTTTGCACCACCTTGTATGGGAGGTTGTTGACAATTCAATTGATGAGGCGCTTGCAGGGTACTGTACAGAAATAAAAGTTTATGTTCATCCAGATGATTCGGTAACGGTTGAGGATAATGGAAGAGGAATACCTGTGGATATTCATCCAGAAGAGGGAATTCCCGCCGCAGAGGTTGTCTTAACAAAATTACACGCAGGGGGAAAATTTGACAACATCTCCTATAAAGTTTCCGGAGGGCTGCACGGAGTTGGAGTATCTGTAGTTAACGCCCTATCTGAAAGACTTGACATGGAAATATGGAGGGATGGAGGTGTTTTTGTCCAGAGTTATGTCAGGGGGGTACCAAAGGGACCACTCGTAAAAACAGGGACACCAAACCCTCCAACAAAACATGGAACAAAGATAATGTTTAAGCCCGATCCTGAAATTTTTGAAGAGACATCCTTCAATTTTGAGACGCTTTCAGCAAGGTTGAGAGAACTCGCATTTTTGAATGGTGGTTTAAAGATCACGCTTATTGATGAAAGAGAGGATAAAACAGTTGAATTTCACTATGAAGGAGGACTCAAATCATTTGTTGAATATCTAAATAGAGGGAAATCTCCTCTTCATCAAGAGGTTATTGTGTGTAGTGAAACAAAAGATAAAATAGTTATAGATTGTGCGGTTCAATGGAATTCTGGCTATAACGAGACAGTTTACTCATTTGTTAATTCAATCCATACCGTTGAGGGAGGAACACATCTTGCCGGGTTCAGGTCTGCTTTGACGAGATGTATAAACAACTACGCTACAAACAGCGGGCTACTCAAAAATCTAAAAATTTCTCTTTCCGGGGATGATGTTAGAGAGGGGTTGACGGCAGTAATTTCTGTCAAAATTCCCAATCCCCAGTTTGAAGGGCAAACAAAAGCAAAACTTGGAAATTCAGAAGTAAAGGGAATGGTTGAAGGAGCTTTGAATGAGTTTTTCTCAAGATATTTTGAGGAAAATCCGCAGGTTGCAAGAAGTGTAATTGGAAAGGTTGTTGACGCTGCGAGGGCAAGGGAGGCGGCAAGAAAGGCAAGGGAATTAACCAGAAGAAAGAGTGCTCTTGATAGTGACATTCTTCCTGGGAAACTTGCAGATTGTCAGGAAAGGGACCCAAAACTATGCGAACTATTTCTTGTAGAAGGCGACAGCGCGGGAGGTTCAGCAAAACAGGGAAGAGATAGAAAAACCCAAGCAATTCTTCCCCTAAGAGGAAAAATTTTAAATGTTGAAAAGGCAAGGCTTGAAAAAATATTGTCAAACAATGAAATAAAAACAATAATTTCTGCACTTGGTGCAGGGGTTGGAAGAGAAGATTTTGAAATAGAAAAGTTGAGATACCACAAAACAATAATTATGACAGATGCTGATGTTGATGGAAGCCACATAAGAACTCTTTTATTAACTCTCTTTTACAGGGAGTTTCCTCAATTAATTGAAAAAGGTTATGTCTACATCGCTCAACCTCCTTTGTATAGGGTTGGCAAAGGGAAAGAGGAGTATTACATTCAAACAGAAGATGAACTTTTAAAATTCTTTGTTAAAAAAGCAATAACCACCTGTAAAATTTCAATCCCCAAAAGGAAAATCAATCTTGAGGGGGAGAATTTGGGCAAAACACTTGAAGCCTTAAAAAAGTTTGAAACCATTCTTGAGAGATTCAAAAAAAGAGGGCTTTCAGAAGAACTGCTTAATCTATTCTTTGAAGAAAAATTCTCAAGGAGTTATTTTTCTGACCTCACCAAAGTTGAAAATTTATCTGAGAAAATTAAAGAAATGAACTATGAATCTTCAAAACCTCAATTTGATGAGGAGCACGGTCTTTATGAGATAAAAATAAAGCCACCAAAAAGCGGTTCAGAGATAACAATCCACCACGCTCTCCACCACACTTACGACTTTGAAACACTTGAGAAATTAAATAAAGAACTTGAAGATTTCAAGTATCCCCCCTTTGTAATTATTGATGGTGAGGAAGAAAAAGAAGTAAATTCAAAAGCCGAAATAGTTTCCGATATTCTAAATGGACTGAAATCAAAGTATCACATTCAAAGATATAAGGGGCTTGGAGAAATGAACCCGGAACAACTGTGGGAAACTACGATGGATCCTCAAAAAAGAAAACTTTTAAAAGTTCAGGTCGAAGAAGCGGTGGAAGCGGATTCCCTCTTTTCAATTTTGATGGGCGATGAGGTTGAACCAAGGAGAAATTTCATTGAGCAAAACGCTTTGAATGTGGTCAATCTTGATGTTTGAGGATAGATATGGCAAAAGATGATGTCATTTTTGAGACAAAACCACTTGAAGTAAGTATAGAGGAAGAGTTAAGAAGAAGCTACCTTGATTATGCTATGAGCGTAATTATTGGAAGGGCACTTCCAGATGTGAGAGATGGTCTAAAACCCGTTCACCGAAGAATAATTTACACACAATACATCTCACAGAATTACGCAGGGAAGCCCTATAAAAAATCTGCAAGACTCGTTGGAGATGTTATGGGTAAGTTCCATCCCCACGGCGATGCAGCGGTATATGACTCAATTGTCAGGATGGCTCAAGATTTTTCTATGAGATATCCTCTTGTAGATGGACAGGGGAACTTTGGTTCAATAGATGGCGATTCTGCCGCAGCGATGAGGTATACAGAGGTGAGAATGGCTAAAATCGCCCACGAAATGGTTCAGGATATTGACAAAGAGACCGTTGATTTTATCCCGAACTATGATGGTGAAGAGGTTGAGCCCGTTGTTCTTCCAACCCTTTTTCCAAATTTACTTGTCAATGGAAGTTCTGGCATTGCTGTTGGAATGGCTACAAACATTCCACCTCACAATCTTGAAGAGGTTTGTAATGGCGTAATAGCCCAGATAGAAAACCCCGACATAACAATTTCTGAACTTATGAATTACATCAAGGGCCCCGATTTTCCGACGAATGGAATAATTCTTGGAATTGATGGAATTAGAAAAGCCTATGAGACGGGAAGAGGAAGCATAAGAATAAGGGCGCGGGCTCACACAGAAGAGATAAGAAAAGACAAAGAAGCGATAGTCATTACCGAAATCCCCTATCAGGTTAACAAGACAAACCTGATTGAGAAAATTGCCGATCTCGTAAAAGAGAAGAGAATTACAGGAATAACCGATATCAGAGATGAATCAAACAGAGAGGGAATAAGGGTCGTTCTTGAGTTAGGAAGGGGAGAAATCGGCGATATAATTCTAAAACAACTTTACAAATTCACAGAAATGGAGACAACCTTTGGAGTTCAACTCCTTGCAGTTGATGGCAATCAACCAAAAACTTTTGATTTAAAGGGGGTTTTGAATGCATTTATACAACATAGAAAAGATGTCGTCATAAGAAGGACTCTATTTGAGTTAAGAAAAAGCAAAGAGAGGGCGCACATTTTAGAGGGATTAAACAAAGCCCTTGATTATCTTGATGAGGTCATTGCCCTGATAAAATCTTCAGAAACACCCGATTCCGCAAGAAAAAACCTGATCTCAAAATTTGGATTCACTGAAATTCAGTCAAAGGCAATCCTTGATATGAGGCTCCAGAGACTAACGGGGCTTGAAAGAGAAAAGATAATCTCAGAATACAAAGAACTCCTTCTAAAAATCAAAGACCTTGAGGATATCCTCTCCTCTGAAAAAAGGGTTAAAGCAATACTCATAGAAGAGACAAAGAGGATAAAGGAAAGTTACGGCGATAAAAGAAGAACAGAGATTATGGAAAGAGTTGATGACATTTCAATGGAGGAACTTATTACCGACGAAGAGGTGGTGATAACCGCAACCCATCTTGGATACATAAAAAGAACAAAGGCATCCGAATATAGAAGCCAGCATAGAGGAGGAAAGGGAAGAAGTGGCATGGTTGCAAGGGATGATGATTTTATTGAACACCTTTTTGTTGCTATGAGTAAAGATTCCCTTCTATTTTTTAGCAACAAGGGGAAAGTTTATCACTTAAAGGCTTATGAAATTCCGGAGGCGCAGCCATCCGCGAAGGGAAGGGCTTTAATAAACCTTTTGAATCTTGAAGCAGATGAAAAAATAGTCAGTTTCCTCTCATCAAGAGGATGTTTTGATGAGAATCACTTTTTAGTCCTTGCTACAAAAAATGGTTTTGTCAAAAAAACCGCAATGAGTGAGTATTCGCAGATAAGAAGCAACGGTAAGTTTGCACTCACATTCAAAAATGGAGACGAACTTATAGGAGCGGAAATCTCAGATGGTTCAAGTTACATCTTCCTTGCTACAAAATGGGGAAAATCAATCATCTTCCCCGAAAGTGATGTGAGAGGAACAGGAAGAACAAGCCAGGGGGTAACGGGGATAAAACTAAAAAAAGACGATGAGGTTGTAGAACTTGAAGTTTTGAAGGGAAGTGTAGTTGATACTGAAGATGAGGAGGGAGTTGCAAAGGCTCTTTCAATTGATGGAGACATTTTAACTGTTACACAAAACGGCTATGGAAAAAGAAGCCCCATCAGTTTTTACAGAATTCAGGGAAGGGCGGGAAGTGGAATAATAAATATTCAGGTTACAGAAAAGAATGGTCCTGTTGTGGGTGGTTTGAGAGTAGTTGACAAAGATGAAATAATGGTAATAACTTCAAAAGGGCAACTCATAAGGACCAAAGTTGAGGGGATTTCAAGAATTGGAAGAAGGACACAGGGGCTAAAAGTCATCTCCCTTGATGAGGGCGATTCGGTCGCGGGAGTAACAAAACTCATTGAAGAGGAAGAGGATGCTTAATTTGCTGGTTTTTTGAATATGAGGAAGAACCTCCAGTTGTAGGGATTATATGTGATTCCTGCAAGTTCCCATCCTTCACTTCCCATATTGTTGGAAAGTTCATTAATCTGCTCAGCCCTCGATGACTTAAATTTTGTGCTAATTCCTCCAACTACCTCAGTTTTGTAAATCCACTTTTTTTCTTCCATCTTTT
>DHFQ01000091.1:0-6434 GCA_002402325.1 Candidatus Aminicenantes bacterium UBA4820
TGCAATATCTTCCACATACGATGCAGGCATAGACCTATTCCTTAAGGCAAGAAGTGCAAGTTTTTCGTCTCTTACAAGAACTTTTGCAACAAAATCAAAAAATTCCTTCCTGAAAGGATAATCTTTTAAAATGGATAGCCACTCTTCCGTCTTTACTGAAGCGAGGTTCTGCCTGCAAACAATCTTTATTTCTTTGTCTTCATCATTTCTCAAGCAAGCCCAAAGTTCAAGTTGATCTTCTCTTGGAATTGGTAACGCTCCCGATACCGCCGCCCTTTTTATATTAGATGGTGCTTCATTTGATAAAATTTTCTCAACTATTGGGTGGCTCATTAATTTCTCCCTTTGAAACTGTAACTTTTAGCACTTTTCCCTTCTCCTTTTCAATCGGAAATTCTTTACCATCTAAAAAGACGGTAACCGCTGACGAGTCTCCCATAACGAGATAAAAATAATCGCCTGAAAAGTTGATGGAATCTCCCTTTTTGTATTGATTCTTCACAAGAACCTTCTTTGATTTATCATACACTTCAATCCAGCAGTCAGATGAAAAGGTGATGAATATACCATTTTGAGGAATCGCTTCTTTCTGCTCAGCAACAACAGGTTCGCTCTGTGTCTCACTTTTATTAACGATTGGTTCTTCTTTAATCTCCTTTTTTACTATTTCCTCTTCATTTTTCATCGTTGAAAATCTTTGTTTAAAGAACTTACTTAAAGAATCAAATTTTGTCTCATCATCTTTAAACCTGAATAGATAAAGGGCTGAACAAGCCAATACCAAAACGGCGAAAACAATTGAAAATGTCAGGTGCCTTTTCCCTTTTCCAACTTTTATGTAATCATATTCTTCTTTCTCTTTGGGCTCAATTTCATCCAGAGATGAAAGTGATTTGAACTCTTCAATGAAAGAGTGTGAATCGACTTTAAGATAATCAAGTATTGCTTTTAAATATCCTATTATAAAAATATTTGAAGGAAGTTTATCTACATCCCCATCAAGAATCGCTTCAATCAAAACCTTTCTTATCTTTGTCGCATTGGAGATTTCATCAACGGAAACATTCTTTTCTTCAATGGTTTCCTTTAACCTTCTGCCTAAAATTTTTATTTTATTACCCGTTTTTTGATCCAAGTTTAGTCTCCATCATCTTTCTTAACAAAAGTGGAACTTTTAAATCCATTTGAAGAAGTTTTAAATCCTGAATAGTAAGCCCGCTTATAAGCGAAATTGCATAAGGAATTGGAGTTGAAGAGTTTCTTAACAAGGCAAGTTTGACCTCTTTTCTTACAGACCATTTTGAAGATTTGCATATCGTTTCAAGGATCGTTGAAGGCGTCTTTGAAAGGTTAACAATAAATAAAATATCTTCTTCAGTCATTCTTGGATTTGTAAGAAGGGCCGAAATTACCTTTGGGTCTTTCTCAAGACGCAAAGTTTTCAAAACCTCCCCAGCGGTTATTCTCGCAAGCGTTATTTTATCCCCTGTCGCCATAGTTGGAAGTCTCTGAATAATAACCGATTCAGCGAGATGCCTTATTTCAGATGAAAGTTTAAAGTTGGTTACGACAAAATTTAAGTCTTTCCAGAAAAGAAGTCTGACAAAATTCATCGCTTCTGAGGGGGGTGTCTTCGGGTTATTTACAACATAGAATTGAACCCTTTGGTACTTCATCCACGCAGAGCGGGCGACCTCTTGAAGAAAATTTTCACTCAAATCTCGTCTTGACAAAATTTTGACGATGTGCATTTCTGTCGCTTTCGGATGTTTTAGAACTGAGAAGAGCTCTTCACCCCGTATCCTATCAAGAGCACTCCATAATTCGTCTGAAGTGATGATATCTTCAAGCATAAAACCTCCACTTAAAGAATATAACCCTTTTCAAAAATTCTCAAGTGCATATTATAACTCAAATCCTTAAATCCGATTGAAACAAATTCACTCTTTTGATTTGCACACTAAAAACAAGACATTGTAAAAACTAAAATACAAATTGTGTCTGCTCTTCTGCAAGGATGGGAAATCAATTTTCAATTTGCAATTGTTTTTCAACAGGAAACCATCTCAGGTTGAAACTTATGGTTACAATATCGGATTTTGGGATTTTTTTTCCTATTGCCTTAAAGGAAAATTTATTGGATAATTATCTTTGAGGATTTTATGGCAGGAGTTGAACTAAAATTTAAACATCTTGCGATAGAGGGACCTATTGGTGTGGGAAAGTCTACGCTTGCAAAAATTATTGCAAAGAGAACAGATTCAGGTTTGATTGAGGAAGAGTCAACAAATCCATTTTTAAAGGATTTTTATTCTGGGAAGAAGGGCGCTGCATTTCAATGTCAACTATATTTTCTTTTGATGAGGCATCAGCAACTTTCCCAAATTCATCAACCTTCTTTATACGAGCATTCGATAATTTGTGATTACATCGTTGAGAAAGAGTTATTATTTGCCCAGGTGACTCTTGACGAGAAGGAACTTTTCATCCATCGAAAACTTTACTCTTTACTTTTAAACCCTATCCCGAAGCCAGAATGTGTTATCTATTTGCAGGCGTCAACTGAGGTTTTGAAGAAAAGAATAAAGAAAAGGAATAGGGAAACAGAAAGAAATATTTCTGATGAGTATATTGAAAAATTGAACGAGGCTTACAATTACTTCTTTTTTCATTACAAGCAGACACCTCTTTTGATTGTTAATGTGAACGAGATGGACTTTGAAAAGGATTTTACAGAGATTGATAGGCTAATAAATATGATGAACTCTCTTGAATATGGTGTGATGTTGTACAATCCACCCGCATCTTTGTAGGAGCGGGATGATTTTAATATATTTTTATCTGATTTCCCCCGACTTTTCAAAAGCGGGGAGAAGGGACAAAAGATGCCATTACTTGAAAATGAGACGGTTGTTACTATTCCTTCAATAAAAGAGAAGAAAAAAGTCAAGGAAAAAATCGTAATGGTTACCGCTTACGATTATCCGTCTGCGAAAATTGCGGATGAGGCAGGAGTTGACATAATCCTTGTGGGAGATTCTCTTGGAATGGCAGTTCAGGGGAACGAGGATACACTTTCTGTTTCTCTTGATGAGATTATTTATCACACGAAAATTGTCTCAAGGGGAGTAAAAAGGGCAATCGTTGTTTCAGATATGCCATTTTTGAGTTATCACATTTCTTTAAGTGAGTCGATTAAAAATTGTGGAAGGTGCATCAAAGAGGGTAAGGCAAAGGCTGTAAAGATTGAAGGTGCTCAAAAAAGATGTGATCTGATCAAGACTCTTGTTGAAAATGACATTCCTGTTATGGGGCATCTTGGTTTGACTCCTCAATCCATTTATAAATTTGGTGGGTATAAGGTTCAGGGAAAAGATGAAATTGGTAGAGAGAAACTTATTGATGATGCCTTACAACTTCAAGATGCAGGGGTTTTTTCAATCGTTTTAGAGTGCATTCCACTTGAAGTTGCAAAAGAAATAACTGATAAGGTATCAGTTCCAACAATAGGTATAGGTGCGGGACCATTTTGTGATGGTCAGGTTTTGGTTTTTCACGATCTGCTCGGAATTTCTGAAAAGCCCTACCCGAAATTTGTTAAAGCCTACAAAAATTTGAGAGAGGAAATTTTTGATGGAATTTCCATGTTTGCAAAAGAGGTAAGAGATGGAACCTTTCCCTCCGATGGAAATTCTTACCATTATTCTAAAAAGAAGGCAAAGAGAAAATGATTATTTTAGAAAAAATTGAAGATGTAAGAAAGAAGATAAAAAAGATAAAAGAAAGTGGTAAAAGAATTGGATTGGTTCCGACAATGGGATGTCTTCACAATGGCCATCTCTCTTTGATCAGGAAAGCAAAAGAGATTTCAGATTATGTTGTAATCTCAATTTTTGTAAATCCAAAGCAGTTTGGACCTAATGAAGATTTTGACAAATATCCAAGAACCTTTGAAAGGGATGTTGAGTTATCAAAAAATGAAGGAGTGAACCTCATCTTTCACCCTTCAGTTGATGAAATGTATGAAAAATCATTTTCAACCTTCGTTGAAGTTGAGGGGAGAATTTCACAGATTTTGTGCGGAGCAAGAAGAATTGGCCATTTTAAAGGAGTGGCTACCGTTGTTTCCAAACTTTTTAACATCGTTACTCCCGATTTTGCCATCTTTGGACAAAAGGATGCACAGCAATGTATTATTATAAAAAAGATGGTAAGAGAGTTGAATTTTCCTATAAATATAGTTGTATCGCCAACGGTTAGAGAAGATGATGGAGTTGCGATGTCATCAAGAAACAATTATTTAAGTAAAGAGGAGAGAAAGGCTGCACATCTTATTTATGATGGTCTTAAAGATGCTTTAAATCTCTATGATAGAGGGGAGACTTCATCTTTGGAACTAAAGAAAGCGGTTGAGGATAAAATCCTTTCATCCCCTCTTTTTAATATAGATTATGTTGAAATCGTGGACCTTGAAACTTATGAATTGGTTGAAAAAGTGGAAAAGCAATCATTGCTTGCAGTGGCGGCATTTCTTGGAAGTACGAGGTTAATTGATAATGTGATTCTTGGAGGAAAAAATGATGATTGAAATGTTAAAATCAAAGATCCACAGGGCAAAGGTTACAGATGCCAACCTTGATTATGAAGGGTCATTTTCAATTGATCAAAAAGTGATGAAAGAGGCAAAAATCCTGACCCATGAAGCAATTGAGATTTACAATGTTACAAATGGAGAGAGAATAAAAACTTATGCAATAAAAGGTAAAAAGGGGGAGTTCTGTGCAAATGGTGCCGCAGCACATAAAATAAGGAAAGGCGACATAGTGATTATATGTGCTTATGCCTTAATTGATGAAAAGAAGGCAAAAAAATTCAAGCCAACAATAGTTAATTTATGCCCTGATAAAAAATCAAGAGATAAGGAGTGCTAAAATGAAAAAGTTTTTTTTGACTTTGGTCGTAATTCTATCCTCTTTTGTTATGTTTTGTTCAATTCCCAATTCAGATGATGTTCAAAGAAGTTTTGAACAATTAAAGAAATTCAAGATTGAAGAGGCAAAAAGAAAGTCGCTCCTTGTTGAAAAATTAAAGGAAAAGGAGAAATCCTCTTATAAAGAAAAACAGCCTATTGATATGCTTCACTACGATTTTGATTTGAAAATAAACCCACACGAAAAGTACATTGGAGGAACTGTTACCCTTACTTTTAAAAGTGAAGCATCAATTTCTTCCTTAAATTTCTCACTTCACAAAAAACTTAACTTAATTGGTGCAAAATTTGATGACCTTGCTGCTTCTGTAAAAAGAAACAAAGATGTTTTTACAGTTCAATTTCCTCAAGCAATTCCCTCAGAAACAACGCACAGAATAGCGATTGAATATGATGGAGAGCCTAAGACCACAGGTTCACTTGGTGGTGGGATGTTCATAACTGACCATAATGGTGTTCCCTGTGCTACTTCTCTTTCTGAGCCTTTTGAAGCTTATGCGTGGGTTCCAATAATTGATGAGGTTTCTGATAAATTCACTGCAAACATCAATTTAACCGTTCCTTCTGATATGGTTGGTGCATCAAATGGAGTTCTTGTTGATACGGTTGACAACGGTGATGGATTTAAGACATACAAGTGGCAGGAAAATTATCCCATTTCCGCCTATCTCATTTCCGCAAATGTAACAAATTACGATTCTTTTGAAGATTTTTACACATCTTTAGATGGACAAAAAACTATGCCAATTAAATATTATGTCTATCCCGAACATCTTGAAGCAGCTCAGGAAAATTTTAATAAAGTTCCTACTATGATAACCCTCTATGCAAACTACGCAGGGGAGTATCCTTTTATTGATGAAAAGTATGGAATGGTTGAATTTCCCTGGGGAGGTGGGATGGAACATCAGACTTTAACGAGTATGGGCGATTATTTCATTGGATATGATGTTTATTACAACAATTTGATCTATGCCCACGAACTTTCGCACCAATGGTTTGGTGATAGTGTAACCTGTGGAACATGGCACGATATATGGCTCAATGAAGGTTTTGCAACATATTTTGAGGTTTTGTGGTTTGCTTATGAGTATTCAAATACGGGTATCACTATTGGCGATATTTTTTCAACATATTATGATGACGGCTCTTTAAATGGATATCTCAAAGGAAGTGTTTATGTTCAGAATGAAAATAAACCTTTTGCGGATTCAGGGGCTATTTATGAAAAGGGTGGATGGGTTTTGTATATGCTTCAAAATGTTATGGGGGACGATAAATTCTGGCAGGCAATGAATTTATACAGGAACAGATACAATTTTTCAAACGCTGTAACCTCAGACTTCCAATCGGTTTGTGAAGAGGTTTATGGAGATTCTTTACAGTGGTTTTTTGATGAGTGGGTTTATACAAAAAAAAGGCCGGTCTATTCATTCTCCTATTC
>DHFQ01000091.1:6539-26859 GCA_002402325.1 Candidatus Aminicenantes bacterium UBA4820
AATCCCTGTCTCAAAAGTTGTTTCAAATGTTGTATTTGACAAAAATCACAAAATTTTAAAGGTGGTCAAATGAAAATTTGCATTTTCTCTCCTTTTGTGCTATTTTAGGGAATGAGGTGAATTATGGAGAGAGATTTTGAGGGCAAAATGGTTTGTAATTTTAAGCCCGAAGACCTTTTAGTTGGAAGCATATTTTTAGACAACGATTTTCGTGTTGTTGACATTTCTGAGGAATCTGCAAATCTTCTTAACTGTTCAACATCAGACCTTTTATCAAAAAAGTTTGGTGAAGATTTTGGTCCATCTTACAACCATCTTGAAGAAGGGTTAAATGGAATAACCCAGATGTGTAAATTCAGTGGTGAAAATGGCTTTAGTTGTAACTGCTGTTTCAGGATAAAAAGGAATAAAGATGGTTACAATGTCATTTTTTTGAAAGAGGGAAATGACTTTAAATGTAAAGATGGTGAAGAGGTGCGGCTTTATGAGTTAAAAAGAGAAAAGGAACATTTTGAAAGGTATTGCCATTTTCTTGAAAATGTCATTGCCTCAATTGGACACGATATTAAGACTCCGCTTGGTGTTATTCTGGGCTATTGCGAACTTATTTTAAGGGCAAATTCTCACCCAGGTCCTGTCGATACAGACAGGGCAATAAGGACAATTCATAGGAATTGTTCCTGGCTTGCAAATGTGGTTGAAAATCTCGAAGATTTTTCATCAATAATAAAAAGAGGAAAAAGCGAAGAAAAGGTTTTAGTTGATATTTCTTTAAAACTCCAGGAAACAATCAAGAGGCTTTCAAAACCTGCTTTTGCAAAACAGATACGGGTAGAACTTCAAAACATTCAGAATGTAAAAATTTATTCCTCACCAATAGTTTTATCTGCCCTTCTTGATGAACTTATAAGGAATTCAATTGCTTGCTGTGGGAAACACGGCGATATTTTTATAAATTTGATAGACAATGAACAAAGTAGGATGCTTGAAATTGAAATTCCTCATATCGAAGAGGAATTTCATCCTTTAAATCAGCTTACAGAAAGACTATTTCCAGTTCTTTTTGATTCTAAGAAAGATGATTTTTCTGAAAAAGTTGAACTTCTTGGTTTTGGAGCAGTAAAGCATCTTGCACTTTCTGAAAGATTTAACTTCAAAGTTAGAAAAAGCGGAGTAGAAGGTTACATTCTCACCTTAGAGTTTAGTTAAAGATGGGTTTGTTCACAAAAATTGTGATTTTTAATTAATAATTTAATTTTTGGCTTATCTATCGGTGGAATTACTCCCACTCTATTGTTCCTGGCGGTTTTGTTGTAACATCAAGTGCGATACCAGAAATGTTTTCTAATTTAGAAAGTGAATCAACCAACAAAGTTCGTGTTTTTTCATCAAGCAAAGATGGGCGGGCGGTCATTCCTCTCTCTGAATAGACAGGCCTTATGACAATAAATTCTCTTCCTTTGCCGTTTATATTCAAAGGTAGGAAAACGGTTGGGCATTGCCAGATTTTCTCATACCATCCATTTTCCTTTAAAATTTTAGAAACGATAAAGTCTGCCTCTTTCAAAAGGTCAAGCCTTTCCCTTGTAATTGTGGCATTTATAAGGGATATGTTTTCAATCTTACTTTTTGAAAGTAAAACCGCACAACGGTTTATCTCTTTTGAAGTTTGATAAATTGATGAACATAATGATTCAATGTTTTGCCAATCAATATTACCGCTTAGAATAACAGGGTAGTCATAACATCTCAAATCAGCCTTAACTCCAACTGATTTTATGGGAAGAACTTTTGCCTCGATATCACTTCCTTTGAGCATCTCACTTATTGATTTTTCTGCACTACACCTTTTTTCCAGGTCGCTTTCAATCCCGCTATGGCAAAGAAGTCTTACGCCTAATCCAGGGCCCGGGAATGGATGACGGTAGATTAAACTGCGGGGTAAAGCGAGTTCCTCTCCCAATTTTCTTACTTCAGATTTGTACAACTCTTTAAGGGGCTCAATTACTCTACCTTTTTCAATCATCTCAAGAATTTGAGGAACCCTGTTGTGATGAGTTTTGATCAAATCCGCCCTCTTTGTTCCCTTCGTTTCAATTGTATCGGGATAAATTGTTCCTTGAGCAAGAATTGGGTCTTTTAAAGAAAGTTTATTTACCTCCTCTTCGAAAATTTTGATAAAAGTATCGCCAATTATTTTTCTTTTTTTCTCTGGCTCTATAACTCCATTTAAAGCATTTATAAACTTATCGCTTGCATCTCTAAAGTGAAGGTTCTCACTTAATCCCGTCTTCTGAAATAATCTCAAAACCTCTTTACTTTCATCTTTTCTCAAAAGACCATTGTCAATGTGAAGGAGATGAACCCTCTCTGGACCCAGAGATTTTATAAGCAAAGTTGCGCAAACCGTTGAGTCAACTCCCCCAGATGCAAGAAGAAAGACATCTCTATTTTTTGCCTCATTTTTTATTTTTTCAATTAAAAAATCTTTATACGATTCCATTTTCCAATCCGGAGTTACACCACAAACCTTAGAAGCAAAATTAAAGAGCATTTTTTCGCCGTTTGTTGTATCATCAACTTCAGGATGAAATTGAAAACCGTATCTTTTATACTTTTCTGATGCAATCGCAGAATTTCTATGTTCAATTCCCGCGTTTAAAGAAATACCTATTTCGCAAAAATCCTTTCCCAATTCAACTACTGAATCTCCATGGCTCATCCACACTGTCTCGCTTTCAGATAAACCGTCAAAGATTGGGGAGTTAGCAACTATTTTTAAAATTGCCCTCCCATACTCTCTTGACCTGTGTTCAACCTTTCCACCATAGTACTTGGCTATTTCTTGATGGCCGAAGCATAAACCAAGAATGGGAATATCCTCATTAAAAATTTCCTTGTTATAACTGCTCTCTTCATCAAAAGAAGATAGGGCAGGGCTTCCAGAAAGAATTAGCCCTTTGTATTCTCTGAATTTCTCTGTTGAATCCTCTGGGTCAAGAATTTCTGCAAGTATTTGTAAATTCCTTAATTTTGTTGCTATTAGATGGGCATATTGTCCTCCAAAGTCAAGGATTCCTATTTTATTTTCTCTCATCTAAACTCCCTAAAAAAAGAGGCCTGGAAATCTCCAAGCCTCTTTATTATACACCATTTTTGTAAAGGTTACATCTCAACCCTCATATCTCCCGGTGCTCCTCTTACAACGACTCTAAGGAATTGATGCTGACCTGGTTTCAAATTTAGGTTTACTGTTTTCGCTCCCCTTGAGCCTTGATTGTCCTCAATTACAAGTTTAATCTTGCAATCTCCCGCAGGGACCTTAAATTCCTTAGCCCATTCATAATCCTTTGCTTTAAATAGTTTATTTGGTTTCAGGACATTTTTACCGGATGCCTGATTGCTAAAGGAAGTTTCCGCTTTAAGTTCATCATTTATTTTAACTCTGAAGACGCCTGTTCGTAAATTGGTAACAAGTTTGATACCTACCCCCGCATTTCCTTTGCCAGTTGGAGTTGATGGTTCTGTATAATCAGAGTGATAAGTTTTCTTTTCAACCGTTACCGATCCGCTTTTTGTGCATTGTTTCCCACCAGCGGTGACAGTTAATGTCCAGACATAGGTTCCAGCATTATTATAAATGTGAGATGTATTTTGACTTTGTGAAAACTGTCCATCACCAAAATCCCACGAAAAGATAGGAGTTTCTTTACAACCTGTAACCGTTGCGTTGCCCATAAAAACAACAGATAAAGGCGCTACCCCTGTATTTGGGGCTGCATTTGCATCACAGGTTAATTGACACTCTTTCTTGAACAGATTTGAAAGATTGCAGGAAATTAAAAGAAAAAATAAAACTAAACCAACTGCAAGGACAAATACTTTTTTCATATAGGCCTCCTTTTTAGTCCAAAATTCTATTCAAGGATTTCAAGCTTAATGTCTCCAGGTGCTCCTTTTACTGTAACTTTGACAACTTTGTGCTCTCTCGGTTGCAAAGAAAGTGAAAGTTCTTTTACTCCTCTTGAGCCTTGATTATCCTCACAAACAAATTTGAATTTGTGGTCGCCGGGTGGGAATTTTAGTTCTTTCTCGTATCTTATTTCATCCGCCTTTCCCCCTGATTTTCCCTGGAAAGTATGGTCAATCACTTTTTCATCATCAACTTTCACTCTAAAGGCACCCGTCCTTACATTTGTAACGAAGATGACACCCATTCCTGCCATAGGGACCTTCTCTTCCTCTTTGGTAGTCTCTTCTGCCTTTTGCTCTTCAGTTTGTGATTCGGCAGTGGTCTTTGTCTCTTCACTCTGAGTTTCAACCTTTTTTGGTGGTTGTGGTGGTGGGACTATTTGAGGCTGTTGCTCAGTTGTCTCAGAACTTTGAGGTTGCTCACTCTGCTGTTCTTGTTGAGCTTCAGGTGGAGTCTCCTCCTGAGTTTCACCCTTTTTGAAAAGATTGCTTAAGTTACACGACAAGAGAAAAACAAACAGAACTAATCCACACAACAAAACTAAAATTTTCTTATTCATTACTCCTCCTTTCATCCAAATTATATGTTACCACAAAAAAGGATGTTGTCAAAGTTGTTTTTTAAGCAAAATTATTGTAACTTAAAAGATGGAAATAAAAAGGGTTTTTAGAACCAAAAACATTGCTACCATTTTAAATGAGTCAGAAAAAGATAAGAGACAACTTAAAAAAGTTCTTTCAGCTTTTGACCTTTTTATGCTTGGAGTTGGTGGAATAATCGGTGCAGGAATTTTTGCCTTGATTGGAACCGCTGTTGCGGGTGATGGAACGCGTTTAGGTGCAGGTCCTGCTTTAATGATTTCAATTTTGTTAACAAGCATTGCCTGCCTTTTTTGTGGATTATGTTACGCAGAGTTCGCCTCTATGGTTCCTATATCCGGAAGTGCCTACACTTATGCCTACGCATCACTTGGTGAAATTTTTGCGTGGATAATCGGATGGGATTTACTTTTGGAGTATGCGGTTGGGAATATTGCAGTGGCGGTTTCCTGGTCAGGATATTTTGTTGAGTTCTTGAAGACTTTTGGTCTTGAATTTCCTAAATATTTATCCGTTGATTTAACTACAGCGTTAAAGAGTAAAGAAATAATGGAGTCTGCACCAAGAATTTTTGATATTCCAATAATTTTTAATTTACCCGCTGTTTTTATAGTTGTTTTATTGACGATCATTCTTACAATTGGAATCAAGTTAAGTTCAAGATTCAATATAGTAATGGTGTTGATAAAACTTTCTGTACTTTTGTTTTTTGTAGTAATTGGGATTTTTTTCATCAATCCTAAAAATTATCAACCCTTTGCTCCAAATGGTTTAAGGGGTATTCAAACTGGAGCGGCTATAATTTTCTTTGCTTTTATAGGATTTGACGCTGTTTCAACCGCTGCCGAAGAGACAAAGAATCCAAAAAGGGATATGCCAATTGGAATAATCGGTTCACTTGCTTTTGTTACAGTAGTTTATCTTGTGGTAACTTTTGTCCTTACAGGAATGATACCATCAAAAAACTTAAATACTGCAGAACCACTTTCAGTTGCAATGAGGGTTGTTAATATGAATTGGGCGGCGGGGATTGTTGCATTTGGTTCAATTGTTGCTCACACCGCTGTTTTACTTGTCTTTCAGATGGGACAGCCAAGAATTTTCTTCTCAATGGCAAGGGATGGTCTATTACCAGAATGGATTGCAAAAGTTCATCCTCGCTTTCGGACGCCTTATATTGCAACAATAATAGCGGGGATTTTTGTCGCAGGAGGTGCGGCAATTTCAAGGCTTGATGAAATGGCTGATCTATGCAACATCGGGACACTCACAGCCTTTATCATAGTTTGTATCGGCGTTTTGATTTTAAGGGTGAGGGAACCAGAAAGAAAGAGGGGCTTCAGAACCCCTTTTGTTCCTATGGTGCCAATTTTAGGTATCATATTCTGTTTATATCTTATTTCTGGACTTCCTAAACTATCATATATTAGATTTGTTGTATGGCTTCTTATAGGAGGTGTTCTCTATTTCTTTTTTGGGTTCAAAAAAAGTCGTTTAAAGGAGATAAAAAATGAGACCTGAATACACTCTAATAATCGTAGCAGGATTTTTTCTAATTTTTATTTTAGCCTTCATTTTAGTCTATGTAAGTGATAGAAAGAAAGAAAAATCAAGAAGGGAGAAGTGCTTGTTAAGATGCTGGAACTACGAAAGTGGATTAAAAGCGGGAGGAGGCTTTAGAGTTACTGGAACTTACTCAAATTTAGATTGGAAACTTGAAAAAAGTGGAACAAAAAATGACCAGATGCGTCTAATTTTTTCAACAAAGTCGGTTAGTTATCGTGATGGGGTCTTTTATTTTGGAGATGAAAGAGAGATAAATCTAATATCTAAACCCTTTATGAGGTACATTCTGAAAATGGGAACTAAAGGCGCAAACTCTTTTAAGAGAGATGAAAACAGAGTCAATGCACTTTCCCTTTTAGAACATGCAAAAAAAATAGAGATTTTAGGCACGACGGGTAGATGGCAGTATGGGGCTCTTGCAAACGATGAAGTTTTTGCTCAAAAAATTATCTCATCGGGATTGCAATCTGAATTGGATGCGATTTCTATAATGAATATCTGCAAACTACCACCTTCGGTTATATTAAGCCCTGATGGTATGGAAATTAGTTGGAAAATAGGAAATGTTGATGGAAATCTCCTTGAACAGATTCTTGATAGTTCCATAAGAATTATGGATCTTTTAAGCAAACTTATCAAAGATTCTAATAGTGAAAGTTGATTTGTTATTGCAAAAGGGAATTTTGGGCTTGACGGAAATTTAATTTCGTTGTAACTTATTATCTGGTCTTACGGTGAGTATAGCTCAGATGGCAGAGCGTCGGACTGTGGATCCGAATGTCACGGGTTCGATCCCCGTTACTCACCCCAGGTTTTGTAGCGCCCGTAGCTCAGTTGGATAGAGCGTCGGCCTCCGGAGCCGAAGGTCGTGAGTTCAACTCTCGCCGGGCGCACCAGAGGTTGCCTTGACAAACAAGGCTACTTTTGGTATAATTTGCACCTTAAAGGTGGTTAGATGAGACTTAATTTGAAGAGATACCACATAGTTATTTTAAGAGAAGATGGCAAGCAATACCACAACAGCATTCTTGACCTTCTCTGCGTAAGAAAAAGACTTGCATATTCCGCCATTCTTGCTTTGTTTTTAATCTTAGGGAATTTAGGTTTTTTATATCTGATGATGAGACAGGGGAGCCTTGTCATAGAAAATAAAATGACAAAAAGTGAACTTTCAAAGACTAAAGATACCCTTGTAAAAGTCAAAGATGATTTAACCTATATGCAGGAGCAACTCAATCTTACCGAACAAAGAATTTTCCAACTCGAAAAACTTGCAAAAGAACAGAATCTTGTTCTTCCTAAACTGACCTTTGCCGGGACGGGGGGGAAGTCACAAATTTCCAATTTTAGAGAAATTGACTATTTTAACGACCCTCAACTTAATAAAATATACAACAATGTTCTTGAGTCAAAGGAAAATGTGGACAAACTTGCCAAAGAAGCACAAAAACTTGACGATGTTTTAAATCCTCACCTTCTATTTCTCTCAAGAAAACCATCAATCTGGCCTGTAAAGGGTTTTATTTCTTCTGGCTTTGGTGGCAGGCCTGATCCCATTAACGGTGCTCATTCCTGGCATCAGGGTGTTGATATTTCTGCGCCCTACGGATCTCCAGTTACCGCAACTGCCGATGGAATAATTGTTTCGTCAGGATGGCAAACGGGGCTTGGCAACACAATAGTGATAAATCATCAAAATGGATTTGTAACTTTGTATGGGCACTTAAGCAAATTTCTCGTTAAACCGGGGCAAAAAGTCAAGAGATGGCAGAAAATAGGGCTTGTAGGTTCAACGGGAAGAAGTACAGGTAATCACTGTCACTACGAGGTTCATATAAATTCAAAGCCGGTAAATCCGACAAAGTTTATGCTTTATTGAGGGCTTGACAAAAGTTTAAAAAAGTGCTATAAAATTAAACCTTGAGCAAAGTTGCTCAGGAGTTTTTTGAAAAAAAGGAAAATTTTAGATATATGGTATTTAAGAAAGGAGAAGAAGAATGAAAAAAGTAATTTACGCACTATTTGTTGTAGCACTGCTCGGGCTTATAGCCTGTGCAAAACCACCACAGCAGGACATTGATGCTGCAAAAGCAGCATTGAATGCGGCAAAACAGGCTGAGGCTGACATCTATGCCCCTGATTCATTAAAGGCAGCAAAGGACAAGGAAGCCCAACTTGATCAAGAATTGGCCACCCAGCAGAACAAATTCTTCAAGAGTTACAAAGTTGCTGCGCAACTCTGCACTGAGTTGAAGTCTCTTGCTGAAAAGGCAAAAACTGATGCAGTCGCTGGAAAAGAAAAGGCAAAGGCTGATGCAGAGGCTGCAATCACAGCAGCAGAGACAGCAATTGCAACTGCAACTGAAGACCTTAAGAAGGCACCTAAAGGAAAAGGCAGTCAGGCTGACATCGCAGCAATGCAGGGTGATCTTGATGCCGCAACAAAAGCAGTTGAAGATGCAAAGGCTGATATGACTGCAGAAAAGTATCTTGATGCCAAATCAAAGGCTGACACTGCAAAGTCGCAGGCTGAAACAGTTTCAGCTAATGTTCAACAAGCCATTGAGATGAAAAAAGGCGGAAAAAAGTAATTAAGTTGGTTTAAATTTTTAAGGGGGGCGTAAGCCCCCCTTTTTTTTGGTTGAGTTTTGAAAAAAAATGGTTTACAATATAAAATGAGAGGATTAGAGGTTGATGGTTAAGATAGTTTTCAAAGGAGTTTTATATCTTATTTTATTATTAGGTGGTATCTATCTTTCTGAAAATATTATTCCTCAGTTTGATGGGAGAAAAATTCCCCCTTCTTATAACTCAATTGCATTGTTGAAAAAGACAATAGATAAGAGTTATGAACATAATGTTAAGGAATATTTTCCAAAAGAAATGGAAGAGGTGGAGTTTAAAACAGATATTGCACTCAACTCTATAAACAGGGAACTTTCTGAACCGTTGTTAATTAGAGATTTTACTTATGCAGATACAAAATTTTCTGATGCTCTCTATAGTGCTTTAAAACTACTAATAAAGACAGCTAAAAAGGAATGTTCCGATAGGGATGAAGTTTCAAAGTCTCTTATGTCTCTTGAAAAAATCCTTAGCGATACAAAAATTCTTTTTGAGCATACATCAAACAACATTATTTTAAGAAAAAGATTTGCAGAAGGAGAAATTGCTTATAAAAATGCAAAGGAACTCTATGCAAAGAAAAGATACGCTTCCGCTATAAAGGAAACAAGAAAGGGCATTTTCCAGATGAAAAATGCTTATGCAACAAGCAGAGAAGTCCTTTCAAGATTTAAAGACCCTTCTCTTTTAAACAAATGGGCTCACTGGAGAAGAAGGGCAATTCAGGAGAGTGTTGAAGGTGGATGCGGAATTGTTGTTATCAAAGAAAATCACATTCTTGAACTTTACAAAAACGGAAAATTGTTAAAAACTTTTACTGTTGAACTTGGTGCGAACTCCATAAATCAAAAAATGTATGCAGGAGACAGGGCAACGCCTGAAGGGTATTACAGAATAAGTGGCAAAAAGGGGTATGGAAAGAGCAAATATGGACTGGCACTTCTCATAAACTACCCAAATGAAGAGGATAGGCAGAGGTTTCTGACCTTAAAATCAAGAAGAGAACTTGGAGACAGGTCAAAAATTGGCGGGCTTATTGAAATACATGGTGGAGGCGGAAGAGGTTTCGATTGGACTGATGGGTGCGTTGCTTTAACCGACTCAGAGATGGAATATGTTTTTAAAATTGCTAAAGTTGGTACACCTGTTGCGATAATAGGTTCTATGGGCAGTGGTCCCATAAACTCTGCACTAAAGGGAATAAAATGAGCCAAAGTGTCGATATGGAAATGGCAACTGATGCCAAAGAAGGGCCTAATCTGTTAAAAATAGCTTTTATTTCAATTTTTTCTATATTTGCCATCTTTTTATTTTTGATTTCGCTTTTTCTTTTTGGAAGTGGTTATAAATCTTCTTTAATAACTGAAAAAATCCTTAAAGATGGAAGAGAAATACCATCGGGCGAGGAGTTAACCGAGCCCGAAGAGGTTATAAAAGTCGCAAAAAACAGGTTAGAAAAGGTTGCCCCTACAAAAGTATTTATTGTAATTGATAGAGTCCACAATAGGTTATGGTTAAGAGAAAATGGCGACACAACTCTTGAGGCTTTGGTTTCGGCGGGTGCAGGGTCGGTACTCAAAGACCCTAATAAGAATAGGGAATGGGTATTTGATACTCCGATGGGAAGGTTTAAAGTTAAAGGTAAAAGGCAGAATCCTCTCTGGACTGCTCCAGATTGGGAATTCATTGAATCTAAAGAACCATTTCCCAAAAATTATTCAGATCGCGTAGAGGAAGGGATGCTTGGAGAATATGCCCTTGACCTTGATTCACCAGGATATATGATCCATGGAACACTTTATGAAAGACTTATAGGAAGAAATGTAACACACGGCTGTGTCAGAGTTGGAAGAGATGATTTGAGAATTTTATGGAAGAAGGTGCCAATTGGGTCGACGGTGTTTATTTTCTAAAATATTTGTTTTATTTTTGATTTTATTTTGCTTGTTATCTTGTGCAAAGGAGGAACACCTAAAGCAATCGCCCAATTTGACAAAGGCTGAAGAGGCGCATTTACTCAACTTAAGGTCATTACTTGCAACCTCAAAAGAGTTTTATACAGAACTTTCAATTAGAGACAAAGAGATAAGAATTTGTCATTCCGGAGTAACTTTAAAGTCTTATCCCTATAAAAAGGCTGAAATAGAGACAAGGCATTTTTTCTTTCTTCCAATAGATGAAAACTTCAAGTGGACAAATAAAATCTTCGCAAATGGAAAACTTTTCCCTGAGAGGATTATTAACAGGATAAGAATAATTCCCGGAGATGAGACTACAAGACCAACTCCCGACCAACCGGGGATAGTTCCTCCAACTATGGAGGAGATTATAGGTGTTCCGCCTCAGTATGAACTACTCTTTAAAGAGGGATTTTCAATAAAGTTTAATCTTGTTGGCAAAATACCGGGTAAGGTTATTGAAAAGAGCAAAGAACACTCTTTTTTCAATGATTTGCTAACAGGATCAGGTTTTAAAAAAGGTCCTAAATTAAGGGTTAAAGTTGAAATGGATGCAAATACAGGCGCCCAATTTTTCAGGTCTGCTCCGGAAAACACCAAACTTCTTATTCTGCCGTGAAAAAAAAATATTTAATTGAATTTGCCTTAATAACCTTAATTTCCGTACTTGTCTTCCTTTCAATTGTAAATTTCTTTTTTAGACCCTTTAAAGTTTATGGTGAGAGTATGGAACCACTTTACAGTAACGGTGACATTATCTTTGTTTCAAAGAGTTTTTCCAGAGAATTTAAAAGGGGAGATGTGGTGGTCATTAAAGAGGAGGATGGGAGACTTGCCATAAAAAGGGTGATTGCCATAGGTGGAGATAAAATAGAGTTCATCAAAGATGAAATTTTTGTAAATGGCGAAAATAGAGGTAAAATATCTTCTGGAGATTATGAAATGGTGTTTGATGATACCTGTTTTTTCGTAGAGAAAGGAAAAGTCTTTGTTTTAGGTGACAACCGCTCCAAAAGTTTAGATTCAAGGATTTGGGGTGCTATTCCTGAAAGTTCTGTTGTTGGAAAAACTATCTACGGTCCATTTCGTCTTTTCGAGAGGAGAGGTTTGAAAGTTGGTTGAAAAAAAAGATAGTTTAAATCCTCTTCACGGAACACTTGAACAGGTTGGGCTGCCGGAAGTTCTCGATTTCCTTTCAACAATGGCAAAGACAGGAGTTCTTCTTTTAAGGAATGGTAATGTCACGAAAACTTTGCATTTTAAAAGAGGAGTCGTTGTTTTTGCGACTTCAAATATACCGGAAGAGAGATTCGGTGAGATGCTCCTTAAAGAGGGAAAAATAACATCAGACCAATTTATTGAAGCATCGAAGCAGATAACAAGGGGTAAAAGACTCGGGAAAATTCTTGTTGAGATGCAAGCCTTATCCCCGAAAAGTTTATGGAATGAAGTCAGGCATCAGGTTCAAGAAATTGCCTTCAGTGTTCTTTCATGGGATTCGGGAACATTCCAATTTTTTGAGGGAGAGGAAAGAACAGGTGAAAACATAACAACATCATTGACAGTTCAGGAAATTTTGCTTGAGGGGTTGAGAAGAATTAAAAATAGGGAACTTCTTGAAAAAGTATTTCCGAGTAAAGACATAGTCTTTGAAAGGGTTGTCCCTGCAAACAGGCCTACAAATCTTCATTTTGAAGAATACGAAAAGCATGTATTTAAACTCATTGACTCTCAAAGGACAGTTCAAGAGATTTGCGATTTATCAGAAATAGGGGAGTTTGAAACTTTAAAAACTTTGTACATCTTTTTTACAATTGGTTTTCTCCATATCAAGAAGAGAAAAGACAAATTTGAGGAAGAGCAAAAAGAACTAACAGAAGCAAGGCATCTCATTAGAAATTACAACGAAATGTTCTCATTTTTGTACCATTATTTTTTGAGAGAAGTTGGACCAATTGCCGAGAATATAATGGAAAAGTATTTAAATAAAATTAAACAGCAGGAACCAATACTTTTTCAGAGAGTAACTTTAAGAAGCAATGGAACAATTGCGGAAGAAAGGCTTCTTGAGAATCTGCGTACAGTTGAAAAAGACAGAATATCTATACTTATTAAATGGCTTAATGAATATCTTTATTCAATCCTTTTTGTAATTAGAAAAACGCTCGGGCAGGAGCACGAGAAAAATGTAATTGATACTTTGAAAAAGACGAGAAAAGAAGTTTTTGAAAAATATGGCGACAATTCAAGATGAAGAAAAACAGATAAAAGTTGTTGCCGTTGTTGGTCCTACCGGATGCGGAAAATCAGAATTTGCAATAGACCTTGCCCACAAGATTGATGGAGAAATAATCTCCTGCGATTCAATGGCAGTTTATAATGGCGTGGAAATCGCCACGGATAAAATTCCAGAACAACAAAGAGAGGGAATTCCTCACCACCTTTACGATGTGAAGGAGATAGGGACTTTTTTTTCTGCAGGACTTTTTAAAAAATTAGCCTTGAAAACAATTGATGAGATAGTAAAAAGGAATAAAGTCCCAATTCTTGTAGGGGGAACGGGGCTTTATTTTAGAACCTTAACAGAGGGAATTGCTGAGGCTCCTGAGAGAGATGAGAACATAAGAGAGAGATTGAAAAAAATAGTTGAAAAAAAGGGCGTCGCTCATCTTTTTAAGATTTTAAAAAGAGTTGACCCAAAAAGGGCATCTGAAATAAATGAAAATGATGCGGTAAGAATTATACGCTCTCTTGAATTGAGGTTGATTACAAAACTCCCATTTAATGAGTCAATAAAAAAAAAGGAGAGAAAAGAGAAAAGACTAAAAATCTTAAAAATCTGTTTGAATTATAAAAGAGAAATCCTTTACAAAAGGATTGATGAAAGAGTTGAAAATATGGTAAAAAAAGGGCTCGTAGAGGAGGCAAGAAATCTTTATCAAAACGGGCAACTAAAAGGTCCAATTTCTAAAGCCATTGGATTAAAAGAACTGATTCCCTATTTTGAAGGAAAGAGAGATCTTTCAGAATCAATAGAGGAGATAAAAAAGAACTCAAGAAATCTTGCAAAAAGACAAATAACTTGGTTTAAAAAAGAAATTGGTTTAAAATGGATTCTGATGACAGATGAAGAAGAGAAAAATGGTATTGTTGAAAAAACTATTCGGTGGCTAAAGGGGGAGAAGGATGATGAGCGAAGTTAGTATTCAGAATCAACTCTTAAACCTTGTAAGAAAAGAGAAGACTCTTATAACTGTTTTTTTGGTTTCACAAAAAAAATTCATTGGTTATGTTGTTGGATTTGATAGATACACCATCCACTTAAGGTGCAGGGATTTTGATCACATTATTTTCAAGCATGCAATTACAAACATAACAGTTCCAAAAAGTGTTATGCAAAAACTTCCGCTTTTTAATAATATAGAAAATTTTGATTCATTCGAATCTTCAGTACCATCAGAGGAACATTTTGGAGATTCAGATGAAAGAGGGGAAAGTTAATGGAAGATTTAGAACTTCTCAAAAAAGTCTCTCTTTTTGAAAACTTAAGTGAAAAAGAACTTATGGCTGTAAGAGACAGGGCAAAAGTGGTCTCTATTCCTAAAAACAACATTCTCTTTTGTGAAGGAGATAGGGGCGATACACTCTACCTCGTTATAAAGGGAAGGGCAAAAGCGTACTTGCTTGCCGAAGATGGGAGAGAGGTTACGCTCTCTGAATTTACTAAGGGGGATATAGTTGGAGAGATGGCAATATTTGATCTTGAAGAGAAGAGATCCGCTACAGTTAAGACAATCGAAGATAGCGAATTTCTGACCATAAATGGTAACGACTTTATTGAAGTTCTTTCATCCCATCCCGATGTTAGTTTAAGCGTTTTAAAAACATTGTCAAGAAGAGTTAAGGACACATCAACGCGGATAAGAAACCTCATTTTTCTTGATACATACAGCAGAGTTGGTAGATTCCTTCTTGAAAAGGCAAAAAGTGAAGGAAGGGAACTTGCGGATGGTTCACTCCTCGTTACAAGGCCCAAACATGAAGAAATAGCTTCTTTTGTTGGAACATCAAGAGAGACAGTTTCACGGGCTTTAAAAGAACTCGAAAGTCAGGGTCTGATTAAAAATGCTGGAAAAAAAGTAATTCTATACAGAATAAAATAATAAAGATAGGGGGAACAAATGTCAGTAATTGTTGATGGAGAAAGTTTGACGATTGAAAATGTTAACAATGTTGCAAGAAACTACGAGAAGGTTGAACTTCACCCTGATGCCCTTGAAAGAATAAAGGCATCAAGAAGGTTTATTGAAAAGAAAATTGAACAAAAAGAAGTGATGTATGGAGTTAATACAGGTATTGGAGAACTGGTAAATGTCATTTTAAACGATGACCAGATTCAGGAGTTTCAAAAATATCTTATTTACAACCATGCAGCAGGATTTGGAGAACCTGCCCCGATTGAGCACATAAGGGCTGCTATGCTGTCAAGGGTCAATGTTCACGCAAAAGGTTATTCTGGGTGCAGACCCGAGATCACATTAACCTACATTGAAATGCTAAACAAGGGTGTTACACCTGTAGTTTGCGAAAAAGGAAGCGTTGGTGCGTGTGGAGACCTTGCCCCGATGAGTCAATGCGCCCTTTCTTTGTTAGGTGAAGGCGAGTGTTATTATGAAGGTAAAAGAATGCCAACTAAAGAGGCAATGGAAAAGGCAGGAATAAAAATTCCTGGATTAAAAGCAAGAGACGGATTGGCTGCAATAAACGGTTCTAACCTGATCACCGGAATTGGATCTTTACTCCTAATTGATGCTGAAAATTTCACAAAGCAGGCGGAGATTTCTGCGGCGATGGCGCTTGAGGCTCTCTTTGCAAATATGAAACCTTACGATTTAAAACTTCATCAATTAAGAGGTTTTCAGGGTGCAGTAAAATCTGCAGAAAACATTAAAACGATTGTAAGTGGTTCTGACCTTACAACAGGTAAAGTAAAGGTTAAAGTTCAGGATGCCTATTCGATGAGATCAACCCCTCAGGTTATAGGTGCTTTACGAGACCAACTAAAACATTCAAGAAAACAATTTGAGATTGAACTAAACGGAGTTGCAGATAATCCAATCTTTGTAGCAGAAGAGGACAGAGTGTTAACAGGTGCAAACTTTCAGGGGACTCCGGTAAGTCTTCCTCTTGATGTCGTAGGGGCGGCAATAACGATGGTATGCGTTCTTTCAGAAAGAAGACTCAACAGGCTTTTAAACTCAAATCTGAGCGTTGGACTTCCGCCATTCCTCACAAAAGGTGCTGGAATGTTTTCAGGAATGATGTTGAGTCAATACACAGCAGATATGCTTGTGTCGGAGCAGAGAATCCTCTCAGCCCCTGCCTACATTTTATCAATTCCAGCCGCCGCTGATCAGGAGGATTTTGTTTCAATGGGAATGAATAGCGCCCTAAAAACAAAGCAAATTATTAAGAATTCTTATGCAATACTTGGAATTGAATTTATGGCAGCGGCACAAGCCCTTGATTTCAGGGATTTCAACTTTGGAAATGGAACGAAAAAGGCTCATTCTGTAATAAGAAAGCACATAGAACACCTTGAGGTTGATAGGCCGTTATTCAAAGACCACAACGAGATGGCAAAACTTGTTGAAAGTTGCGAAATTCTTAAAGAGGTTGAAAAAGAAGTGGGCGGATTGAAAGATTCGTGGAGCTAAAAAGGAGGTCAAAGATGAGATTCCTTTTTACCTTTCTTCTGATTTTTTTGCAGTTTGTTAGTTTTTGTCAGGTTCCAACAAGGGAAGAGATTCTCAAAGAGATGGCAATTCCTTCAACTGAAAAGACGAGGGGACAAAAAGATGGAATAGGTTACGCAAAAACAAAGGAGCAGATGGATGAAATTTACAAACTTTCCGAAGCTCCTCCCTCTCCTCTGATTTTTGAAAATAAATTACCGCAAAAGGCAGTCGCTGTAATAGTTCCCCACGATGATTATGTTTATGCAGGAAGGGTTTATAGACAACTTATACCTTTAATTAAGGCAAAAACGGTTTTCATCATTGGACCACTCCACAGATGGAAAGACTTCAACATTACAAATAAAATAGTATTAGATTCTTACGAAAGTTGGAGGACTCCTGATGGCGATGTGAAGGTTTCAAAAGTTAGAGATTTAATCATTAAAACTCTTCCTTCAACTATGTTTGTTCAGGATAACACGGCGGTTGATTCAGAACATTCCATTGAGGGTCCTCTCTATTTTCTAAAACATTCAAATAAGGATGTTGAAATAGTTCCAATAATTGTTCCTGTTATGGACTTTGAAACGATGAGCGAAATTTTAAATCAGATTTTGTCCGTTTTAACACCACAATTTGAATTTGGAAAATTGAAAATTGGGGATGATATATGCTTTGTAATTAGCGCAGACGCTGTTCATTATGGAGCTGACTTTAACTACATTCCTTATGGAGAGGGTGGAATAGAGGCATATTCTGATGCAGTTTTAGAAGACAAAAAGATAATCACGGAACTTCTTTCAAAAAGTGTTACTGAAAAGAGGATAAGGGCTATATTTCAAAGGTTTCAGGATCTCTATGCACCAGAAAAATCAAATATTACCTGGTGCGGGAGGATCTCAATCCCGTTTGGACTTTCGCTTGCTTCAAACCTGTTAAGAGGTGTTCACGGGAAGGATAACAGAGGGTTGACTTTATACGGTCATCCTCTTGCCTACTCAACTTCAATAGGATCTCCAACTTTGCAATCAAAAACCGGACTTTCAACAACCGCGCCGGCAAATTTGTATCACTTTGTTGGATATCCCGGTCTTTATTATGATGAGGCAATAATTCATCCGATTGAGCAGTTGAGGGAATTGCCGAAATAGAGTTTTGTTGTTTTTTTTTGCGATTATGTATTACTCTATAACTGCCCTGAATTCGGGGCAAGCGGAGGTGGTCTATGGAAAGTTACAAAATACCGAAAGAGAAAAAGACGGTTTTGTTGAAAGTTCCACCTGGTGTTCCTGAGGAAAGAATCCTCTTTTTATCACCATTCGCAGATAGCCATCAGGGCAGAGAGACTCTTTCAGACCTTCTTCAGAAGAAAGAGACTTTTTTACCAGTTCTTGAAAAGAACAATTCTCTTCTTCTTGTAAGAAAAGAGTCAATTTTGTGGATTGAAATTTTAGAGCCAGAAGAGACGGAGTGGTATTACCTTGAAATGAGGAATGGAGCGCCAAAGTCAAAAATCCTAATTGAATTTTCAACAGGCGACTCTATGGAAGGTTACATTTATGCCCTCACCCCTGAGGGAGATAGAAGGGTTTCTGATATTGTCAACCTTACAATAGGTTTTCTCCATATTGAAACGAGGGAAGGGCTTTATTTGATAAATCTCTCTAAAGTCAACAGCGTAAGAATCCTTGAGGAAGATTCAGATTGATTACTTTGTGATGTAGGGAGGCTTATTTATATTTGCACTCTTGAACATATACAAGAAAGAAATATCCCAGCAGGAAAAGTGGAATTAAAGAAAGAGCGCTCAATTTGAGGTTTTCACTTATTCCGTAAGTTGCTCCAAAAAGAAGAGGACCAAAAAGTGATGCAGCCTTTCCAACAAGAGAATAAAATCCAAACCATTCACCCTGCGATGAAGAAGGGGCAAGAGTTGAAAGAAAGCCCCGCAAAACAGATTGAGTTCCACCGATTAAAATTCCGATCAAAGAAGCGACGCTTAAAAGATAATAAAGATTTTCTAAGAATGGTAAAAAAATGATAGAGATAATCCAGAGAAAGGTTATAATGTTTAGCGTTTTTTTTGATCCGATTTTATCTGCAAGAAAGCCGATTAAAAAAGCACCAACCGCTGCGATAAGGTTAAAGGCAATGAAAAATAGATAGAGATTCTTTAAATCAAAATTATAGATTTTTCTTAAGTAAATCCCGCCAAAAAGTATTGCAGAATTGACTCCATCATTTAAGAAAAAGGAGGCTAAAATAAAAAGAAAAAGGTTTTTATGATCCTTAAGTTTTTTTATCGTTTTAATTACTTCTTTGTAAGCATCTCTAAAAAGAACCTTATCAACTTTGAGAGAAATCCTTTTTTCAAAAAAGAAAAAGATTGGAAATGAGAAGATAAGATACCATAAGGCTGTGTAAAGGAAATTTAATTTGATGAATTTTTGAGACTCAAAACTGCTAAAAAAAATCATCAAAGCCATAAAGGTCATCCCACCTAAATATCCCATTCCCCATCCAAATCCAGAAACCCACTCCCTTTTTTCTAATTCTGAAATCTGCTCAAGTAGTGAATTGTAAAAAACCAGTGAAAGAGAAAAGCCAATCTGAGCCAGAAAGAAAAAGAAAAATGCTTTCAAAATATCCCCTTTTTGAAGTGTTGCGGTTAAAAGTGTTCCGAAAATTGACAGGAGGGAAAAAGCAATGAGGAAAATCTTCCTTCTTCTTAAAATGTCGCTTAAAGCCCCCATCAGCGGAGAGAATATCGCAGCAAAAATTTCGCTACCTCCATAAAGAATTGCCCAGATTAGCATTGCCCATTTTGTTGAGACAATGCTTTCCATAAAAAAAATTGGGAAAATGAGTGTAGTCATAATCGTGGAATAGGGTGAATTTGCAAAGTCGTAAAAAACCCACGAGATAAGGTTGTAACTCCTTTTAAAACTCATCTTTCAAAGCCTCATAGAGGAAAAAGATATAAAAGGGAAGCGCAACAATTCCAATAATCAAAACCAGAATAAAAGAGAGGTCATAATTGAAAAAGTGAAACATAATCAATGTAATTAAGTTATGAAGAAAATGGCAAAGAATTGCGCACAAGAGTCCACCCCTTTGAAATCCTATGGCTGTTATTGCAAAACTCAAAATCAAAATTGGAACAAATAGTTCTAACGAGGTATGAAACATTGTGAACAAAATTGAAACGAGTAAGAAGTTAACAATTTTCTTAAAACTCTGGAAAGACCTTAATAAGACACCTCTGAAAAGAATTTCTTCTGCAATTGGTGGGATTATAGTAAAAATGAGTATTTGAAAAAAGAGATTGAATCGGAAAATCTCTTTCTCAATCTGCTGTGAAATTTCACTGAAATCAAAAATTTTATCAAGAATTGTTCCCAGAGAAAAACCGAGTGCAGTTGCTGAAATTAAAAAGAGTACGCTTTTTATTAAAGTCCTTCTTGAAGGGAAAAAATTCCCAAATACCTGTCTAAAAGAATTTCTGTAAGTTACAACGATTAAAGCAGGCAAAAGAAAAGAGACAATTTCAAAAAAAAGAGGGAAATAAAGGGCATCTTTAAAAAAAGAAGAGATGGATAAAAAAAGTGCTACAAGAATCATCGTTAAAATGCCATCTATCACTTCAACTCTTTTTTGCATTTAATAAAAGAAGAGAACTTTCTTTATCAAATTTTCAACTCTCATAAAACCTCCACACCTTTTTTACCTTTATATGGCAATTTTGTCAAGAGGAAAGGGGATAAATCATTTCCTCGCCTTTCACGACGATTTCGTGGTTTCAAGTCTTCAGACTGCGATAATTTTTCGTGAAAAACGATTGTAAATTTGAAATTAGACCTC
>DHFQ01000050.1 GCA_002402325.1 Candidatus Aminicenantes bacterium UBA4820
TTTCCTTTTGCATTTAAAACCACTTTCTCTTTCGTTTCATCATCGCAAAATTTCCGTGATAAATTAAATTGCTTGAGCATCACCTTTCGGGATATTTCACATTACTCAACGCACATTTATTCAAAAAAGGAGGCATAATTTAGCCGAATATGAAGTAAAAACGGTATTTTAATTTTAGGTCTAACAATTTCATCAAAAAATCAAGCCTAAAATCCTCGCTCGCCATCTTATCCAAAATCAATGTCGGATTTAGGGGATTTCTACAGGGACTTGACAAACGCTTTTTTTTTTTACAATTTGTCTTGAGGTGTTGAAATGAGAATAAAAAAGGTATTAAATAGAAAGGAGGAGAAGTAAGGTGAAAAAGACGAAGTCTCCTTTATTTGTTTCAAGCGGTAAGAATGCGGTTTTACTGTTCTTATTTTTCTTTTTTTCTTCTAATTTCTGTTTAAGTCAGGAGTTTATAAAAGGCGATGGGGGTTGCGGTTTGAGATTAAAGCCCAGAGGAAGCGGCGTAGAAGTAAAAGCGTCAAGTGCACACCCTACGGAAAATGAGATTAACTACTTCTCACAGGGTAATTTTTCAACTTCAAGCCCTATACCTGAGGCAACTGATCTAACAAATTTATTTATAGATATAAGCGCAGATGCAAGCATACTCTATCTAAGCTGGAATGACAACGATGCTCCGTTTGTTATTTCAAGAAGTTCAGATCCTTCTTTTCAACAGGACGTTGAAGTTATAGCAAAGGAGATTGATGCAACTTCAATTGAATTGTCTCCGAGGCAGAATAAAATCCTTGAATGTTTTGATGTTTCAGGAAAATCGGTTGTAAGTTACCCAGCGCAGGCAATTGGCTATGACCCAGACCCCCTTCCGTCAGTTCCAGACATATCTTCAGATACATTGTGGTGGGGCGATACTTTAACAATAAATTCAAACTACCTTGATCCGATAGCAAAGGCGAATATAATGCCAATGGGAGACAGATATGCAAGGGCAGATTCAGTAACAACTATGGGAAGTTATGGTGTCTCTGCGGATTTTGAAATTTTAGATGACTCAAGAGGATTTTACACTCTTGTTCAGGCAAACGGAAGACTGTCTGACCCAACACAGTCCTATCCCTATATTGCTCTTTCGCCGAGGGGATATGAAACTGTTAGTGGCGTAAAGGGTATAAGTTACGCCCCACAAACTGGAAAAGTGTGGATAGCGGGAAGCGGGACGCTATTTGAACTTGATCTTTTCAGAAGAGATGTGGAAAATGGAAAAGGGGTAGAAATAACAACCTTTAGCAATCCTTTAATCTCAACAGTAAGTGAAGATGGAAGGTTTGTTGTTGTAGATGGTGTAAGCGGCGCAGACTGTGTTTATCAGGTTGATGTTTCAACGGGAGTGATGACAGTGTATGCCTCAACGAAGGACGATAGTTTCACAAGAAGTATCTATCCAAAGGGGATAGGCTTTGCCCCTGATGGTAGTTCCTGCTTTATAGCGGATGGAAACAACGGTAAAGTTGTTAAGGTCCCTGTAAATGCAGGACCTGGCTCTTCAACTATCAGGGATAACTGGGGAAACAGAACATTTATTTTTTCTGCAATGCCAGTTGGAATAGATGTCAACAAGGGATATAACTACGTTGTAGTATCAAGTGGTGATGGATACATATATCAGATAACAGGTCAATCATCATCGTCTTCCCTTGGCTCCATTGGTTCTGTTGCAAACGGTATTGAAATAGACAGGGATTATTCAATATCCAATTACAGCTGTTTTTATTACACGGAAGGCTATGCCTGCGCCCACTGTTACAATAAAAACCAAGTTGAGGAAAACGAACCTTCATTTCATGGAGGGACGCTTTTTGGAAATATAAACAACGGTTTTATAAACCTTGAACGCGATTGGTCTTTTGTTCCATACAGGGATTTTCCACAAAAGGTTATACTGAATAATTCAAATGTCAGTTATCCATACCCATCGCCCTATCAGGTTTCTGACAGGATAATAGAACTTAAAATTCACGGTTGGAGAGACTTGCCAGTAAAACTAAAAGTTATAGACCCGCCCGACTTGAGTCCTTATGCGCCAGATGGAGGTTGGGGCGGAAGTTCGCCGCATCTTCCTTATGAAGGAAATGACAATGTAGGGATGGCAGATTATGGGTTATGTGAAAATAGCGACTGTTCAACCGGAGCGGAGACTATAAGAACAGTAACAATAGGCAGTGATTGGACAAAGAAGGTCTATCTAAAAGTTCCGGAAAGATATTCTGGTAACAACTTTCAGGTTCAAGTTGAAAAGACAGACTATAATGGTGCTGATTTACCAGAGTTAAGGATAGCAGCGACAACGCCAATTTATACAACATGGAAGAGGGTTTATGTTGAAAGAGACAAGATGTTCAGGAGGGGAAATCTGCTTGATGCGGACGTTTCCGCGCCTCCGGCTGACCAGCTTTATCTGCTCAGGTGGGACGCAACGACTCCCGAAACCGATCCGATGTATGTCCAGGCTGGAGAGCAGATTGTTGTTTTTGACGCATCACATTCATATCCGGACGGAGCGTATGAGGTGGCATCAATTCTTTCAACCCCCGCTCCTGCGTTTTTCGATGCACCGTTGCCAGGGGGAGGAACAAAGTGCGTTTTACGAGTTTATCTCGACAGAGAGCTTGTCAATGAATATTGTCCGAGTCCCCTCACATTTGATAGCGGCGAATCTGCAGCGGTTGGTGTAGTTTCAAATTGTGATTCAGCTTCTAATCAAATTAACGCATCCAACTCCTGTTTCTATGACGCCGATATGAGAGCGATAGAGAAAACTTTTAACGATGGTTATGTTGAGTTTCTGGGATTAAGAGATGGGATGGGTGCAGTGCCGTATATATCCGATCAGCTTCAAGGTTTTTATATAACACAATCTGGACAAGATAACCAACAACCTGGAAGAAAGATGCGGTATGGCTTTCAAAGAATATGGTTTTCAAATTTTGATATACCAAACTATGTTCATCTAATTGGTGTTAGGGGGCCGGAGAGAAGTGTCTCAGATGTAGTTGGATTTTCCCGTCAATGGTCTGTATACACTTTTGTCCACCAAGAAACGATTGAGCAATATTATTCAGACCTTGACTTAAGGCTAAACTTCGAAAAAACCGTAAATAATCACGAGTTGGGACACCAATTTAGGGTAAACATTTGTTCTGGCTTGCATGATACTAGGCCTGCGTGGTGCAACACAGATTCACCGCAATATTGTCCCGGAGAACCTTGCCTGATGAAGGCCGACGGTGGGGAACCGACAAATGATATCCGGAAATTCTGCAAGGAAGACCTCTTTTTGGGCGATACTGTATGCGGTGATGGATCTGGTGCTGTTAGGCAAGAAACTGATTTGGTTCGAAGCGAAGAAGGAGAATAAAATGTTAAAAAAAATCCTTGTGGGCACCTCATTAATGTTCCTTTGTCTCTTATCCATTTCCGCACAGGCACCTTCAATAATAATATCTTTGGAAACAGAACATTTCCTGTTTGGGCAGACAACTTGGGCAAAGTATGTCATATCCAATCCAACGAAAACGCCTATATATATAGGGGGAATTCAAGAAAAGAGCGGCTATTTTAGCCTTCTTCAATGGGAAGCAAAAGCCTTTTATCCAGATGGGAAAGAAGTGCCGCAACATAGTGGCGGGGAAATGGTGATTGGAACCCGCCCGACTCCCAAAAAGATGCTCGGCAACGGCGAGCAAGTAACTTGGTCGCAACCTGTTCCTGTAACTGATGTCAAGATTGATAAACTCCCAGCGGGGGAATACACATTGATTTTCTATCTCAAATACAGCTTAAAGGAGGAACCCGGGGTTTTTGAAAAAGAAACTCAGGCAAGCGCCACTTTTCATATTGATAACCCTGCAGGGGCGGATGCTGCGTGGCTTCAGTATGTTGCAAATGCAAAGAAGGCATTATTAAAAGAACACCCGGAAAGAACAGCTCTTAGTCAGCCTCTGGGATGGGGTGATGTTATTAACTGTGGTTTTTGTCCACACGGATATGACATCAGGCCCGAGCTTCTCCAAAAATACCCCACTTCAACTTATGCAGCGTATGTTCTTGCAAAGAAAATTCCTGATTATTCTAATCCTCTTTTCAAACCTGTTACGCCCTCTTTGCAAGTCAAAATGGCAAGAGATGAAGGAAGAACTGTTATTTCTTTTGAAGATAAAGATTTTGAAAGTTATTTTCAAAAGCTTGATGCTGCTGGGAAAGCGGGAAATATACCGCAACCAATCAGAAGCTCTTTTTATTGTTTTTATGGTGATCTTCTTGTTCAAAGGGGAAGATTTAATGAAGCAGAAAGAGCATTTAAGATGGCGATAGAACCTGAGCCTCAAACGAACGGCAAGGAAAAAGTTTACTACGAAAGGGCAAAGCAATTTCTTGAAGCATTACAATCAAATGGAGAAAAGGAAGTGAAGTAATTAAAGTAGTAATTCTTCTGGGTGACAAAATAGAAAGTTTTGATACTTCCTTCCCGTATGAAGGGGCTCATGATGAGGCATGCATTATAGGTCTGGCCGATGAAAATGATGACCAGGCTAGAAGAGTCACAGTATTGCTGGGAACAATGAATTGTCAGGGCGGATATACTTTGGCTCACGATTATTCGGCGAGCGTAAGCTTCTCAGGAACGTGGAATTTCTCCACAGGCCGTTCAGCCGGAGTCGGCGTCATTGCCAATTCCTCCGGCATTCCATACGATACCAGTCCAAATCAAATAAACGGAACAAGATCAGCCTTCTACGACGCCGATATGCGAGCGATACAGAGAACATTTAACGATGGTTATGTTGAGTTTCTGGGATAATGATTCTGGGAGGTTCAGATGAGAAAAAGGATAATTATCGCTTTTTTAACTATTTTAATTTTATCAATCTCTTTGGTAATCTTCTCTTCAAATATGGCTTTTAAATTGAAGATGAGTCTCAATGCGAACGAGGCAAAGTATATTTCTCTTCCATACAACAACAGTTACACAGACGCAGAAAGTTTAAGAAACAGAATTATGATGGCTCAAGGGAGTGGAGTCACAGTCTATAACTGGAATGGAACACAGTGGCAAAGGTGGTCTGGAGGAGGAATTGGACAGGTGAATTTCACCATCGAACCGGGAATTGGATATGAAGTGGTTTCAACTTCAAGTGTAACGAATTGGAACATTGTTGGAAGTCACAACGATAATGTGGCATTTTCGTTTCAGGGATTAAGCACAAAATTCATATCACTTCCCTATCACACTACACTAAAAAATGCAGCAGAGATGAGAAATAGCATATTGTCTGAAGGAGCAAACTGGGTAAATCTCTACAGATGGACTGGAAGCAGGTGGCAAAGGTGGTCTGGAGGAGGAATTGGACAGGTGAATTTCACCATCGAACCGGGAATTGCAATAGAAGTTAATTACTATGGTGATGTTTCCGTGTGGAAACCGCCGCATTATTGATTTTAGAAGTTTTCCCCATTTTAAGATGAATTGTAATCCAGGGACACAATACCGATTTCTCCTTTGCTTGAACTAACTGCTTTCTCTGGCTTCCATTTCCGCTTGATGACATTATTCTATTTGAGAGCCTCCATAATTTCAATCAACGGGTCAATTATAGAAAACCATCATCTATACGGAATTTCAAGAATTAAGTATCGTGTCCCCAGATTAACTAATATGAAGTAAAAACGGTATTTTAATTTTAGGTCTAACAATTTCATCAAAAAATAAAGCCTGAAACCCTCTTTCACCACCCTACCCAAAATCAATGTCGGATTTTGGGGAAACTATATTGACTTTCTTTAAATTGTTACTTACAATAAAATATGGTTAATGTGAGCCAAATTAATAGAGGTATAAGAATTGGGAAAAACTCAGGAGTGAGGATAACGGTTTCCTTCCCCTATGACCAACTCCTTGTCTCAAAAGTTAAGGACATCGAAAGCCACAGATGGCATCCCGATAAGAGGTACTGGAGTTTCCCAAATAGAAACAATATCCTTGAGGAGATTTTACTTTAAATCTGAAAAAAGAGGTTGAAAGATGACAATATTTATCAATAAAGAAGGAAAAGATGGGTTCTCGCCCAGAGCAGAAATATCCGCATTGCGTCTATGCCACCAAATTGGGAGGATATACGCAATAGCTGCGGATACAAACAAGTTAGGCGAAATTCGGCTCGGCAAAAATCAAATTATTGAGGTAGAAGAGTTATGAAAAAACCTTGGTCAATTTCAACCACCGTAAGAAATCCAGAAAGATTGAGGGATTTTTTAAAGGTGCTAGAGAGCCTAGAAGGAGAAATTTTTGATGAAGATAACCAGATAAAATATCAAGTGCTATTAATCCAAAATGGCATTTATAAGCCTCTCAATATTCCTCCGCGGTTTAGAAAGTATTACGAAGAATCA
>DHFQ01000063.1 GCA_002402325.1 Candidatus Aminicenantes bacterium UBA4820
ATACCCCTGATGAACCTCCCTTTTCTTCCTCGCATCTTACCCATCTAAGTCTATGTTCCCTACCATCCCTTTATCTTTCCCCTGATAGGAGATTCTCGTTTTGATGTTAAATTCTTACTGCTATTATCTTTTGATAACAACGCTTTATAGCAATGTCGGATTCTGGGAGTGAAATTTCTCTTGAAAAAGATTTTTTTATCATTTATGATAATTTATCCGCTTTAAGTGCGAAAGTGGCGGAATTGGCAGACGCGCAGGACTTAGGATCCTGTGGGGAAACCCGTGGGGGTTCAATTCCCCCCTTTCGCACCAACTCTACATCAAATTGGCAGGATCAACAAAACAAAAAATTGTTTTTCCAATTTCTTTTGAAAGGGAGGATTCCATAAATTCAGACAAAATGTTGTGCAGTCTTGTTCTCGTCTCAGTTTTTATTAAAATTTGAAACCTGAACTTCCCCTCAAGTCTTTGAATGGGGGCGGGATTTGGTCCTAACAATCTCGCAATTGACTTGAATTTTTCATTTAAAAAAGATTTTGATTGCAAAGAGAGGCTGTACGCCTTCTCCTCATTTCTATGCTTTATCTCAATTTTTCCTAAAGCCATAGTCGGTGGATAGTTTAAAAACTTTCTATATTTAATTTCATTTTCATAAAAGGTATCAAAATCCTGATTCACGGCACATTTTACAGCGTGATGCTCGGGAAAATAGGATTGAACAACCACCTTCCCCTTTAACTCTCCCCTTCCCGCTCTACCTGCCGATTGTGTAATTAAATTAAATGCCCTCTCCGAGCACCTGAAATCTGGCATTGAAAGGATAAAATCCGCGGAGATTATTCCCACGAGTGTAACCTGCGGGTTGTGATAACCTTTAGAAATCATTTGAGTTCCAACGAGAATGTCAATCTTTTTGTTTTCAAAATCGCTCCACAACTTTTCATATTGGCTCTGCTTTACAATAATGTCTCTATCCATTCTTCCAATTCTGCAGTCAGGAAACTTCTCCTTTAAAATGTCCTCAATCTTTTCCGTTCCCTCCCCAAGAAATTGAAGGTTATCCCCCTCGCAATATGGACATTTCTTTGGAATTTGCTCTTTATGTCCGCAAAAATGGCACCTTAACTCATTTCTTTTTTTGTGAAATGTCAAAGCAATATCACAGTTTTTACACTTAATAGTTCTTCCACATTGCCTGCAAAGGATGAAAGTCGAATAACCAAGTCGGTTTCTCAAAATGACGATTTGCTCCTTCTTTTCAAGACTATTTTTTATCTCATCAAAGAGAACCTTTGAGATTACCTCTTTAACCTTCGTCTCCCTGTAATGTTCCCTCATATCAACGATTTCAACCGAAGGGAGAATCGCTCCCTTTACCCTTTTTTTAAGAACGCATAGTTCATATTTTTTTGTGTCAACGGCATTGTAAAAAGATTCAATCGAGGGCGTTGCTGAACCAAGAACAACTGGGATTTTAAGAAGTGATCCACGCAAAATTGCCATATCCCTTGCATTGTAAAATGGCGGCTCAATCTGACGATAGGAAGAATCGTGCTCCTCATCAACGACAATAAGTTTGATATTTTCAAGCGGAGAAAAAAGGGCAGACCTTGGCCCAATAACGACCTTTGCCTCACCTTTTTTTATCCTCATATATTGCTTATCTCTCTCCTTTTCGCTCATTGCGGAGTGTAAAATTGCAAGGTTTCCTCCGAATCTTTCAAGAAGCCTTTTTGAAAGGTAACTGGCAAGTGAAATCTCAGGAACCAGATATATTGCACTTCCGCCATTTTTTAACACTTCCTCAATCAATCTCAAATATATTTCAGTTTTTCCCGAACCAGTAACCCCATAAACGAGAAAGGTCTTGTGGGTGTTGAGTTTTAAGTGGGGTAAAATTTTGTTCAGGGCACTGCTTTGCTCGTCTGTAAGTATAAAATCCATTTCTCTTCTAATCACTTTTTGGGGAAGGTTATCAAAAATCTCTATGAAATTCATCTCTTCAAGTTCGGAAAGTGTGTAGTGGGGAACCTTCACCTCTTTTAAAATGTCAATCGCCCTCACAAAGCCCATCCCTTCAATCTTTTTTAGGTAGTCAAGAAGTTTAAGATGTTTTGGTGAAAGATGAAACCCCCTTATCTTATCATCAATCTCATCTTTTGATAAAAGTAAAGCGACTCTCTCCTCCCCGAGCCTTCTTTTTGCCATTGCAAAGGTTTCTTCCATCTCAATAGTTTGCGAAGAGATAGCCTTTGCAAGAAGCTTATCAACATTTTTAAACTTTGCTTTTAAAGTTGAATAACTTTTTCCTCCTCCTTTCAATTCTTCAACAATTTCGTATAAAGGAGAATCCTCCTTCAATGAAATATTTTCAGAAACGAGTTTGTATCTTTTTCTTGGCTCAGGATTTAAAGAGGAAGGATAAGAATTTTTGAGGACAATTCCGAGCGGTGCAAGATAAAAATCTGCAAGTTCTTTTAAAAAAGAAAAGAGTTCTTCATTAAAAAATGGTTCATCATCAAGTACAGCCTGTAAATCTTTCACATTATCAATTTTTTCTCCTTCAAAATCTACGATGTAACCAAGGAGTGTTCTTTTTCCAAATTGTGCAAGAACTCTCGCCCCAGATTTTATCTCCCCTAAGGTTTCTTTAGCCCTGTAAGTAAAATATTTCCTTATTGGAAGCGGAAATGCAACTCTCAATAACCTTTCATCCATTTCTCATTTTTTCTTCTAAGAGATTATAAAACCTCTCTTCATTTGATATTTTTAATTTAAGTACTGGATAAAGAATTTTATCCTTTAACCCTTCAAACTCTTTCCACTTTATATAATCTTTTTCTGAGGTTAAAATAAGATCGCACCCCTTCTCTTTAAAAATTTTTAGAACTTTCTCTAAATCCTCTTTCTCTGGAAAGTGGTGATCCTCAAAAAATATTTTCTCCTCTATTTTAAAACCACTTTCAATTGCCATTTTCATAAAATAATCTGGATTTCCTATCCCAAGAAGTAACAAAACTTTCTTATCTTTTAAATTATCGCTCAAAATTTTTGAAGGATAGAGAGATTTCTCCCAGAAAAAATCACCCTCAAAAACATCTTTATTTTCTAAAACCTTTTGAATCTTTCTGTTTAAAGATTGGTATTTTCCTTTTGTTATCATAACAAAGTCTGCATATTTTAGAGATTTTATCGGCTCTCTCTCTTTTCCATAAGGGAATGGCTTTAAATCATTCTGGTTTGATGCATCAATTAAGACTAAATCAACATCTCTTTTGACCCTTAAATGCTGAAATCCATCATCAAGAAGGATTATATCGGGAATGGAGTCAACTACTTTTATTGCATCCAATCTATTTTCTGAAACAACCACATCGCAACTTGAATTTAATTTATAAATAATCGCCTCTTCTCCAACTTCAGAAATTATACTCTCGTTTTTTACAAGGATGGTGCCCTTACTTTTCCTTTTGTACCCCCTTAGAACGATCAACACTTTTTTATTAAGTTTTGAGTAATAATCTGCAAGATGTAATGTAAACGGTGTCTTCCCGCTTCCTCCCATAGTAATATTACCAATTGAAACGGTTCTTGACGGAAAGGAGATTTGCCTAAGAATTTTTAGTTTATAAAGTTTCCTTCTTAAAAAATTTATCGCAACATACAAAAATCCTAAGGGGTAAAGTAGGATTTTCATCAAAAGCCTAATATCCTTGAGATAATTGAAAATCCATTTTTAATATCATTTATTTTGCTTAAAAACACTCTTCCATCTTTGTGGATTGAAAATTTATAGCCCTCGCTTTCAAATTCAAAAAGATATTCATTTTCAAAAAAAGATTTATCTTTTCTAAATTTTTCTTTGAGATTTTCATAATCAAATCTCTCTTTTCTCAACTTCACCATCAAGGTATCTCTGCCACAAAGGATTTCTCCTTTATTTTCATTTTCAAGAAATTTATAAATCTTCCTTCCGCAGCACTCGCAATTTATATCCTTTTCAACCTTAATTTTTATAAAAGAGTTTTCTTTCAAATCAATCGTAATAAAATCTCTAATTATTTTATCTTTCATTCCAAGTAAATATTTTGTGCACTCCATCACCTGCATTGATGCAATAATTGGTGGAAGCGAAGGAAAAACACCAACCGTTTCACAGGTATCACCACTACCTATCTCTGGTTCTTGAAACAAACACCTTAAACACGCTCCACTTCCTGAATCAACAAAGAAAATGGAACCCTTCATCTCTATTACACCGCCATAGATAAAAGGTTTTTTTAATTTTGCTGAACAATCGTTTAAAAGAAACCTCGTTTCAAAGTTATCCGTTCCATCAATTACGATGTCGCACTCTTCAAAAAGATTAGAACACTCATCTGCATCAAGGTTTATATCCCTTGCTTCAACTTCGCATCCACCCTTTGATTTTATTTTTTCTTTCATCGCAAATACCTTAGGAATTCTTCCTTTGCAATCTTCAACATCATAAAAAAACTGCCTGAAAAGATTTTTTTCTTCTACCACATCTCTGTCTACAAGAATTATTTTTTTTAAAGGCAGTTTTGAAAGAATCATTGATGAGAAAGAGCCGAGCGCTCCTACACCTACAACTCCAACAATCTTACTCTCTAAAAGTTCAGGCGAAGTCTCAAATAATTTCTTTAGTTCATCTTTAAAATTCATTTTAAAAATGTTTTGAGGAAATGTTCAAGACAAGTCCACTTAAAAATGTAGTGGTTAAGAGAAATGTTCCACCATAGGAGAGGAATGGAATTGGTATTCCCATTATTGGAAAAAGTCCCAGCACCATAGCGATATTCACGATGGTATGGAACAAAAACAAGAAAAAGATAGAAAGGGCAACGAACCTTCCCTCGCGTGTCGTTGTGGTTTCTGCGACGGTCAGAAATTTTGAAAGCAAAATCAAAAAAAGAAAACAGACTGATGCAACTCCAATAAAGCCCAACTCTTCACCAACAACTGCGACGATAAAGTCAGTGTGCGGAGCTGGTAAAAATTTCAGCCTGTTCTGAGTACCGGAATGAAGTCCCTTTCCAAACATTTTCCCGCTTCCAACCGCGATTTTAGCCTGATTTATCTGGTATCCCGCTTTTTTTGGGTCTCTTTGAGGATCCAAAAATGTAAGGATTCTCTCTTTCTGGTATGGTTTAAAAAATGAGAACCAGGAAATCCCGAATAGCACAAGAGCAATGCATAATCCTATTATGGACCATTTCAAAATTTCTTTGAGTTTCAAATCAGAAAAAAATAGAATGGCAAGAAGAATTGAAATATAGGTAACCGCCGTTCCAAAATCAGGTTCAGCCATTATTAAAACCATCGGAAGCAGAACTATTCCAAACAAAATTGCAAAATCTCTTAAAGTGAAAGAATCCAATTCCTGATCGCGGATATAAGACGCTGAAGCAAGGATTGTGAATGCTTTCATAACTTCGGAGGGCTGAAAACCCCACCCTCCAATAGCGAACCACGATTTAGAACCTGAAACACTCTTTCCCATAAAAGGCATAAGGAGAAGGATACATAAAAATAAAATATAAAAAATATAGCCATATTCAACCCAGATGGTATAGGGAATATACAAAGTTAAACAAAAAACAAGAATTGCGAGGATTATGTAGATTGATTCCCTTGTGGCATAATTTTGAAGTTGGGTTCCTTCCGTAGCGGAAGTCACCATCTCTCCTCCTAAAAAAATCAGTATAAGGACAATCACTATCCCTAAAAAATCCTGTTCTTTAAGAGAAAAGGTTACAGGCTTTTGAAACAAAATTTAGTCTCCCCAAAAAATTAAATAAGTTGAAGTTTCCATAGATCGTGAAGATGAATCACACCTTTTACAATTTTGTCCTCGCCACAAACAATTAAAGAGGTGATCTTTCTTTGCTCCATCAAATTAAGTGCGTTTAAGGCAAGAGAATCCTCTTCAATCGTCAAAGGAGTTCTATTGGCGCACTCAATTGCCTTTTTTGAAAAAAGTTCTCCTTCAAACTTTTCTATTAGCCTTCTTAAATCACCATCGGTTATAATTCCTTGAAGCCTTGCCTTATCATCACATATAACTGCAACCCCAAGTTTTTTATCGGAAATGACATAGATGACATTTTTCATAATCTCTTCAGGTAAAACTTTCGGGATTTCATCCCCTTTATGCATCAACTCTTTAACCTTTAAAAATCTTTTTCCTAATTTACCACCAGGATGAAATTTTGCAAAATCTTCCGCATTGAAATCTCTTCTTTGCATAAGTTCTGCCGAAATTGCATCACCAAGTGCAATTTGAACAGTGGTCGAAGCCATTGGAGCAAGATTCAAAGGACATCCCTCTTCTGAAACAGGCGTCAAAATAAAAATATCACTATTTTTTGCAAGAGTAGAATTTTTATTTGAAGAAACTCCTATCAATTTAATTCCAATCCTTTTTATAAATGGGATTAAGTTAATCACTTCATCGGTTTCACCGCTGTTTGAAAGAGCGAGGATGATATCCTCTTTTCTCAACATTCCTAAATCACCGTGGAGCGCCTCAGCAGGATGAAGAAAAAAACTCGGCGTTCCAGTGGAGGCAAGAGTTGCTGAAATTTTTCTTCCAACAATGCCGCTTTTCCCAAGCCCTGTCACAACAACTCTTCCCTCGCATTTCAACATCTCATCAATTGCCTTGTCAAAATTTTCATCAAGGCTTTTCAAAAGTTTATCCAATTCCTTAATTTCAGTTTCAAGAACTTTTCTTGCAGAGTTGAATTCCATTACATCACCTTGAAATTTCTTCTATCTTTAAAAGTTTTGTTACCAAAGTTTTGAATTTATCAAGTTTAAGCGCATTAGCCCCATCTGAAAGAGCCTTTGAAGGATTGTCGTGAACCTCAAAAAAGAAACCATCGACGAGTGAAGATGCTGCACACTTTGAAAGTGTCTCAATAAATTCAGGATCTCCTCCCGATTTACCCGATTCAGTAGAGGGTTTTTGAACTGAATGTGTTGCATCAAATATTACAGGTACACCAAAATCCTTCATTATTTTTATTCCTCTAAAATCAACAACAAGATTGCCATATCCAAAAAATGTTCCTCTTTCCGTTAGATAAATTTCTTTACATCCGCTTTTTGAAAGTTTTTCGACGACAAATTTCATATCGTAGGGAGAAACAAACTGCCCCTTTTTAACATTTACAGCCCTTCCGCTTTTTGCCGATTCAACAAGCAAATCTGTCTGCCTGCAAAGAAAGGCAGGAATTTGAATCATATCAGCGACTTCAGCCACTTTTTCAACCTGAATGGTTTCGTGAACATCTGTGGTTATTTTAAGTCCGGTTCTCTTTTTTATTTCCTTTAAAATTTCACATCCTCTTTCAAGTCCCGGACCTCTGTAACTTTCAAGTGAAGTCCTATTTGCTTTGTCATAACTTGCCTTAAAAATCAAATCAATAGAGAGGTCTTCCCTTACAATTTTTAATCTTTCTGCGATCTTTAGAGAGTGTTCAAAACTTTCGATGACACAGGGACCAGAAATAAAAAATGGTTCACCCATTGCTTTTTTCCATCCTATTTCTATAAGAAGCTTTTATGAACTCTCTGAAAAGAGGATGGGGATTCAAAGGCTTAGACTTGAATTCAGGATGGAACTGACATCCCAAAAACCACGGATGATCCTTTATTTCTACAATTTCAACAAACTTGTTATCGGGAGAAATTCCAGTAATTGCCATTCCTTTTTGCTCCAGAAGGTCTTTATAAGCGGGATTAAATTCATATCTATGTCTATGCCTTTCAAAAACTCTTTTCATACCGTAAGCCTTTTCAGCAAGTGATCCCTCTTTTAAGACGCATTCATAAGCGCCAAGCCTCATATTTCCGCCATAAGTCTCATCCTGTAAGAGGTCTCTTAACTTGTAAAAAATGGGATTTTTTGTCTCTTTCTCAAACTCAGTTGAATGTGCATCGCTTAAGCCTGAAACATTCCTTGCATACTCAATAGTGGCAAGTTGCATCCCGAGGCAGATGCCAAAAAATGGGATTTTCTTTTCTCTTGCATAAGTAATTGCCATTACCTTTCCATCAATTCCCCTTTCTCCGAATCCTCCAGGAACTAAAATTCCATCGACATCTGAAAGTTGTGAAGAAGTGCCCTCTTTTTCAATGTCCTCAGCCTCAATCCATTTAAGTTCAACCATCAAATTGTTCGCTACGCCGCCTATTACGAGCGCCTCTTTTAAACTCTTGTAGGAATCTTCGTATTTGATGTATTTTCCAACTATGCCGATTCTAACGGAATCCTCCGGGTGCTTTAATTTACTTACAAAATTCTCCCACTTATCCAGTTTCCTTTCATTCAGTGGAAGCCCAAGATACTTCAAAATAATGTAATCAAGCCCTTCATCCGCGAAATATAAGGGTACTTCATAGACATGTTCAACATCCCTTGCAGTTATAACAGCCTCTTCTTTAACATTACAGAATAGGGCTATTTTTGCCTTCATATCCATTGGAAGGGGATGCTCTGTTCTGCAAAGTAGAATATCGGGCTGAATTCCGATTGATAAAAGTTCTTTTACAGAGTGCTGCGTGGGTTTTGTTTTCAACTCATGGCTTGCCCTTATATAGGGAACAAGAGTAAGGTGAATAAATAAAGTGTTAGCCTGCCCTTCATCAAGTTGAAGTTGTCTTATTGCTTCTAAAAAAGGCAAAGACTCAATGTCACCAACTGTCCCACCGATCTCAATTATAGACACATCAACATCCTTAGCCTTTTCTTTAATTGCTTCCTTTATCTCATTTGTGATGTGCGGAACTACCTGAACCGTCCCTCCAAGGTAATCCCCTCTTCTCTCTTTTTCAATAACCTGAAGATAAATTCTGCCCGCGGTGTAGTTATTCCCTTTTGAACTGATTTGAGATGTGAACCTCTCATAATGTCCCAAATCAAGGTCTGTCTCTGCCCCATCTTCAGTAACAAAAACCTCTCCGTGTTGAAAGGGGCTCATTGTCCCGGGATCAACATTTATGTAGGGATCAAGTTTTTGTATTGAAACTTTGAACCCTCTTGACTCAAGCAAACATCCAACCGATGACGCAGCAATCCCCTTGCCTAATGAAGAAACAACACCTCCCGTTATAAATATGTATTTTGCCATACTTCATCTTCCCCTTTCATCAAGACTCTTCAGGGATATTTATTATAACACAAATTTAAAGGTATAATAGATTCATAATTTATTAATGCTCTCAAAAATCAAGTAACTGAACTCTATCGTCTATTTTGAGCCATCCACCTGTAGCCTTTTTTAAACTTCAAGCATCTGGATTGTTACTGGCCTTCTTCTTCCTTCCATCAAGCCGTAAGAAAGCGTGCATCTTGGGAGGGGCTTTTCGTTTTTAACCCTTATAGCCATCACATCTCTTAAAGAGATAAATGTGATTCCATTTTTTAAAGCATTTTCAAGAAACTTTCTAAACTCTCTCTTGTGAAGTTTAATTTCAAAAAGAGGATTTATTTCATAGACAGGGTATCTCTGTTTTGAAATTTCCTCTAAAAGAAGGTCAAAATAGTGTTCTGGCTTCTCCCCATTTATATAAAAAAATTCACTCATCATTGGTAAAGTGACAGGAACCTGAGGCGTTTTTAGAACTCTTGTGTCTATAACAGGGAAGAAGGGATCAATTCCCCTGCAATCTGATGAATAGTCAAAGTAGAGATTTTCCTTTAAAAGCATCGTAGCATTTGAACAGATAAAGTAGGGGGCTGAAAATGATGAGCATTTCTTTCCTTTGAAAGTTTCCTCAAAATTATCAATTGACTGATGATAGAGTAAAGAAATCAAATCTTCATTTCTTGAATTGACAGCCTTTACCCATTTTGATGGAGAAAAGCAGTAACTTCCAATGTCATAGTTCTTTTCTAAAATTTTATTTTTTAAATCATCAGGGATTGTCCCAATATTTTTTGTCGGTAAAAGAAGCCCTGAGAAGAGAGTTTTAAAGCCTTCAGCCTTCAAACTTTTTGACTTTGTTATCTCTCCATAAAAAAAGGGATTTAAAAGTGACAAAAAACTTTCACCCTTTCCGTCAACACCACTTGCAAAGAAAAGAGAGCAGTTTATATCAAAATCTTCTAAAATTTTTAGTAGTTCTCGAGCTCCTTCATCAATTGATTTTCGTGAATCAAAAACAACTTTTAATCCCACAAACTTTTTCTCGCCTGGATCTTTCCAGAGTTCAAAACGATTCTTCAACTCAACCTTTTCCTGTTCATACTTCCTTTTGTTGCTTTGTTTTTCAAGAAGATCAACGCTATAAATTCTGTCTCTTTTGCTTTGCTCATTTATTGACTTAAATCCGAAAAATCCTCTAAACATCCTCCCTGCCCCTTAACTCTTCTTCACTAATTTGAACTGCCTCCTGCTGAAAAAGAAGATCAAACTCATCCTTTGTAAGAAGGCTTAATGTCAACTCATCTTTTTCAGAATCAAATAAAATTATCTCCTTTTCATCCCACCCAACCTCAAGTGCCCTTTCAGCAAGAGGCTCCGCAATCTTTCTTCTTAAAACTCTTGCAAGATTTCTTGCCCCATATTCGTAGGAGTATCCCTCTTTAGCGAGAGTGGTTTTAGCCTTTTCTGTGAGTATCAACTCCTTACCATCATTTTTCATTTTTCCCTTTAATTCGACGAGTTCAATCTCCATTATTCTTTTTACATCCTCCTCAGTAAGAGGGTTGAAGACGACCACATCATCAATTCTATTTAAAAATTCTGGGGTGAAATATTTTTTAACCTCCTTTAAAATGTGCGCTTTTTCATCGTCAAATTCGTTATGGTTTTTAAATCCGACCCTTCCCTTTGAAAATACTTCCGTGCCAAGATTGCTCGTCATTATTACAGTAGCATGGTTGAATTTTACACTCCTTCCCCTGCCGTCAGTAAGTCTTCCAGCATCAAAAATCTGAAGAAAAATGTTTAAAACCTGAGGATCAGCCTTTTCAATCTCATCAAACAATATAACTGAGTAGGGATTTTTCCGTATTTTATCTGTAAGTTGATTTGGGTCGTAATAGCCCACATATCCGGGTGAAGTACCAATGAGTCTTGATGTTGAAATTCTTTCCATATATTCGCTCATATCAATTCTTATAAGTTTATCCTCATCTCCAAAAAGAACCCTCGCAAGAGTTTTTGCAAGTTCAGTCTTGCCAACCCCCGTAGGACCAATAAAAAGAAAAACTCCGTCGGGACGGTAAGGATAGAGATCAAAGCCAAGTTTTGAAGCCCTTACGACTCTCGAAACTTTTGAAATTGCTTCCTCCTGACCAATGACCCTCTCAGAAAGTAACTTTTCAAGATTCATAAGCCTTTCTGGAGTCAATCTTGAAAGCCTTTCAAAACTTATCCCGGACATTTCCGCCAGGGTTGAAAGTATATCTTCCTTTTTTACAACCGGCTCTCTGCCTTTTATAATTGATAAAATTGAAACGGAGGCGCAGGTTCTATCCATCAGATCAAGGATACTTTCTGGAAGAGCCCTGTCAACCAGAGACATTTTTACCATTTCAATTGAGTTTTCAAAAATTTGAGATGGAATTTTAACATTATGATACTCTTCGTACTCTTTTTTTCTCTCTCTAACTATCTTGTGGATTACAGGAGTCGGAAGTTCCTCCAATGTTATTGAATGGAAATATTTTAAAAAGGAGGGATCCTTCTCCTTTATCGTCGCACAAGATTCCGGGTCTGTTGTTGCGATTATCGTTATTTCGCCCTTTGAAAGGTAGGGCTTTATCAAAGAGGCGCTGTCAAGAGATCCGCCCTTTGTCCCACTTCCAGCGATTTGCTGAATGTTTTCAAGAACAAGGATATCACCGCTTTCTTTGACTTTTTTCAATACATCAAGAATCCTCTCTTCAAACTGTCCTCTATATCTCGCGCCCGCTATAATATTCCCTGCATTCAGGAGAAAAAATTTCTTTCTTTTTAAAGACTCAGGAACCTCATCGTTTATAACTTTAAAGACAAGTTCTTCAATCAATGAAGTTTTACCAACACCCGCATCCCCTACAATGATTGCATTTCTTTTATCTTTACAAGAAAGAATTTCTAAAAGAGTCTTTAACTCCTCTTCTCTACCTAAAGCCCGTGCCTTTTTCTCTTTGACCTTCTCTGAAAGGTTCTCAATAAAATCTTCAACTTCCTTTTCTGCCTTGCTTGATTCTAAAGACTTTGCCTCAAGTTTTCCTTTGATAAAACTTTTTCTTTTTCCTGCCGCTGGATGAAAAGGATTTATTGAAAGGCATTTATCGTAGGCGCGGTTTGCTTTTCCCCAATCTCCTTTTGCTGCGTAAATGTCTCCAAGTGAGATGTATCCTTCATCAGAAATTGGAAATCTCTCGAGGAGTTTATTTAAAGCAACCGCAGCTTGTTGAAGGTTGTTTCCACTTTCGTATGCTGATGCAACCTCGTGGTATAAAACGGGTAATTCAGGTTTTAAACTCAACGCAAGTTCAAATTCGCTTCCTGCAAGGAGTGGCTCATTCTGTTTTAAAAGTTCCTTTGCATTTATACAGTGATTTAAGGCGGACCCGATGACAATCATTTCTCTATTTTGAAGCCCCTGAACTTTATAGAAAGAATAAGCACTTTCATAGGACCCAAGAGAAAAAAGAATGTCTCCAAAATCTCTTAAGAGATCAGGATTAAGAAAAAGCCTGAACCCTTCTTCCGAAAGAGACCTATAGAACGCTCCTTCATTTGTAAGCATCCTTAGAATAAAAAAATTTTTTCCTTCATTAGTAAAAAATGGATTCAATCTAACCGGTAACCCAGATTCTGGAATAAAATAGATTCCCTCATTTATCTGGTAAGACATAGATTTAATACTTTGAGGCGATGGATTTTGCGAGGTGATGGGAATAATCATTGGACCATCTGGAACATTCTGGGATGGTTTCAAATTTGCTATGTTCGCATTGAAATTGTTTGCAAAAAAGGAGAGTAATTCAAAGATAATTTTCTCACCTTCGGGATCCGAAAGTTTTGTCTCCTGCAACTCTGAAAGAGTTGAAAAATCTTCAAGAATTTGAAAATACTTTTTAAGATAGAGAGAAATCAGATCTTTTGACTGAAGTTTAAATGGAAAAATCTGTGAAAAAATGCTCCTGTATCTCGTGAAAAGTTGAGTCTGAAATTTTGTTGAATTTATTATTGAGGGTTCATAAAGAAACGCTGATGCAAGTTCGGCAATCTCTTTTGAATAAACTTTCCTTTCAAGGTATGCGACTAAACCACAAATTGAGATAAGGTGAAAAATTTCTGAAGAGACACAAAAAGACTTTTCAACTACGGTTGATTTTGAAAAGCACTCTTCGGTAAAAATTGTTCTGCCGAACTTTTCAAGAAGTATTTTTAAATAGTTTTCAATCGATGGCTTCATTAATCTTCAACCACAACTTCAAGAACATTTTTCCTTACTATAAAAACTTTTTCATTGTTGTCAAGAGGGTCTGCGGGATAGAGAAAAAATCCATCTTTCTCGTCGCTAATGTTTATTGCCTTTCCTCTTATGACTTCTCCATCGTGAAATTTTACACTTACAGATTTTCCTGCCTTTGGAGACCCTTCGTTAAAATCAGAGCCCGCCTTATATTTTGAGTTTCCCTCAAAATCCTTTACAAAAAAAATTGCCTTTATAGATGAAAGTGGTATCTTGTGGACCGCCCCCTTTTCATCAATAACAGTAACCTTTTTATATGCAGCAGAAAAAGGAATTCTTGTTGAACATTTAATCATTGACCCATCTTGCATTCTCAAAATTAGTTTGTTCCCCATTCTACCTCCTATAACGCATTTAGAACATCTTCAAGTGTAACAAGCCCCATCAATGTTTTTGCAACGCCATCCTTTTTCAAAGAGACGAGCCCCTCTTTGTATGCCTCGTTTCTTATGTTCTGGATTGACTCTTTTGCCACTATCATTTTGTTTAACTCTTCAGAAGGCCTGTACAATTCAAATAGGGCAGCCACTCCTGAAAATCCCGTATTCCCACATTGCTGACACCCTTTTGCCTTGTAGAACATCGCATTTTCTGGAAGTTTGAAACCAAGTTCTCTTTGAATTGCATCGCTCACTTTGTACCCTTCTTTACATACAGGACACAATTTTCGAATAAGTCTCTGGTTTATTATTGCTGTTAAGGATGCTGCTAAAAGGAAAGGTTGAACTCCCATATCAACGAGGTTCTGAATTGCATTAATTGTATCGTTTGCAGTCATTCTTGCAAGAACTATTCTTTTTGCAAATGCCCCTTGAATTGTCGCCCTTGCCTCACCTTCGTTTGTTATGTCTCCTATGTATGCAATATCTGGTTCCTGTTTCATTAGAGAGGATATTGCTTCTGCAAAAGTGAACTCACTTTTTTCTTCAGGTTTTCCTTGAATCATACCAGGAATTTCATATTTTACTATCGGATCAAATCCCATAGCGAGTGTGTTTGATTTATAAACTTCAAGAATTGAGGCATAAACAGTGGTTCTTTTTCCTGAACCAGGAGGCCCGGTAATCAAATATAACCCGGCACCTTTTGCGAGTGCCCTTATATATTCATTCAGAATATTTGGATTCATTCCAAGTTGGTTAAGATGCATAGTTGCGCTAACTTTATAAGAGATTTTTACTGTTATAGATTCCCCATAGATTGTGGGAAGAAGATAAACATACAATTCAACTTTTTTTTCGCCTTTTGTAACTTTAAAATATCCACTCTGAGGAATTTTGCTTTTTGTGATGTCCATCCCGCCTAACACCTTGAGTCTGTTGGCAATGTTCCCTTTTAGTTTCTCAGGAACTGTTCCTACTTCATTAAGAAGATTTCCTATCCTTACCCTGATAAGATATTTTTCAGGATCAGGCTCAAAATGAATTTCCGTTGCACCATTTTCAAGAGCATCATTTAAAATTTTATCAACCTCTTGAATTACACTTTTCTCATCAATGGCACTCCTTTTCAGTGTATCTTCAACCTGTTTCTTTGGGGATTCAAAAGTTATCTTATCTACCATCTTTCACTCCTTCAATTTTACATTACCACTTTTGATTAAAAGAGGCAAGATGACAAAGGGAAAAGGTTGGAATGGTAAAAAATGGAAATTGCAACTTTTTGAAATTCTGGAAAGATGGCGCCATTTCATTTTTTTAAATCAAATCCCACCTTTTTGCCGAATTTACACTTACCTCAATTTTTGCTCTTAAAGAAATTGCGTTTTCCATACAATTTTTTAAAATTGCCTCAACCTCTTTTACCTTTTCTTCCTTTGTCTCAATGAGAAGTTCATCGTGAATTTGGAGAAGAATGTGAGCATCTATAGGAAGGTTGTTATAAACATCTATCATTGCTTTTTTGATTAGATCCGCCGCAGAGCCCTGAATTGTTGCGTTTACAGCCTGTCTCAAATTTGCATCAAGGTTCTGTTTTCCACCTCTTTTAATCCCTTTGAAAAA
>DHFQ01000089.1 GCA_002402325.1 Candidatus Aminicenantes bacterium UBA4820
AAAAAGGGTGGTTATAAAAGCGCAGATGAACTTAAGAAAATCCCATTTTCGCTTTTAACGGATTGCAAAGGAATATCCTTTGTGGAACACACCCTTGCTGTAACTTATGGGGCATTCTATCTTGCAGAGGCTCAAAAGAAATACTTTAAGAAAATGCCCTACAACATTGATTCCGATAGGTTAATTGCCGGCGGGTTGCTTCACGATGTTGGAAAAATAATTGAAATTGAGCCTGATGGAAAGGGCGGTTTTAGAAAGAGTAAACTCGGGAAACTTTTAAGGCATCCACTCTCAGGACTACTTGTCGCAAAAGAGGCTGGAATTCCAGATGAAATTCTAAACATCATAGGTTGTCATGCAAAAGAGGGAGAGGGTGCTCCAAAGGTTATTGAGACAGTTTTGATTCATCAGGCTGATTACGCTACCTTTGATCCTTTGACTATGATTGAAAAAGGAACACTGATTGGAGTTGAAAAATGACGATAATTGAAAAGATAATCGCTCTTCACTCTGAAAAAAAAGAGGTAAGAGCGGGAGACATCGTTGATGTCTTCATTGATACAAGGGTAGCGAGAGATTTTGGCGGGGCAAATGTGGTAAAAAACATAGTCGAACATAATCTCAAAATCGATGACCCAAAAAGAACCTTTTTTACCTTTGACTGCAACCCCACAGGTTCAGACCAAAAATATGCAGAAAATCAGCAAAAGTGCAGAATTTTTGCAAGAATTAACGGAATAAAAGTTTTTGATATAAATTCAGGGATTGGAACTCACATTGCAATAGATAACGGGCTTGCGTGGCCCTCATCAACATTCGTTTCAACTGATTCACACGCAAACATCCTTGGAGCAATTGGGTGCTTTGGCCAGGGAATGGGAGACCTTGATGTTGCATCGGCATTCTGTTTCGGAAAAGTGTGGTATGAGGTTCCTCAAAGTGTGAAAATTTTTCTCAAGGGAGAACCAAAGAGTAAGGTTTCAGCAAAAGACCTCGTTCTCTTTTTCTTGAGTAAATTCGGTGCAAATGGACTTTTAGGATATTCCGTTGAAGTTTATGGAGAATATTTAAACAAACTTTCCCTGTCAGACAGGGTTACCATTTCATCAATGGCTACAGAGATGGGTGCAATAATAATCTTTTTCCCGCCATCACAGGAGATCATTGAATATTGCAAGAAGAGGGCAAAGAGCGATTTTACCCCTGTTTATGCGGACGAAGAGGCAAACTATGCGAAAGTTATTGAGTTGAATTTGAAGGAGGTTGAGCCTTTCATCTCTCTTCCCGGTAACCCGGAAAATGTTGTCCCAATCAGCAAAGTGAGGGGGAAGAGGGTTGATTCAGTTTTCATCGGTTCGTGCACAAACGGAAGAATTGAGGATTTAAGAAGAGCGGCAGAAGTTTTAAAGGAAAGAAAAGTTAAAGATGGTGTCGTTTTAAAAATAGTCCCATCAACAGATGAAATATGGAAAATGGCTATGGATGAAGGGTTGATCAGGATTTTTAAAGATGCTGGTGCAATGGTTTCAAATGCGGGATGTGCGGGATGTGCAGCAGGGCAGGTTGGGCAGAATGGACCAAACGAAGTTACAGTTTCAACGGGAAATAGAAATTTTGTCGGAAAGCAGGGAAAGGGAGAAGTCTATCTTTCAAGCCCTGAAATAGCGGCAGCATCCGCAGTTGCAGGATTTATTACTGAGCCAGAAAAACTTGATGAAAAAATTGAAGTTGTTGAAGANNNAAAATTAAAGGCAGAGTCTTTGTGATTAGAAAGGACAACATTGACACGGATATGATCTTTCACAACAAATATTTGACAATTACAAAAATTGAGGAGATGGGAAAGTATGCTTTTGGAAATCTTCAAGGGTATGAAGATTTTCCTCAAAAATGCAAGGAAGGGGACATTATTATCACAGGCAAGAATTTTGGTGCGGGTTCATCAAGACAGCAGGCGGTAGATTGCTTCAAAGCCTTGAAAGTCGGTGCGATTGTTGCTCAAAGTTTTGGAGCGATTTACTTTAGAAATGCAGTAAATGCAGGGCTTCCCGTAGTAATCAGCGATATTATTGAAAAGGGAATCAACGATGGTGAAGTCATTGAAATTGACTTTTTAAAGGGAGAGATCAAAAGAGAAAATGGCGAAGTAATTTCCGCAAAAGAGTGGTCAGATGTCCAGAAAGAGATATACTTAAAGGGAGGCTTATTAGGATAGGAGGTAAAGATGTCATACACTTTTGCTCAAAAAATTTTGATGAAAAAGGCAAATTTAAACGATGTTAAAGTAAATCAAATTGTGATAGTGAAACCAGATAATCTTTTGACTCACGATAACACGAGCGCAATAATTGGTAAAATTGAAGAGGATTTGAAAAAATATGGGCTTGTTTCAGAGAAAATGCCTATAATAGCGATAGACCACACCGTCCCTGCGGTTGATGAAAAAACTGCCACAGGACACAAAAAGATAAGGGAGTTTGTTAAGACCTACGGGATAAAAAATTTCTATGATGTTGGCGTTGGAGTATGCCACCAACTCGTAGTTGAAAATGGCTTTGCAAAACCGGGAAAACTCATTCTTGGTTCAGATAGCCATACCTGTATGTATGGTGCTTTGAATTGTTTTTCAACAGGTATTGATAGGACTGAAGCTGCCTGTCTTTTGCTTACGGGCGAAACGTGGCTTAAAGTTCCATCGACGATTAAAATCATTCTTAAAAATAAACTTCCTGAATACACAACGGGAAAAGATTTGGTCCTCAAAATAATTGGTGATATTGGTGCAGATGGGGCAAACTACAAAGCAGTTGAATACGACGGAGATGTAAAAAATGTTTCAATTGATGACAGATTCACAATTTGCAATATGGGAATTGAGATGGGGGCGAAAATAGCTGTTTTCCCCTTTGATGATGTTACAAGGGATTATTTCAAGAAAATCAATGTTAGTGGCGATTTTGAACCTGTATGGTCTGATACAGATGCTGACTACGAAAAAGTGCTAACCTACGATTTGACTCAAATTGAGCCTATGGTTGCAAAACCTCACACCGTTGACAACACTGCAAAGGTGAAGGAGGTAGAAGGGAAGGAAATCAATCAGGCACTTCTTGGAACCTGCACAAATGGAAGACTTGTAGATTTTCACCTCGCGTTAAAAATTCTAAAAGGAAAGAAAATTGCCAAGAATGTGAGATTGCTCCTTCTTCCCGCATCAAAAAAAGTTCTTGAAGATGGATTGAAGGATGGAACTTTTGAAAAGTTGATAGAATCAGGAGGAACACTCCTTCCACCCGGTTGTGGACCTTGCCTTGGTGCGCATCAGGGACTTCTTGCTGAAGGCGAGGTTTGCATCTCCTCTTCAAATAGAAATTTTAAAGGAAGAATGGGAAACAAAAACGCTGAAGTTTTCCTTGCAAGTCCTCTAACCGTTGCCGCTTCATCTTTGAAAGGGGTCATCACGGACCCAAGGGAGGTAATGTAAAATGGCAGTTTTTAAATATGGAGACGACATAAACACAGATTTGCTTTTTCCCGGAAGATACACATACACCTGTGCAAAGGCCGAGGAGATTATTCCTCACCTTCTTGAAGATTTAGACCCTGAATTTTCAAAAAAAGTGAAAAAGGGAGACATCATCATAGCGGGTGAAAATTTTGGCTGCGGTTCATCAAGGGAGCAACCAGCCCTTGGATTGAAGGCTGTTGGAATTGAAGCAATAATTGCAAAAAGTTTTGCCCGTATTTTTTTCAGGGCAGCGATAAATCAGGGACTAATCCTGATTGAATGCAAGGATGCGGTTGATTACTTTAAGGATGGAAAAGAGGTAAAAATTGACCTTGAAAAGGGAAAGGTCAAAGTTGGCGATAAAGAATTTGATTTTCCACCTTTGAGCAAAGAACTTCTTGAAATAAGAGATTCGGGGGGACTTTTAAACTACACCCGTAAAAAATTAGAAAAAAGGGGGAACTAAAATGGTTGGTGAGGCTGGAAGAAAAGGCGAAGGAGTAAGATCTGACTGTTTTGCAAGAATTGAATTGAAGGATAGTGGTGGCATTGAACTAAATGTAAAATCAAAAGTTGAAGCGATGTATGGCGATAAAATAAGGGAACTCCTTTATCGCGAACTTGAATTTTTTGAAATTAAAAATTGTCTTCTCTACCTTGAAGATACAGGAGCACTTGATTTTGTCATTTCTGCAAGGGTTGAGTGTGCGTTAAAAAGGGCAAACCCTGAAATAAAAAAAGAGTTCCTTCTCTATATGCCAGAAAGATTCTTTAAAAAAAGCGAAAAAGAGAGAATAAGAAGGTCAAGGCTTTATCTCCCCGGCAACGAGCCAAAATTTTTCTTAAATGCGGCACTTCACGAACCGGATGGAATAATTCTTGACCTTGAGGATGCAGTCTCACCTCAGGAGAAAGATTCAGCAAGAATCCTCATAAGGAATGCTTTAAGAAGTGTCGATTTTAAAGATTGTGAAAAGATGGTCAGAATAAATCAGGGTCCTTTGGGCATTCTTGACCTTGAATCTGTAGTTCCCCACAATGTTAATGTTGTCTTAATTCCAAAGGTTGAGACGGGTGAACATGTGAGGGCAGTTGACGCAAAAATTCAGGAGATAAGAAAAGAAAAGGGTATCAAAGAGCCCGTTTATTTGATGCCAATAATCGAAAGTGCACTTGGCTGTCTTGAGGCTTCATATATCGCATCATCCTCGCCAAATATATGTGCCTTAACGATTGGTCTTGAAGATTACACCGCTGATATTGGTGCGGAAAGAACAAACGAGGGAAAGGAATCATTCTGGGCAAGGTCAGTGATAGTCAATGCTGCAAGAGCAGCATCAATTCAGCCAATTGATTCGGTCTTTTCAGATGTGGGAGATAAAGAGGGATTACTCAACTCCTGCCTTGAATCAAAGGGAATGGGATTTGAAGGAAAGGGTTGCATCCATCCAAGACAGATTTCTGTAATAAATCAAGCCTTTTCACCATCACAAAAGGAGATAGAAAAGGCAAAAAGGATTGTTCTTGCTTATGAAGAAGCACAAAGAAACGGACTTTCAGTGGTTTCAGTAGGGACAAAGATGGTTGATCCACCAATTGTAAAAAGAGCCTTAAAAACAATCTCTTTTGCAGAAAATATTGGTTTGTTAAATAAAGAGTGGAGGAGTGAAAACTAAAATGGCTAAATTGAATCTTGTTGAAAATGCTATAAACAGGTTAGTTCCAACCGAAGTCAACGGTAAAGAGGGAATTCCCTTTAAGGGAGTTCATAAATATACTCCACAGGGAAAAAAAGCAAGTCCAAAAATATTTTCAGCAAATCAATATCCTCTTGATGGAAACAAAGTCTTAAAATCATTGAGGGATGCCTTTGAATTTTGCGGAATAAAGGATGGGATGACAGTTTCAACCCACCATCACTTTAGAAACGGTGATTTGGTTGCAAATATGATGTTTGATGTTTTTGAGGAGATGAAACTTAAGGATTTGATGTGGTTTCCCTCAGCGTCATTTCCCTGTCACATTAAGGCTATTGACCTTATGGAGAAGGGAATAATTCATCACATTGAGGGTTCAATGAATGGTCCGCTTGGTGATTACTGCACTGAAGGTAAAATGAAAGGGCTTGGGGTTTTGCGTTCACACGGAGGAAGGTGGCAGGCGATTCAGGATGGAGAGGTCAAAATTGACATTGCAGTCATCGCAGCACCATCGGCTGATCCTTTCGGAAATGCAAATGGAGTAAATGGTGAAGCGGCTTGCGGCTCTTTAAACTTTGCCCTTGCTGATTCAACTTATGCTGATAGGGTCATTGTCGTTACAGACAATCTTGTTCCTTTCCCCTGCATCCCATGGCAAATTCAGGGAAACAATGTTGATGCTGTTGTTGTCGTTGATAAAATCGGAGACCCATCAAAGATTGTTTCTGGCACTACTGAGATAACAAAAAGCCCCGATAGACTTTTGATAGCACAACTTGTTGCAGATTTTCTTGAAAAAACAGAGATTATGAGGGATGGATTCTCATTTCAGGCAGGATCAGGCGGAATTTCACTTGCCTTTGTCCTTTTTTTAAAAGAGAAGATGAAAAAAAGAGGGATCAAAGCACGATTTGTGAGAGGTGGTTCAACAAAGTATCTCGTTGAGATGCTGGACGAAGGGCTTACAGATTACATCCTTGATGGTCAAACATTTGACCTGAAGGGTGTTGAAAGTATGAGGGACAATCCGAGACACATTCCAACAAGCCCATTTACAAGTTACAACTACAATGGAAAGGGATTTTTTGGAACTTTTGTTGATGCCGTCGTTTTGGGTGCAACTGAAGTTGATGTAAATTTCAATGCAAATGTCGTAACCCATTCAGATGGAAGGCTTCTGCACGGAATTGGTGGCTGGCAGAATTGCCTCTTCTCAAAATGCACAATACTTGCTGTTCCAGCAATCAGAGATAGGATTCCTGTGATCGTCGACGAAGTTACAACTTTAACGGGCCCTCAAGAACTCATTGATGTCATTGTTACAGAAAGAGGGATAGCGATAAATCCATTAAGAAAGGACTTAATTGAAAAGACAAAGGGAAGCGGACTTCCGATAAGAGATATAAGGGATATTCAGAAAGAGGTTGATGAAATTTGCGGTGGAAAGCCAAAACCCTTAAAAAGAGGAGAAGAAGTTGTAGCGGTTGTAAAGTGGGTTGATGGAACTATTCTTGATAGCGTCTTTAAAATTGGATGAAAGGAGGAAAATATGGCAACTTTTATCTTGATGACAAAACTTTCTTCAGAGGTGATGGAAAACCCAAAGGAAAGGGCAAAAAAGGGGAGAGAGTGGTTTAAAAAGGTGAAAAAAGTGTGCCCTGAGGTGAAATGGATTGCCCACTATTCAATTTTGGGTCCCTACGATTTTATGGACATCTATGAAGCAGAAAGTGCTGAAATTGCCTACAAAGTCTCACTTATTTCAAGGATTTATGGGGCAGTAAGTGCAGAAAGTTGGGAGGCACTTCCTTACGATCAGTATCTCAAGGTTTTGAAAGAGACTCTTAAAAAGCAGTAATAACAACTTTAAGATCAAGCCACTATCCTATATATTTTTTTGAATTATAAGGCAGAACTTTAATCATTTTGTCCAGAACCTTGATTCGCTTTGTTAAATGGTCAAAAGATGGCGTTATACTTAGACCTCATTTTTTCTTCCAAAAAGGGCAGAGATTGAATCAGCATAAATTAATTGCCATTCGTTTGATTGCATAAGATTGTTTGTTAAAAAATCATCTGAGTAAAGGAGGATAAAATCTGGATTTCCTCTTTCAAGATGATTTTTCCAGTTTTCTTTTAAATCAACCGTGTCTCTCCACTTTACGAGGTCTTCCTCATCAAAAAGTAAAACCGCTGTCCTTCCATCTATCGCTGTTTTAAAATCCTTTGATGAGAAAACAAGATACCCTCCCCAATCAAACTCATTGAAAATTTTTCCTTTAAGATTGTTTTCCTTCATAAAGGCGACCGCCCCTACGGGATAATCCTCACGATACTTCGTATCCCCAACATAAATTGGATTCAAAATTCTAAAAGATAGAGAGGTTAAAGAAAAGGCAAGAAGAAGAGTCATAGCAAGAGGCTCTAATTTATAAGACAACTCCTCTTTTACCTTAAAATAATTAAAGAGTTCTTCCAGCATTGAAGAGAATAGAATGGAAGATGCAACCACAGAAAATGGCAAAATCCTCAGAGAATAAAAGCCAAAAATTATAAGCGGCAAAGCGATTAAAACCTGATAGAACTTGATTTTTTCTATAAAGAGGATTGAGATAAAAATTAAAAGTGCGAAGAAAATGAAGAAGATCATATTTGATGCAAGAGGATACTTAAATACAGAAAGCCATTCAGAGACGATAGTCTCCTGCTTTTGAGAAAAAAGAGAGTGTGAGGTTAAATAAATTTTTATCCCAAAAGGATTGATTAAAGTTGCTAAGGACGAAAGAATTACCGATAAATATTGGATTAAACTCTCTTTGTTGAAAAAAACTGAAAGACTTTTAGTCTTTATAAATTGAGTTAAAATATCACCTAAAATGTAAAATCCTAAAGTAAGGAGTCCAAGTCCAAAAAAGGCGTGAATGTTTGCCCATAAAGCAAAAAGGAGAATCAAAGGGAAAAATCTCCTCTTTAATTCAACCTTCTCAAGTAAATAAAGCAAAATTGATAAAAAGAGAAATGAGAAAAGTTGAGTCCTCATCAAAAAATATCTTCCAATGACTGAAATCACAATTGCGGTTGTCAAATATGAGACAAGAGGATTTTTCTTTCTTACGCTTAGATAAACAAAAAGTGCAATCAAAGAGCAAACAAATCCTTTGAAATAAAAAACGAGGCTCAATCCTCCCATCTTGTAAAGAAAGGCAAAAATTATTTCTATTAACCATTGCTGGTTGATCCACTCTTTTCCTTCGTAAATGTAGTTCCAACTATCCTTTTGAACTACCTTTCCGCTTTCAAGGATATCACTTCCGCCCCTTATATGCCAGAAAAGATCGGGATCAACCATTCCCTGCAAAAGAGAACCGCAAAAAACAGAAAACAAAAAGAGAAGAAGAAAATAGTTTATTTTATACTTCATTTTTCACCCAAAAGTTCGTTTTCATCATTTGTTCTTAAATCTTTCGGAATATTTCTTAAAATTTCCTTTGATTTTTCAACATCTCCCATCTTTGCCACAACTTGAGAATGAAGCCTGAATGCGGGATAAAATGTTGGATACGCCCTGTTTAAATCTTCAAGAATCATTCTTGCATCATCAAGACGCCCAATGACCATAAGTGTATAGGCACAACTCATTCTTGGAAGGATATCCTTTGGGGAGAGTTCTATCGCTTTGAAGTAACACTTTATTGCATCATCGTATTTACCCAAATTGAAATAGCAAACCCCAAGATCATTGTAAATCTCACCACTTTCCCTTATTTTAAGGGCAGAATTCAAAGAGTGAATCGCTTCTTCCTCCCTCTTTAAATCAATCAAAATTCTTCCTCTATCTCTTAAACCTTCAAAAAATTGTGGATCGCCTTTTATTAGATTATCTAAATCCTTTAAAACCTTTTCAGTAATTTCATCATTTGGTTGAATCCTCAAATAAGGGCTGTAGGTAAGAGGAGCAAGGGCATGCTCCTTTTTCAAGAATTCTTCTTTACAAAATAAAGCATATTTACTTCCGCACCATAGAAGTTTCCAACCTTTTTCATACTCTCTAAAGTTTGGAGTTTTTGGATAAAAAGAGTTTGAGATTAAAAGGTCTGAATCATAAATTGGATAACCTATCAAGGGTGGGCGAAGTGGGAGATTTTTATAGTATTCAATCAAGGAAGAGGTTTTAATCTCAGGCTTTAAAGTTAGATTTGGAAATTGTGATCCAATTTTATTGTAAAATTCTATATTCACAACAACTTCACAATTAGAAGATGAAATTTTCTTAAGTTCATCTGTTAAACCTTCTGGAATTTCCTTTAAAGATGGAGAAAAAATAAAGAAAAATAGAAGAGGAAAAAGAAATAGATAGCTCAATTTTTTCTTTTCTCCCTTTAAAAGAGGTATTGAAACTACAAAAGAGAGGGGAAAAAAGAGAAACGAAAAAAAGGAAAGAAAAACCTTTGCAACTTTATCTCCTTTTTCATTTAGCAATAAAAAGAGGGCAACTATAAAAAAAATAAAAAATGGTGAGGTTACAGGGATTGGTCTGTATTGAGGAAAACCACAAAATGAAAGCATGAATGGAAGAAATATATCTCCTTTAAAAATTGAATATATAATTGGAGGAGAAAGAAAGCCAAAAAGTGGTGCATACCACTCCTTTGATTTTTTAAATAGGATCAACCTTAAAAGTAAAACAGAAATAATTGCTACAATTCCAATCTTTGAAAAAAAAGGAATTAAAAAAGTTAATATCAAGGAGATATAAAATGGAGCAAAAGAGGCAACAAGAAGCAAAGGAAACAAAAAAAACTCTCCCGACGATGGGATTATGGTTGCTATTACAAGGCAGAGCAAAAAAGTTTGGGGATTTTTTCTTAAAAAGAAAGACAGAGTAATTGCAACAAGTGCTTTGACAAAATAGGGGAAAAGAGATGGAAAAATTTTCTCAAGAAGAAAGGTGAAATAGCCTGCATCAAAAATAGAATTAGCCTTTAAACCTTCAATAAATTGAGGCAAAAGCAGTTCAGACAAAATAGAAGCGATAAGCAAAATTAAAAGAAAAATGAAAAAACGAAAACCTTTAGCCATAAGAGTGAAGTTTAAAGTAAAAAGAGAGATAATGCAAGAAAAATCCAAAAAATCCCCACAGATAACAAGAGAGAGAAGA
>DHFQ01000079.1 GCA_002402325.1 Candidatus Aminicenantes bacterium UBA4820
TGGATAAATCGCTGATATCAAAAAAATATAGATTCTGTTTCGTTGGTACCACAGGTCTGAGGGCTCAGGATCGCTTGATAATCTTGAAAAATATTGAATGGATAGGAAAAAGGGTAACACCTTTGAAACTCGCGGAACTTCAGGCAAGTTCCAAAATATGCATTAACATTCATAGAGATGATAGTGCTTCGGTCATAAATCCTTCTTTCTTTTCTATTCCCGGTTCAGGAAGTTTGATGATTGCAGAAAATAATGAAAATTTTAGGTCTTTTTTGGAACCTGATAAAGATTTTGTCAAATTTGATGATATGAAAGATTTGCCCGATTTGATTGAGGAACTTCTAAATAATGATAAGAAGAGGATAGAAACTGCTGAAAGTGGATACAAAAAGGTATTGCAGGAGCACACACTCGATAAAAGAGTTGATAAAATTCTTGAAATTGTCAGGTCTCTTAAGTGAAAAATAAACTTAGGCACCTTTTTATCTGCTCAGGATACCCTCCTTTTAGAGGTCTTTTTGCACATAGAGCCAATCTATGTATGCAAGATTTGTTGGAAACTGAAGTCTTGAGTATCAGGGCGATGAAATTGGATAGATTGAAAATAAACGAATATTCCATAGATAGAATTAAAGTAAGAGAGATACCGTTCCCAATTGTTCCAACTTTGAATAAAGATTTGACTTTGATTAGAAAGGGTGCGCAAGTAGTCTATCCTTTCGTAAAGAAATTTCTCAATACCCCTAATATTATCGAGAGTGGTTCTTTATATCCCACTGGAGAGATAGTAAGAATATGGCTTAAAAAAGCCGGAGTAGAGTCTAAAATAGTCATTAGTGATGCCATAGGGGACGATGTTAGGATTAATATTCCAATGTTAAAGGATAAAGACATTTACGATTTAATCAATTTTTACGATGGAATATTGTGCAATAGTAGAGAGATGATTGGGATAATAGAACGATTATGCCCTGAACACCCTCCTCTCTATGAGGCATACAGAGGAGTTGATTTTTCTAAATTTAATAATGAGGTTGAACCAAAAACTCCTTTTAAAAATAAGCAGTTTCCAACTTTCTTGTATCTTGGAGGGTTTCCAAAAGTTCCTTTTTACTATGAAAGGGATGTGAAAGGTGGGATTTATTTGCTTGAAGCCTGGAAACAGTATGAATTGATTCAAAAAAAAGGCAGACTTATAGTTGGAGGACCAAATTCTAACAACAAATTGGTTCAAGATTGGCGAAGGTCACTTCTTTACCCCGAAAGGGTGGAAATAATCGGACAAATAGACCCGGATGATGTCCCAGGATATATTACAGGAGCCGATGCAGTGGTAATTCCGAGTTTAAGTGAAGGGCTACCTAACCTTGCCAATGAATCTCAAGCCTGTGGAAAACCTGTTTTAGCAACGGATGTTGGTGGAACTAAAGAAAGTGTAGAGCATAATGTATCAGGTATATTGTTTGAATCTAAAAGTGTCCTGGCAATACTGCAAGTATTAGTCAAATTTGCAAATGATGGAGAAGAGGCTGCAATAAAGTTAGGGGAAAATGGGATGAAGAGAATTAGAGAGATATTTCCGTGGCAAAGATACCGCGATTCAGCCTTAAAATGCTATAGAGAGGCTTTTTTGAAAAAAGGAATCAAAATAGATTTCTAATTGAATTCAAAATTAGGAATAAAGGTTTCCTTAAATAAAATCTTTGTTAAGTTAAAAGAATTCTTTGACCTGATTTTAAATTCTCAAAGCATTATGTCCTGTATTCTCATTATGTTACGCCTTTATATGGCAGCGTGAACAACTATTTGAGTTTTCCAAAAAGAGTCTTTTACAATTGCTTGGCAAACATAAATGATTTTGATACAATCAAATTGGTTTTGAGTTTATTCTGGATTAAAGTCTTACTTAAAGATTGAGAGCCAAAATATAATTATGGCAAAGATAACGGTGAAGGAGGCGTATGATCCATTTTCTAAAGGTCAATTTTAAAAAAAAAGCCAGCCAAATACATCCATTTGTTAAGTCTTTTTTAAAAGTAAGTGGTGTAAAAAAAATCTGGGAAATATTTATTGGAAAGTATGCAGATGAACTTTCTTTCCAATTAAGCTGGGCAAGGGCATATAACGGAAAGAACAGAGAGTTGGCAGTTCATCTCTTATCAATATGGAAAGAGTATAGATGTCTTGATGATATTCTTTCAATCTGCAAAATAACAGATGCAAGTAAGATACTTGATGTAGGATGCGGAATTGCGACTGTTTTAAATATTCTTAAAGGTGAAAGATTTGGAGTTGATCCCCTTGCAAAGGATTATGAAAAAATTTATAAATATCCTGAAGGCATAATTATAAGAAAAGGAAGTGCCGAAAAAATACCGTTTTCTGATAGCACTTTTGATGTTGTTTTCTGTTCAAATGCACTGGATCATACTACCAATCCAAAGCTTGCTTTATGCGAAATAAAAAGAGTTCTTAAAAATAACGGTTTTTTTGTTTTAATTGTTGAAACTTTTGAGCAAGAAAAGAAAAGGGACATTAAACACCCCTACTCCTTTACCACAGATTCAATAAAGAAATTGTTGTCAAGTACGGAGTTAAAAGTAGTATTTGAGAAAATAAATCCCTGGCATGGACAAGATTTAGATAGCAAGGGATATATCGCAATATTGGAAAAGAGACCCTCTTGACAAACATAAATAATTTTGATAGGATAAACTTGGTTTTGAGTTTATCTTGGATTAAGGAGTTTTAATGGAGTATTTTGGGGCTTCAGGTTTTAGATTGGGAAAGGAGAAAAAGATGAGAAAATATCTTGTTCTTTTTGCAATGGTTTTATTTTTTTCGGTAAGTGCTTTTTGTCAAGAATATCAAGAGGGAATACCGTGGGGGAATGCTTATTTTAAACCGTCAATTGAATTTATTTATACACACTCAGATAACATCTTTTTAGTTGACGAATCTATGGGAGACAAATTTGACGATAACATCTGGATGATAAGGCCTCAAATTGCATTTGAACTTCCATTTGAAAACAGTTACATAAATCTTGCCGTCCAATATGAATATAAAGATTACGAGGATTATGATTTATTGCATCACAACACATGGGCTGGTCAACTTGACAGTGAGTTCAGGTTTTCAAATAACAGCATCCTTACAATTACAGACCATTACATTCAGGGAGTTCAACAGACAGATCAGTTTTCTCCTGACAGCGAAGTTGTATGGAATACTACACGATTCAGTAGAAATGATGCTAAAGTGGCTTATTCTATCCCTGTTACTGCATTAAACACATTGGAATTCCACATTGGTTACGATTTCGTTAATTTTAAAGGAGATTACGATTCTGGAAGAATTCCATTTTATAGTTATTCTCAAAAAAGTGGAGGACTTTCATGGAAGTATCATTATCAGCCGCTTGCAGCGATTGTTTTTGAATATGAACACTTAAAGTCCGATCCAATGGATGATAACTATCTTTATTCAGCAATTGGAGTTTATACTACGGAAAAAGGTTATAAGGAGGATAGATTCTCAATCGGTTGGGAAGGTGACGCCCAGAGGAAACTATCAGGGTTTGCAAAAGTAGGTTATAAAAAAATGGAATTCTCAGAGTATATGAACTTAAATTTTGAGGATTACAGTGGCGTTGTTGCAGATGCTGGGCTTAAGTTGAGACTTGCTGAATTTAGCGATTTGAATTCTAAGATTTTTAGACACGCTAACCAATCCGCTTTTAATGTTAACAACTACTACACAGCGACCGGACTTGACCTTAATCTTCATCATCAATTCAGCAAATATCTATTTGCAACCATTGGTGGTAAATACCAGAAAAACAAATATTCTGAAGGGATTATTTTTGACCCTAATTATATGAGCGCTGGCATATTCTGGTATTTGCAGGGACAGCATAGAGAAGATGATATTACTCAGTGGTTGGCAGAAGTTGGCTACCATTTCAGTCAAAGGTTAAGTTTAAGGCTTAACTATGTCTATGAGGATAGGGATAGCAACTTGAGTTACATTGATTTTTATAACATTTTAAGGAAACCTTATTCTTATAAAGAAAATAGGTTCACCTTCCAGATTCAGATGGGATGGTAACTCTTTAATGATTTGTAAAAAAATATTAACGGGCGGTTTTTTATCCGCCCGTTTATTTTATCTTTTATTTTTTGGATTATCTTTCTTATTTCCCTTTTTATCTTTGCCTGCAAAAGGTGAAGAGAACAACTATTTAGTTAGAAATGTCTCTTATTTTGAAATGTCAAAAAGTGATAATTTTTTACTGATCAAAGTCTCCTGCCAGGATAAAGGTAGTAGCATTCCGGAATTTCTAAAGAGTTATCTCATAAAATCGGATAAAAATGAATTTTTACTAAAAATCCCTTTTGAAAACAAACCTTTGGTCAAATTTGAGAATTCCTCATCACTGAATATAGTTATTAACAATAATATAAAAGAGGATCTTCAAGAAATAAAAGTTGAAGATGCACCCTCATATCCACTCGGTCCTGGGGATGTTTTGCAGGTTGAGGTTTATGACCTTCCTGAGATGAAAAAAGAGGTGACAGTTGACCCTGAAGGGTTTATTACCCTTCCTGTGATAGACAAATTGAAGGTACAGGGTATTACTATCAATGACTTGCAAAGACTTCTTGAAGATAAGTTAGGAGAATACATTAAAGACCCTCAAGTTAATATCCAACT
>DHFQ01000140.1 GCA_002402325.1 Candidatus Aminicenantes bacterium UBA4820
GGAGAGATTGCTGTAATGGTTGCTTGATAAGGCTTGTAATCGTGTTTTGTAACCATAAGACTAACGCTTCCTGTATTTGAAATTGTAGGGCTTAAACTTATTGTTGCTATTCCAGATGAGTTTGTCGTTGCCACCTCATGAATTCCTTCATCAGATTTGTAAAGGCAAACGAGTGCACCTGAAATTGGATTTGCTCCATCCTTTACAGTAACCTGATATGAAGATGCCCCAATAATAATTGAAGAGTCGTGCGTTACGGTCATTGTCGAGGGTTGATTTGTCCATATTTCAAGAGTTGGATCACCATTTAAGTTGTATTCCTCAAGGTAATAGGTTACTCTTGAAGATCCACCCGGATTATTGTAAAAATCTATCTTTGCAAGGTCTGTAAAATCACCAATTCTAAAATACCCGTCACCATAAACCCTTTCATACCAGTACTTCTGTAGAAGGTCATCCTCATTCCAGTATGTGAAGTCAACTGAACCCCAATACCCTATCGCAGCTTCTTGCAACCACGCCTCTCCGATTGTTAAAGAAGTCCCTTCCCACTGGTTTGATTGGCAACAATGACCAACTACAAAGGGTGTCATTTCGCCATTCGTGAGGTTTTGAACATCCGAAACATAGATGTATGGTCCAGCAAATTGGTCAGGACCACAGTGTCCAGAATGGGTAACAATGCTTCTACCCTGATTGAACCTATCAATGCAATTCTGGTTTGATGCACTATAAGTAACACAGTATAGTTTATCCCCTCCCGCTTGAGGATTGTTTGGGAAATTACCTGTATATCCCCAAGGTTGAGTAAAATTTGTAACACAATAATTGTGAGTTCCCTCTGCGACTGTATAATAGCTTGTATCGCACGTGCCAAGGTATGAAATATAGTCAATCCAGGAGGTTGATGTAAAATTACCAAGTTGATAACTTGTAAGTCTTGTTAAAACTGTTGATAGTTGCGAGGTGCTGTTTATTGTCATTCTCGCAAGATGTATATCGGGAAGAATGTCTCCACCCGAAACAGTCTGGTAGTAAAGGTCGGTCTTCGTTGCAGAATCGCCCACAGTCATATCAGTCGCTGGAATGTATTCATAAGCACCAACAAAAATTACAAAACCAAGCGAAGGGTTGCTCCAGGTATTATAGGCATTTTGAATATAATTTTTTATCGCTGTTACAGTTGAGCCTGTCTGGGTAAGAGTTGCCACCTGAACCTTATATCCCCACTTTCTTTTGAACTCAACATAATTTTGAAGGTCTGTGGTGTTAAAGGAATCATAAGTTATTACAAGAATTCCATCTTTGTAAGAGGTCTTTGGATCAGAAATGTTATAAATTCCATAATTTGAGATTTTCTTTGAAAGATAATCCTCATAAGATTGTGAATAAGTTCTCTGATGCTCATTTACCGTAGCATCATAAAGGTTGTTTTCCGTTTTTACTTTGAGTGAAAAGGAAGTGTAAACTCTTAAGGTGTTTTTTGCAGGATTGTACTGGAAAGGTTGAATTAAAAGATGGAGGATTCTGTGTGCCCTTACAAAAGTCTCTCCCTCAACCTTTAAATTGTCCTCAGGATAAAAGCAATCTTCAGAATAGACCTTTTTGTCCATTACAAAAGGTTGAGTTGCATCAGGCAACTTTACAACTGATGGCTGTTGAGGATAGATAGGGAAATCGTATCCCATCGTCTTTAGGTCGTAATCAAAATAAGTTACATCAGAGATTTCAATTGATGGCTCAACTCCGTAAGGAATTTCTATCCACACTCTTTTGACTGGAAGTTGTGGATAGCCATATTGTGAGGTTGTATCACCCTCAAGACCTTTCACCAATAAAAAAGTTCCATCTTTGACTTCACTCTTTTCAAGGTCAAATCCGCTAAGTGAAAACCTAAAAGAAGAGTAGTCAAAGTTGCCACCTTCAAAAAATATTCCTTCGGCTTCCCCTTGAGTTCCGGTATTTATCCTCTCAGCATAAAGAGAAAAGGTAAACGCCACAACCAGTAACAAAACAACAACAAACTTTTTCATAAGATTTTTCTCCTTTCCGCCCATGAAAAGCAACGGACATATTTTAATATACATATTTCAAACATTTTTGTCAACTTGTTTTTTATCTCTTACCACGGCTTCATCCCTGGAGTTTGATTTTGTTCTATCTCATCCTGTAAAACTTCGGGTGGAGGCGGTGGCAACTCTTCAAGCATTGGCGGTGGAGGTGGAGGTTCCTGCTGATTTTCTGGGGGTGGTGGTTCCTCACTTTTCTGCTTTAAAATCCATTCATAAAGAATTTTTGCCTCTTCAAAGTCAGGTTTTAAAGTTACTGCATCTCTTAAAACTGTTAAAGATTCATCCTTTCTATTGCATTTGAAAAGGGCATAAGAAAGATTGTAAAGTAATCTTGGTTTATATTCACCTTTAATTTTTGGCAATCCCTGATAGAAAGCATCAACGGATTCAACATAATTTCCGTTTTTTAGAAGTGATGTCCCGAGGTTGTAATAGGCAAGAGATTTTAATTCATCGTTTTTTATCTTAGATACTATCGCTCTGTAACCTTCAACAGATGCGGAATAATCACCTTTTGCAAAAGCGTATCTTGCCTTCTCTGAATTTTTGTAAACACTTTGAGAAAGTAGGTCAAAAGAGAGCAAAATCAGAAACAGTAAAATTATTTTCTTACCCATTTTTTCTTTTCCCTATATTTAAAAGGATGGTTGCAAAAAGTGCAAAAAAGGAGATACAGGCAAATATTGAAAATTGATCCTCCCTTCTTTCTCCTTCTTTTGTTGCATACTCACGCATTTTAATTCTCTTTAATTCATCAATTAAGTCATTCAAATTCTCATTATCCCTTGAGATTTCAAAATATCTTCCATCTGTAATATCCGCTATGTGTTTAAGTTTTCTTGAATCAAGAGATGAATAACCTTCTTTTCCAGTATCGGGATCAATAACCGCTTTCCCATTTTCATCAACAACAACCCCTCCCTTTTCTGTTCCAATTCCGATGGAGAAGATTCTCACCTTTAAAGTTTGTGCGGTTGCTGCAGCCTTGAACGCGCTTTCTCCCCAATCTTCACCATCAGAAATGACGATCAACACTTTTGCCCTATCATCATCAAAAGAGAAAAGTCTTAAAGATTCAGCCACTGCAACTCCTATGTCGGTTCCAAGTAACGGAATAAGATTGGTATTGGCAATTTCAAAAAGTAGATTTAAGGCGCCTTTGTCATCTGTTAGAGGACATAAAATCAGTGGTGCACTTGAAAAGGTTACAATGCCAAACCTTGCTCCTTCAGTCTTATCAAAAAGAGCCTTTACCTCCATTCTTGCCCTCTCAAGCCTTGATGGTTTTATATCCTGAACATTCATTGATTTGGAAACATCAAGAAGCACCACGATATCAAGGTTTGAATCAAAGCCCTTTCCTTCAACCTTTCCCCACTCCGGTCTTGCAAAAGCGACCATTATTGAAATTAAAGAAAGAGAAATCAGTGAAACCCTCAAAAATCTTTGTCTTTTACTTTCAAGATTTGAAAAATGATAAAGCAAATCACTTCCCCAGATTTTTCTCATCTTTTTAATACGGTAAAAATAGAGAGGAATCAAAAGAAGTAAAAAGGGAAGAAGGAAAAAGAGATATAAGCCATATTTATTTGCAAAGATCATTTTAGTTTCAACCCCAAAAGAAATTCCCATACAAAAAAGAAAATTACAAGAATTGTAGAAATTAAAAGTGGATAGATAAAAAGTTCCTTTTTTACAATGTAGACAGGGTTTTCCACTTTGCTTTTTTCAAGCTGATCAATCTCTTTAAAAACTTTTTCAAGCGTATCTTTATCAGAAGCGCTAAAGTATCTTCCCTTTGTCTCTTCAGCAATTTTTTTTAAAACATCTTCATTAAAACCTATTTTCACAAACATATATGATTTTTGCCCCAACTGGTCAATCGTCGGATAGGGAACAAGCCCTTTAGTCCCGATGCCAACTGCATAAACCTTTATATTTCTTTCAGAAACTATCTTTGCTGCAAGAATAGGGTCATACTCACCTTTGTTGTTTTCGCCATCCGTTACAAGGATTATGACTTTGCTTTTTTCGACAGCGCTGTTAAGTCTCTGTGCTGAAGCAACGAGGGCATCTCCAATCGCAGTTCCATCAAGTTCCTGTCTCCTAACCGCTTTCATATCGTTAATTAGTTTCAAAAGTGTGTTGTGGTCTGTTGTCAAAGGGCATCTCAAAAAAGGCAAGCCCGCAAATGTTACAAGCCCCATTCTGTCTGCCTTTCTCTCTTTTACGAAATCTGATAAAACCTTCCTTGCGACATCAATTCTGTTTGTCGGCTGGAAATCCTCTGCAAGCATACTTCCTGAAACATCCATCGTAAGCATAATTGCAATTCCTTCAGAAGATGAGGTTGCCCTTACGACCTTCAAACAGGGCCTTGCAAGAGAGATTGAAATGAATACCATTGCAAAGGATGCAAGTAAATAGGGCACTCTAACAATAAAAATATTTCTCTTACCTAAAACTTTTAACTTATCTCCATAAGGATGGAATATCGCTCCCTCTCTTGTTTTAATTCTTCTTTCAGAGTAAATTGCGTAAATCAAGGCAAAGATAATGAGTATGAGATAAAAACCTTTATCAAAGTAGAAATTTCCCATTACGCAGCCTTCCTTAAACTTTGAGTTAAATGGTAAAGAAAGTTATCAAGAAAACCTTTTACTTCCTTTTCTTCATCAATTTCGGGAAAATATTTTGCAAACTTAACAAGGTCGCAAATCTCAAAAATCCTTTTGAATTTATCAAGAGGTATTGTAGAAATAATCCCTTCTTCTTTTAAATTCTGTAATAGTTCATCAGTTGTAAGTTCTAAAGCATTTATTTCTTTCTTCTGCTCAAAATAATTTCTAATTTGATAACTTATCTCTTTATAATCATCAATTGAAAGGACATTTTTTCTTATAAGAGAATTAAAATATTTTGTAAGAAATTCTTCAATTGATTCCTGCCTTCTTATTTTTTCAAACGACGGTATTCTCTTTTTCCTTGAGAAAATGAAAATTAAAAAACTTATAAAAACAAGAAGAATAATTCCACCAATATAATAAATCAAAAAAGAATTTTTGGGCATCTCAAGAGGTGGCATAATTTGAGGCGGGTTATCTTTTGCGCTTATTCTATCCTTTACCTTTATTGGAGGAATCCTCAATTTGTAAGATGTTTCACTTTTTTCTTTTAAGACTTTTATCTCTTCAACAGGAAAAGTTACTGGGTTTATTCCAAACAAAACCGCTTTTATTTCGATTTTTACACTTGTTCCCTCTTTTGTTTTCAAAACATTAAGAACTCTGAAATCGCCATAATCCTTCTGTGGTAAAGGAAGCCCCTCAACAAAATAGTTGTCTTGAACCCCATCAATTTTAAAAGAGATTACAATCTCATCTCCTAAAAAGAATTCGCCTTTATTCAAGACACAGTCAATCTCTTGAGTTTCACAAAATAGCGAAAGAGAAAAGAGTATAAAAAACAAAAAGATTGTTTTCCTCATCTTCTTACAGCCCTTTCACTAAAATACTTCTCAAGGGTTTTTAAAACATCGCCCTCAGTTTTTAACTCTATCCTTTTTAAGTCAACCGATTTCAAAGATTTCTCAAATGATTTTCTCTCCCTTCCTCTAATCGCCGAAAATCTTTTTTGAACCTTCTTTGATGATGTGTTTAAAAAACCAAAGGAGGAAGATTCTGAATCGTAATATTTAATAAATCCGCTTTTTGGAAGATTCTTCTCCGCCTCATCCTCAACGGTAATGAGCGTCAAATCGTGCTTTTTGGAAAGGATTTTTAAACCTTTAAAATCGTTTAAGTTTATAAAATCTGAACAGATAAAAAGATTCACCTTTCTTGGAAACAACTTTGAAATTTTTGAGAGGCAATTCTCAAAATTTGTTCCCGCTTGTTTTGGCTCGAAATATAGAAGTTCTCTAATCAGTCTTAAAACATAATCCGCCCTTTTTTTTGGAGGAAGATAGAGTTCAACATCTTCTGTAAAAAGCAAAAGTCCAACCCTGTCACTATTAAATGTCGCAGAAAAGGCAATCAGCGCAACAGCCTCAGCGATAGTTTCACTTTTAAGCCTTTCTTTAGTTCCAAATTTCATTGACTTACTAACATCAACGGCAAAGACAAGAGTTTGCTCTCTCTCTTCATAATACTGCCTTGTGTGAAGTTCACCCGTCTTTGCTGTTATGTTCCAATCTATTGACCTGAAGTCATCTCCAATTTGATAGGGCCTCACATCAAGGAATTCAATACCCTTTCCTTTAAAAGATGAATGGTATGCCCCTGCAAGTTTCTCAACAACCGCCTTCTTGCTTCTAACCTCAAGTCTTTTTACTTTTCTTAAAATTTCCTCTATTTCAAGCATTATGGGACATAAACCGCTTCAAAGACTCTCTTAATAATAGTTTCAGAGTTGACACCTTCCGCTTCAGCCTCGTAGGTAAGTAAAATCCTGTGTCTTAAAACATCCATCGCAACTGATTTGACATCTTCAGGAGTAACAAAGGGTCTTTGAGATAAAAAAGCGTGTGCCTTTGAGGCATAAAGTAGATACAAAGATGCCCTCGGTGATGCGCCAAATCTTATCAAGCCCTTTGCATCAACCTTAAACTTTTCTGGATTTCTCGTCGCAGAGATTATTCTTACAATGTAATCCTCTATCTTTGGATCGGAATAAACTTCAAAGACCATCTTCTGAAGCCTTAAAACATCATTCGGAGTCAGAACTTTTTTAATTGAAGGTACATCACCCTTTCCCATTCTTGAAAGAATCCCTTTTTCATCCTCAAGAGATGGATACTCTACCACCACCTTTAGCAAAAATCTATCAACCTGCGCCTCAGGAAGAGGATAAGTTCCCTCCTGCTCAATCGGGTTTTCAGTCGCCATAACAAAAAAGACATCTGGCAATTTGAAGGTTATATCACCAATGGTAACCTGCCTCTCCTGCATCGCCTCAAGTAGTGCTGATTGAACCTTGGCGGGTGCTCTATTTATTTCATCTGCAAGAAGGATTTCAGTAAAAATCGGCCCCTTCTTTGGTTCAAATTTACTCTCCCTTGGATTAAAAATTTGAGTTCCTGTTAAATCTGAGGGAAGGAGGTCAGGAGTAAATTGAATTCTTTTAAAATCGC
>DHFQ01000106.1:0-11061 GCA_002402325.1 Candidatus Aminicenantes bacterium UBA4820
GCTGCTTCCCTTCGCCACTTCGAGGGCTAAATTGTTCAGGGGGACACTCTTCTTTCCCCCTGAAACCCCCTTTTTATGCCGCTGTTTCAAATCCTTTAAAGAAATAAAGCGTTGAGCATCGGATTCATTCCGTGCGAAACGCATACTTTGTGGGGGGTATTCAGTGAAGCGAAGCGGAACGCCTAAGAGGGGGGATGAAATCCCCCTTCTTTGGGAGATCTGGTCGGGGCGACTGGATTTGAACCAGCGGCCCCCTGCGCCCAAGGCAGGTGCGCTACCAGGCTGCGCTACGCCCCGACAAAGATAAGGATAAATGAAAATTTAAAAAAAGGCAAGCGATTTCGTGATAAAATAAATTTTTAGGATTGATGATGGTAAAGAGTGAACTTTCTAAAAAGATAAAAAAACTTAAACTTCTTGGATTTGATGTTGATGGAGTCTTGACTGATGGAAACATCTACATTGACGGTATCAACCCTGAAATTAAACAATTCAACACAAAAGATGGCTATGGAATTGAAGTTGCCTTAAAAAACGGTATTCAAGTGGCACTAATTTCGGGAAGAGTATCAAAGGCTGTTTCGTTTAGGGCAAAGGAACTCGGAATTGAGTTTGTTTTTCAAGGAATTAAAAATAAGAAGATTATTCTAAATGAATTGAAAAAGAAACTTGGCTTCAAGAAGGAGGAGGTTTCTTTTATGGGAGATGATATTCCCGATCTAAAACTAAAAAGTGAAGTTGGTCTATTTGTCTCTCCTTTCGATGCTATTCAATTGGTTAAAGATAATTCAGATTATGTTGTTTCGAAGTGCGGAGGAAGGGGAGCGGTTAGAGAATGGATAGACATTGTGTTATTATCTAAAGGAATTATTTAGGAGGCTTTATGCAAAATATTCTTGGTATTTTAAAGTGGACGCTCGTCGTTGTAAGCCTTTTGTTCTGGCTTCTTGTAAGCCTTGCCAATCAAGGTTTAAAAGTTTCTTTTAAGTTGGTTCCAAACTCTTTTGAATGGCAATCATTTCCCTTATCATCACTAATACTTTTTATCGTTACTTTTGCCTACATAGTTTTTTTCCTTATAAGCATCTTTGATAATCTTGAAAATGTTATGGAGAAAAGAGATTTGAAGAAGAAGATATCCGACCTTGAATATGAATTAAAGGAACTAAGAAACGAACCGATAAGGAAAGGAACTGAGACAGACAACATAATTCAAGAGGAACAGAAGGTTTAATGGAAGAATTTAGAAAAATAATTTTCGAAAATCTTTTCCTTTTCCTTCTTTTAATTTTTGTGGCGGGAATATTAGTCGGAGTTATGGGATTCAAAAGGAAGAAGGTTAAAACGAAGGCTATATTTGAAAAGCCTTCTGATTACATCCTCGGGATGTATTCCCTTTTTATGGGAGAGATGGATGATGCTGTAAAAAGACTCTCTGCTGTAGTTGAAAAAGTTCCTCACGCAATTGAAGTCTATCTTGCTCTGGGGAATATTTATCGAAATAGAGGACAACTTGAAAAGGCTATAAAAATTCACAAAGACCTCCTTTTAAGAAGTGATTTGACAACTGAAGCAAGAATTCTTGCCTTAGATGCCTTAGGAACCGATTACAGGGTTGGCGGTTTTCTTGATAGGTCGTTAAATACATTCAAAGAGGCGTTGGCACTTGATCCAAAAGATACTTATGCTTTAACTCAACTTGTAAAATTGTGCGAAGACAGGAATGAATGGGATACTGCTTATGAATATGCAAAGCAACTTTTTAAAAGAAGCAAATTGGTTGATGCAAAGACTCTTTCATATCAATTGGTAAAAAAGGGCGAGTTTCTTGAAGAGGAGGGGAAATCCTTCAAGGCTTACATCTGCTATAAAAAGGCGTTAAGGATTCTGCCTGAAAACACGCTTGCCTCGCTATCGCTCGTTAAACTTAATTTAAAAGAGGGGAGGAGAGAAAAGGCAAGAAGTGTGTTTGAAAAATCACTTGAGAGATTTCCTCAAAAATCTTATATTTTTTTTGAATATTTAAAAGAGATTTACAAAGACGAGTATCTCTCAAAGTTAAGAGAGATTGCCCTAATAAGGCATCAAAAAAGGGCTTTACTTTTATACCTTGAAGAGATGAAAAAGGAGAATAACATTGAAGAAATTAAACTTACTCTTTTAGACCTTGCAAAAAATTTTCCAAAATCAAGAAATCTTCAAATGGCTTTATTTCAATTTGCAAAAGAGGAAAAACTCAATTTTGAGGATATAAAAAATATAGCAAACATTCTCTCATCGTCAAAGGAATTAAAAGACCCATTTATTTGCATTTATTGCGGTTATAAAACTATGGATGTTCTTCCAAGATGCCCAAACTGCAAGGAGTGGAACTCTTTCAGCGATTCGGAAAGTTGAGGAGGTAATGTTAAATAACGATTTCGAATTTGATAACCTTATTAAAATTGCTCTTGAAGAGGATGCACCTTACGGCGATGTAACAACCGAATCCCTTGAAATCAGGGGAAATGGTAAGGGTGTGTTCCTTGCAAAAGAGGATTTTGTTCTTTGCGGTTTTAATATTGCATCAAAGGTTTTTAAATATATTCAAAAGGATGCTAAGGTATTCTCAAAATATAAGGATGGAAATTTTATCAAAAAAGGGATGCAATTTGGTTTTGTAGAAGGACATCTTGATACGCTTCTTTTAGGAGAAAGAACCGCATTAAATTTCCTTCAAAGACTCTCCGGTATAGCAACAAGAACAAAATGGGCTGTCAACATTTTGAGAGGAACAAAGGCAACCCTTCTTGATACAAGAAAAACTACTCCCCTTTTTAGAAATCTTGAAAAGTATGCTGTAAGAGTTGGAGGAGGAACAAACCACAGGATGGGATTATCCGATGCAATTTTGATAAAGGATAACCATATTGAGTGTATGGGAAGTGTTACAGAAGCGATTAAAAAGGCAAAAAAATATAATCCATTCAAAAAGGTTGAAGTGGAAGTAAAGAATTTGAAAGAGTTTGAAGAGGCTTTAAAATGTAAGCCAGATATAATTCTTCTCGACAATTTTAGCCTCGAAGATATTAAGAAGGCTGTGAAGTTGAAATCGAAAGATATTCCTCTTGAGGCAAGCGGAGGAATCACGCTTGAAAATCTTTCATCAGTTGCAAAATGCGGGGTGGATTTTATTTCGATGGGTTCACTTACCCACACAGTCAAAGCGATTGATATATCATTTGAAATAAAACGAATATGAGTTTCACTTTATTCAGAAATCCTTTTCCCTCCTTTATAGAACATTATGATGAAGTCTCATCTACAAATGACATCGCATTTGAAATTCTTTTTGAAAAAGGTAAGAAAGCAAATGGAGGAATAATTGTTGCAGAAAATCAAAGTAATGGGAGAGGAAGAATTGGAAGAAAGTGGGTTTCAAAAATGGGAGACTCACTTTTGCTCAGTCTAATTTTTATTCCACCAGAAAATTATTTTAAAGAGTTTATTCCTTTATGCGCAGGACTATCGGTTATAAGAAGTATTAAGAAATATCGTGAAATAGATGCCAAACTAAAATGGCCAAACGACATAGTGTTTGATGGAAAGAAATTGGGAGGAATTCTTGTTGAATCAAAAACTATGGGAACAACTCCTTCTGGTTTTGTTATTGGAATTGGCTTGAATGTAAAAGGGAAAAAGGATGATTTTTCACTTGAATTGAGAAACAAAGTCTCTACTATAGAAGAAATTTCTAAAAGAGAATGCGATAAAAACGAACTTTTAAAATTTTTAATCAAAGAACTCAAAGAGATTTATAATTTTTCTTTTAGTGATAAAATGTTATTTATGGTTGAACTAAAAAGGGAGTTCATACATAGGAAGGGAGACAGGATTAAAATAAATTTGGGTAATGAAATTTTAGAAGGGAATTTTGTTGAAATAAATGATGAAGGAAGAATGGTCATCAACTCTAAGAAAGGCAAAAGGGTCATCATTCACGGAGAAGTAGAGAGTTTATAAAATGGTTCTTGTAATTGATGTTGGAAACACCGAAACAACAATAGGTATTTTTGAATCAGAGAAACTTTCACAAAGGTGGAGTATATCAACTTTAATTTATAGAACCGCTGATGAATGGGCTGTCATAATAAGAACCCTTTTTGAAATGTCAAATTTTAGTTTCTCGGAGATTGAGGGAGTTGTCATTTCATCCGTTGTTCCCACGGTCGATTCCTATTTGAGCACAGCGTTTATTAAGCATTTTTCTCTAACCCCATTTTTTGTAGTTCCCGGCATTAAAACAGGAATCAATATTTTATACGACAATCCTTCCGAAGTAGGTGCGGATAGGGTTGTTGATGCTGTGGCAGTTACAAACCTTTATGAACTTCCTTCCCTCGTAATAGATTTTGGAACTGCAACAACATTTGACATTATTGATGCTCAAAAAAATTATCTTGGTGGCGTTATCTGTCCCGGTCTTGGAATCTCAGCAGAGGCGTTGTTCACAAGAACAGCAAAATTGCCAAAGGTTCAAATCGTGAAACCAAAAAAAATCATTGGCAAAACAACAACTTCTTCCATACAATCGGGACTTTACTATGGCTATCTTTCTTTGGTTGAAGGAATTGTCAAAAGAATTAGAAATGAGTTTGGAGAATTTAAGACAATAATAGCGACAGGTGGAATGAGTTTGCTAATTGCAAAAGATCTCCCCTATATTAACTACATTGATGAAGATTTAACCCTGAAAGGACTTTACATAATCTATGACAAAAACAGGGATTGAAAAACCAGACAGGATAAAAGTATTAATCCTCTGCATTGGAAATTTGTGTAGGAGCCCATTTGCAGAAAGATTGTTAAAAGCAAGAATACCATCAGACAAACTTGACGCAGAAGTTTTTTCAAGAGGAACTATGGCTCAAAGAGGAGCGACCCCCACAAAAGAGGCGATTGAAGCGGCAAAAAAGTGGAATATTGACCTTTCTGATCATCGCTCTCATCCTCTTGATCTATGCGATATTAACACTTCAGATTTGATTCTCACTATGGATTCAATGACTGCTGAAACTTTGAATGACCTTTATGAACTCTGGGACATTGCAATTCCACTGGGAAGATTTTACCCTGACTATTTTATTCCCGATATTGAAGATCCTTACGGAAAGGGAGTTGAAGAATATATAAAATGTTACGAGATGATAGAGAAATGTGTTGATGGTTTTATACAATTTTATACTGAATGAGCGAAGAAACCCTTAACTATTTTCTTGAAATTGAAGATTTTTTTTGCTCCCAAAGGAACGCTCCTTTGTTACTTTCACCCATAGATTTTGAAAAAGTGGTTGAGTGGTATTCGGCAAACATACCCATTGATGTAGTAAAAAAAGGAATTGCAAGATATTTTGATAAAATTAACAAAAGAAAAATTCCTTTGAGAAAAGCAATTTGTCTTTCCTTTGCTGAAGATATGGTCTTAAAATCTCTTGAAGAGTACAGGATTTCAAGAATAGGACAAAATTCACAGGTCCAAATCGAAGTCGATGAAAAAAAGAGAAAAGAGACTTTCATTTCATACCTCAAAGAAAAGTTGGAGAGCTTTGTAAATGATAGCGAAAATTCTGTCAACTATGAAAAGAGTTGCAAATTCATTTCTTCTGTCCTCAACATAATTGATGCTCTAATGAAGAATGAAAAACTTTCGCTTGCCGACCTTGAGACAAAACTCTCCCCACTTGATAGTGAGTTATCCCGCCTTCTTTTAAGTGAAACTTCTCCCTCTTTAATTGAAGAGTTTAAAAATGAGGCAAGGAGTGTAATTGAAAAATCAAAGGCTTCCTACAATCCTGAAATCGTGAAGATGATAGAAACAAAAGTTATAACAAATAAAATTTTTAGCACTTTGAAAATTCCAAGACTTTCAATTTTATACTTCAATGAGTGATCAAATTTATTTTCAAATTGAGATAACTTCTTTCCAACCTCTATCGGATGAACTATTTTCTTTCCTAAAAGAATTTTGTCCTTTGGGTATCTGGTTAATCGATGAAAAAAATGCAAAGGTGTTTTTTAAAGTTAAGCCAGAGGATTTACAAAGGAATTTGAAGAAAAGATTTCCATTTTTGAGGATCACAGGTAGGGAATACAAGGATAAGAATTGGGTCAAAGAGTATGAGATGAAGCTCAAGCCGATAGAGATTGGCAAGAAATTTTTAATTGTCCATTTCCCTACAAAAAATAAAATTAAGAAAGTTAAATCAGAAAATAGAATTGTGATAAAGTTGATTCCATCAGAAGCGTTTGGAACGGGTGAACATTTCACCACTTCATCCTCGCTTGAGATGCTTGAAACCATCTCACCAGTGCCTGAAAAAGTTCTTGATGTTGGAACAGGAAGCGGGATACTTGCAATAGCATCTTCAAAACTTGGTGCAAGATATGTTGTGGGTTTAGATATTGATTTTGATTCAGTTAAGGTTACAAAGGAAAGTTCATCTTTAAATGACGCACCAATTCTTGTTCTATGTTCATCGATAGAAGCAATTAAAGGAAAATTTAAACTTGTAATTGCAAACATACTTGCGGAAACTTTAATAGAAATTTCAGATGAAATTGATAGAGTTGCATCTAAAAAATCAAAGTTGATTCTTTCTGGAATTGCGAAGGAAAAGAAGAAGGATGTCTTGAAAACTTATGAAGAGAAGGGATTTAAGTTGATAAGGAAAATTTCGGATAAAGAATGGGTTACTTTGCTATGTTCAAGATAATCAATGAGAAATTAAAAAGTGCCTGTAATAATATAGTTGTTTTAATGTTGCTTAATTGATGGGCATCACCTTAAAAACTCTTTTCTTTCATTGCTTTTTTGAATTATTCCACACACTTTTCAACATTTTTTTCCACAAAACCAGTGGAAAAAATCTTTGTGAAATGCAATAATGATAAGGGTTTTATGAGTGTAACAATCTCACATTACAAAATTGTTAATCCTTTAGTTTAGGTTTTCTTATTTAACTGTAAATTTATTTTTTCCTAACCTGATTTATTAAAAGAAGTTAGTCAACAATTTGTTTTATTTTAATACTATCGTCAAAAACATTTCATTATTTTTCTTAATCTGATAGAATATTTTTTGGAACTTTGATGATTAAAGATATAAGATTACACGGTGAATTTTCCAGGCAGATTGAATTCTTCGCCTATCTTGCTGGCGAGAAGAGGTTAACCACACACTTTTATGAAATTGAGGAAACTGACAATCTTAAAAAATTATCATTTTTTCTTTCTGGCAACTATGTAACGCTTGAAGGAGACACAATTTATTTTTCTGGTAATGGAGGAATTGTTTCTGAGTATATGTTTGGGTCCCCGATGCCTCTCAACGACTTAACGCATAAAGAAATTTTAAACAGACTGATTCTTTTTGGGACGTATCAAGGTGATAATGGGCTTGAATTCACTTCAAATTTAAAAGGTGAATTGACTTTAAAAGAACTTTTTTTAGATGGTAACGCCATTTCTAATACATTTTTTTTGGTGAAAACAAGTTGGCCCTATTCTTCAAGAAGAACACAAGAAGAACTTTTAAAATTGCTTGGAAGACTTTTGAAAAGAACTCCTCTTGTCTCTACACAGGATGACACACTTCTTGCAGAAGCAATGTTGAAAGAGATCTCTGACCCTGAAGCAACATTGCTCTTACTTAGATTAAAACACAAGCATAATTACACTTTTTATAAATTTGTCGAAAGACATTACTCGCAAGAAAAGACATGGACAGATCTTGATGACGCATTCATAAACAAGTTTGCTGATGAACTAAACATCGAAGTCTATCAACGAAAGAGAATTGCAATTGACATACTTTACAAATCGCAGGAAAACAAAGACCTTTTGAACGAATATAAAGATATTCTCGCTTCATCAATGAATAAACATCTTGAGCAAAATAAAATAGCAAGACTTAATTCAATAAGAAATCTCTCTATGAGACGAAACCTTCCCCTTGCTCTTTTTGATTCTCTTGACAATCTTCTTCCCAAGTCATTTGATTTAAGCCATAAAGAATTTGAAAAAACTTATTTAAAAGAGATGAGACAGATTCTTGAGGGTCTTTTTTTAGCAAGTGTAAGACCAAAAGATGTAATCGGCAAAGACGAAATTGCAAAACTTCTAAAGATCAAGCATCTTGCATCAATTGACAGAGAAAATGGGTTTGAACATATTTTGCTTGACACGGGCAGAGTCCTTGATGAGAAATCTTCGGAAATGGATAACCTTGAAGCCTTCGAACTTTTTACAGAGATAGTAACTTACTTTGACAGGTTTGATAATGCCACATCTGTCATCAACCACCTCGCCTTTATGGAAGAGGCTGAAATTTCTCCTGAAAAAATAAGGTCGCTGATTGGAAACAAAAGCGAACTTGATAAAATTGATCCCGTTATTTTTACAAATTACATCATTGACCCTGTGCTTCAAAATCCATATTCTCTGAGGTTTGGAAGACGAAAGGTTGAGATTCTCCTCCAATCAATTGAGAAGATAAATGCAAACGAAATGAACATAAATCAAGCATCGGCGAATATTGCAGTGATAACAATCGCTGAAAAGGCACATAACCTGATACTCGAAAAAATTCAGGAGATTTTCAAAAATTATTATTTTGATTTGAATAAACCTGCGCATATAAACATTCTCAAAAAGGAGATTTTTGGGCAGATGAGAAATTCTCTTGATGTTTCAGATTCAATGTTAGAGGGAGCCTTTGAATCAGCATTAAATCAGTTTATAAACGAGAATGAGTATGTGGCTTCGGTTCTACCAAGAATTATTTCGGAAAATAATGATAAATTGAGGGAAGATTTTCTAAGGCAAACAGGTATAGATAGATCAAGAATTGAAAAACTTGAGAGCGAATATAAGAAAAGTCACGGCTTTTTAGTTGAAAAGGAAGAAGGGGCAACCTTCTTTGGCTTTGAAGAAGTATAAATCAAATTTCATCTCTTAAAATTTGTAAAAGATGATAAAGAGCATAATTTGAAGCCATTTCAATAACATTTTCTCTCTTAAATGGAAATATATGTTTGAAAACTCTTTCCTTACCCGGTTTTGAAACAGCGATATAGACAAGTCCCAGAGGTTTATCCTTTGTTTCTCCGGTTGGCCCTGCGATTCCCGTCGTTGAGATTGCACAGGGGGTCAAAAATCTCGCCCTTGCCCCTCTTACCATTGAAAGGGCAACATTCTCGCTAACCGCTCCAAACTCCTCTATCTCATCTTCTGGAACACCTAATAGCTCAATTTTAGCCTCATTTGAATAGGCAGTTATTGAGCCTTTGTAAAATGAACTCACGCCTGAAACCGCTACAATCTTTCTGGAAATTGTCCCACCAGTTAGAGATTCTGCAACGCTCAACGAATAATTGTTCTTTTTCAAAATTTCACTTATTACTTCCACAATAGATTCGCCTTTAAAACTTACAATATTTTTTCCAAGATTTTTTAAAAGATGTTTTTCTATTTTATCTGAACTTTCAGCGTGAGAATTGTTTATTACTATCTTGACTTCTGTTACTCCAGAATGGGGCAGAATCGAATATTTTAAGATACCATTTTCTTCTATAATTTCATCCAGAACCTTTTGTATATCGCTTTCACCGATGCCTGCAAAGGTGATCTTTAAAATTTTCTCTTCTTCTACCTTAAATCGTCGGTCAATTTCTTTCAATATAAAACTCTCTGTCATATCTTTAAATTCAGAAGGAACACCGGGAAGTGAAAAGAGCATTTTGTCTTCAAAATCAAAATAAATTCCGCAGGCAGTTCCGAACCTGTTTGGAATTATTCTGCTCTCTTTTGGAACCATTGCCATTTTTCTGTCTATGTCCCACATCTGCCTTCCTCTTGACCTGAATCTTTCCTCTATTTCTCTAAACCACTCTTCATTTAGGACCAGTTCTGAAGAGAATGCCTGAGATAACCCTTCTCTTGTTAAATCATCTCGAGTAGGTCCCAATCCACCTGAAGTAATCACAATATCGGCTATCTTACAGGCTTTTTCTAATGACTCTTTAATAATGTTCAGATTATCTTCAATAATTTCATAACCACAAATATCAATGTTTCTTTCTTTTAGTTTTTCAATTATAAATTTCCCGTTTGTGTCCTCACTTTGAAGGTCAAGTAATTCAGAACCTATCAAAAGGAGAAATGCTTTAACTGACTTCTTCTCTTTCCTCTTTTTTGACATAGTCCTCGTAACCATTTTCTATAAACAGTTTCGCTATCTCTTTTTTTATTGTGTCAGAGATCTCCTCCGGCAAAATTTCCCCCTCAAACTTAATTGGTTTGCCGTAAAAGATTTTTACTTTTGCAGGCTTGGGAATTTTTGAATGGGGCGGAAGAGCCTCTCTTGCACCAACTATTGCTACCGGAAGAATTGGGGCTTTACCCCTTAAGGCATAGACACCAACTCCTTTCCTTGCATCAAGAAGATATCCTTCCCTCGACCTTTGTCCTTCAGGAAAAATTCCTACAACCTTTTCTTTCGCAAGAAACCTCATAGTTTTCTTGTACGCTGATACCTGCGAGTTACTTCCTATTGGAATTGTATCAAGGAGATAACAGAAAGGCCTCAAAATCTTTTTCTCATAATAAGTTGAAGTCATTATATAGTGAATTCTTCTTGGAAACATTATTCCAAGAATAAACGGGTCAAGATAGGAAGAATGGTTTGCCGCAACGATCAATCTTCCCCTTTTAGGAATATTCTCCTTACCATAACTTTTCACCCTGAAATAAATATTAAAGACAAGCCCGATAATCGTCTTCGCAAAATAGTAAAAAATGTATTTAAAAAATTCTGCCAAATCCACAACCTCTTTTAAAAAATTTATTATAACCCTTTAATCTATAATTAGCAATTATCCGTGTTGGGCAATGTAAAATATCACCGAACCGAGTATTGTCAAGCAATTTAATTTATCACCGAAATTTTGCAAAAAATTGGGGTCAACTCTTGAATCTTGAATTTTTTAAAACATCGCAGCCTACGGGACATCAACCAATTTGATT
>DHFQ01000106.1:11146-19842 GCA_002402325.1 Candidatus Aminicenantes bacterium UBA4820
AGATTAACCAACGCAGGCTATGGGAAAATGGCAGATGTTTTTTCCACCTTTAAATAAAAATTTTAAAACTTAGTAGCATTCTGAGCATCGGATCTCCTTTACCTTTCACCTTATAATAGGTGATTTTCGTTTTGATGTTAAATTCTTACTGCTATTATCTTTTGATAACAAGCAAATAGCACAATGTCGGATTTTTGGTTAAAAATTTGCCTTTATTTGAAATTTATTTTAAAATAAAGCTTGCCTCGTTTTAGGCATTGGAGGGAATTTATGAGTTATATTATTTACATAGTCGTTGCACTAATTATCGTACTCTGTTTTTTAATCTGGGCAATGAATTTTAAGAAGGTTTCTCCTTCCTCAGTCCTTGTAATCTCGGGAAGAAAAAGTGTTGTGACAGACCCCGATGGAAAAAGGAGAAGCGTAGGTTATAGGCTTCAAGTCGGAGGTGGAACATTCGTTATGCCGCTTGTTGAACAGGTTGATGTCTTCCCAATCGAAGTTTTGCCTCTTTCATTAAAATGCCCTGAGGTTTTGACGTCGCAGGGAGTTTTGATTTCCGCAGAGGCTCAAGCTCAGGTAAAGCCTTCTACAGGTGAACCGTTCCTTCATATTGCGGTAGAGAACTTTCTCTCGAAAGGGTCTTCCGGGATGAGTTTTGTCGCTCAGGAGGTTTTAGAGGGACATATGAGGGGAATACTCGGCACTATGACCGTTGAAGAAATTTATTCAAACAGGGAGGAGTTTGCAGAAAAGGTTATTGGAAGTGCCAAAGATGACTTTGAGAAAATGGGTCTTGAACTCATCTCTTTTTCTTTAAAGGATATAACCGATTCTCAAGGTTACATCAAATCATTAGGAGCAAGAAGAATTGCTGAAATAAAAAGAGATGCGGTTATAGCTCAGGCTGAAACAGAAAGAGATTCTCAAATCCAGTCATCAGAATATAGAAAGCAGGGCGACATTGCAAGGCTAAAGGCTGAAGAGGAACTTGCTGAGGCGACAAAGCAATTTGAGATAAAAAGGGCTGAATTTCAAAAGGATGTAAATCTTAAGAGGGCAGAGGCAGATGTCTCTTACGACCTTGAAAGGACAAGGATTTCTGAAGAGTTGAAGAGAAAGGAATATGAACTTAAACTCCTTGAAAAAGAACTTCAGTCAAAGATAGAGGAAAAGGAAGTTATAAGAAGGCAACTTGAGTTGAGGTCAAATGTTACGCTTCCTGCAGAAGCGATGAAAGAGCAATCAAGGCTTGAGGCTGAGGCTGAGGCTTACAAGAAAGAACTTGAAGCAAAAGGAAGGGCAGCAGGTATTAGACTTGAAGGGAGTGCAAAGGCTGAGGCGATGTCAATAATTGGAAGCGCAGAGGCAAAATCTATGCTTGAAAAGGCAAAAGCATACAAGGAATACACAGACAAAGCCCTTCAGGAAAAGGTGATTGACAAACTTCCTGAACTTGCAAAGGCGGTATCAGAACCACTTTCAAAAGTTGAAAAAATAATTATGGTTGGCGAAAATCAGGGTGCATCAAAGTTAACCTCTCAAGTTTCATCAGTTCTTGCTCAACTTCCCGATGTTGTTGAAAATCTAACAGGAATCGACATAAAAAAGATAGTCAAAGATAAACTTGTCGAAAAGAAGGAAGAGAAAGGCAAAGAGGAGTAAATGCTTACAAAAAGAGCAAACAGAGTAACCCTCTCTCCCACATTGAGGATTAATGCAAGGGCACAAGAGATGAAAAAGGGAGGGATTGATGTAATAGACTTTTCTGTGGGTGAGCCAGATTTCCCAACGCCCGAGCCTATAAAAAAGGCTTGTATTAAAGCAATTGAGGATAACTTTACAAAATATGTGGCAAATGATGGGATTGCTGATTTAAAAAAGGCAATCATAGAGAAACTTGAAAGGGAAAATAGGGTTACCTATAAGATTGATGAGATAATTGTTTCCCCCGGGGCAAAAAATAACCTCTTCAATGTTGCACTCGCTCTTTTTGAAGAGGGAGATGATGTTTTGATTCCATCTCCTTGCTGGGTTTCATATCCTGATCAGGTAAGAATTGCCGGTGCAAATCCTGTTTTTGTTCCGACCTATGAGGAAAACGATTTCAAAATTCAACCAAAAGATCTTTTAAATTCAATAACTCCAAACACAAAAGCATTGATGATGAACTATCCCTGCAATCCGACCGGTGCCGTTTATCAAAGGGAGGAACTTGAAGCAATCGCAGATATTTGCGTAAAGGAGGGAATTTTTGTAATCTCTGATGAAATTTATGAAAAATTGATTTACGATGGTATAAGATTCACCTCAATCGCATCTTTGAATGAAAAAATCAAATCGCAAACTATTTTGATAAATGGATTTTCCAAAGCATTTTCAATGACGGGCTGGAGGCTTGGATACGCTGCAGGTCCAAAAGAAATAATTTCCGCATGTTCTAAAATTCAGTCCCACAACACATCAAATGCAACTTCTTTTGTTCAGAAGGCTGCAATAGTCGCTCTTAAATCCTGCTCAATGGAAGTTGAAAGGATGAGGGCTGAATTTGAAAGAAGGAGAAATTTTGTTATAAATAGACTAAGAGCGATAGATGGAATCTCTGTTTCAAATCCAAAGGGAGCTTTCTATGTTATGCCAAATGTTGAAAAATTTCTTTCAAAGGAGTTTCAGGGTGCACCATTAAGAAACACTTATGGGCTTTCCTATTATCTTCTAAAAGAGGCACAGGTTGCAGTTGTCCCCGGAGAAGCATTTTTTACCCCTTCCCACATAAGAATCTCCTTTGCCACCTCAATGGAAAACCTGAATGAGGGGCTGAAAAGAATTGAAAAATCTTTGATGAGCCTTGAATCTCCAAAGAGGTTCAAACCAAGAGTAATAAATAATGTGATAACAAAAGTCAAAAATTATGTTGAGACAAAATATCCTTCTTCAATCACCCATAGAAATGAACTTCTTTCCCTATCTGAAGAAAATCTACCGACGGATTCCTATTTTGAGTGGAATGCACAAATTATGGGAGCGGTTGTTCAGTTGAGGACAAATTCACCTCATATTTCAGATTTTTATATGGAGAATTTTTACCCTGCTCCGCTTGAATCGGAAATTGAACCACATTCCGTTGTCTACTGTGTAAAAGATATTTCAGGAGTTGAGCCAAAATCCTATTTTTCGCCTGATACTTCAACAGCCTTTTTGTTCAATAGCGCATTTTATGGACAGGTAAGACTTCTTGCCCTCTCCCTTGCAAATGAAACTATTTTCAGAACAACAGGTTCACTTCTTTGTTACGCCTCCTGTATTGATATTGATGGGAAAGGTGCTTTGATATGGGGGGGAGAAGGAACGAAAAGGACATCGCTTCTTGCAAAGGCTTTGAATTCTGATGGAATGAGGCTTGTTTCACCTGAAGTTGTTCATTTAAGAAATTCTTCAAACTATCCTGTTGCAGACCTTCCTGAAAGAAAACTCTATTTGAAGGCTAAATGGGTAAGAGAATTTCCCCTTCTTGAGAAATTTTACGATAAATCAAAACTGGAAAACTTTGTTGTAAGAAGAGATGAATGCGAGGTTGAATACTGCGATAAAGAGGATTCCTGTCCGCTTGAAAAGGGATTTCCTGCCTGTGCAATTGCATCAAAACAGGGAAGAATAATTCTTGACCCATTCTGGATTGGTGGAAGCAAGAAGCATACAAGAAGAAGTTCAATAAGAACAGCAATTATTTTAATAAAAGACCCGATTTCCCCTCTCATTAAAGAGATCTCTTCTAAAGAATTTTCAAGGATTTTGCTTGAGGGCGGAAAGGGAGATGTAAGGTCAAATCCATTTTTTGAGCAGATTTCATTAACAAAAGATCTGGCAAAACTTGAACTTTACGAAAATTACTACTCAAAAATTCTTTCAAATGTTAGATGTGTAGTGATCAACACACATTTTGGTTCAACTGAGATCACCCTCGATAGAATAAAAGAACTTTTGAAGTAAATTTTAAATTTAACCTGAACTGAACAAAAATAATATTCGTTTTAAGGAAAATTTATTCACCCTTCGGGGATTCAATAAATTCTTTGACAAATTTATTAAAACCATCTTCATCGAGAAATGAAACCGCTCCCACAATTGGTTTTGCACCATCAGCAAGGGCAGGTTTGAGGGCAAGGGTGGCATTTTTTGAAAGAAAATCGGTGAATCTACCAAGTTCTCTTTTCATCCATTGTTCGGCAGATTTTCCTATCATCAAATCTCTTATGGATTCTTTGATTTCAAGAGGCCAGATCTTTACAACCCATCCAGAAAAGTAAGGGTCTTCTGAAAGGGCTTCACTCTCTTTATTGAATGATTCATTCTTTGAAATTATAGTTCCTGATATGGGAGACTTGATTACAAATCGTTTCCCATCAACGAAACATACTGCTATTTTTTCACCGCTTTTTACAGTTGTTCCAGAAGGGAGTGTCTCTATCCTGTCAATTTTTCCAACAGCTTTGATTAAAAATTCATCAAGTCCAATTCTTACTTCACCGCTATCGTTTAATCTAACCCACACATGGCTTTTATCGAAGAATAATCCTAATGGAACGGAAAGATTTTCAAATGACCTCAACACCTTATTGCCTTCTGTAACTTTCGCTTTCTGTTTAAAATATATTCTCAACAGGTCAATTATTACAAACAGAGCAATAAATAATAAAACAATCATTACAACCATTTTTCACCTCCACCAATAATATAGCAACTTTCGTGCCAAAAAGCCAAAATTAAAATAGTCAATAGGAATAAACTTTCTATTCATTTCTTTTTCCTAACTTGTATTTTGCAACAAGTGCCGAAAAATTTTGCCTCTGCATTCCCACATCCTTTGCTGCCTTTGTTACATTGAAATCATTTCTTTCAAGAGCACTTTTGATAAAAAGTCTTTCAAGTTCTGAGACAACCTCATCTTTAAGTTTTCTTTTCATTAAAAGCAACTCTTCGTTGGTTCTTGGAATCGGTTTTGCGAAAGTTGAAGTCGGTCCAAAAAGTCTTGGTGGCAAATCTTTTATTTTTATCTCGTTGTCTTCACAATTTATAAAAGCCCATTCAAGGACATTTTCAAGTTCCCTGACATTACCTCTCCATTCATAAGTTTTTAAAACCTCAATCGCATCTTCGCTAATAGCGCATAGTTCCCTTCCACTTTTTTCAGACAATTTTTTTAAAATGTGATGAGCAATTAAAGGAATATCATCAACCCTTTCCCTCAAAGGTGGTAAAATTATTGGATAGACAAGAAGCCTGTAATACAAATCCTCCCTGAATTTTCCCTCTTTTGTCATTTCGTAAAGGTCTCTGTTTGTGGCAAAAATTAGTCTGACATCAACTTTTTTGACTTCGGTTGAACCTAAGGGGATAAACTCCCTTTCCTGAATAAACCTTAAGAGCATTCCTTGAACCTCAATGTCAACATTGCAAATCTCATCAAGAAATACTGTTCCCTTATCCGCAACCTCAAAAATTCCTTTTTTATTTGAAACCGCTCCAGTGAAAGAACCTTTGATATGTCCAAAAAGTTCGCTTTTTAAAAGTTCAGGAGATAAAGTGCCACAATCAAGGGCAAAAAAATTGTTGTTTTTTCTATCACTTCTGTTATGAATTGCCCTCGCCACGAGTTCTTTCCCCGTTCCACTTTCGCCAATAATCAAAACAGTTGAAGGAGTTTTTGCAACCTTTTCAATCAATCTGAAGACTTCCCTCATTTTCTCACTTTTACCAATTATTCCTTCATAACTGTAAGAAATATCGTTTAAAAGTAAATCTCTTCTTTCAAGATACTCTTTTCTTTTTGCCCACGCTTTTTCAATAAGATTGATAAACTCATCTGGTGTAAAAGGTTTTGGCAAATAATCAAAGGCTCCCAATTTCATTGTTTCAACCACAGATGCAATGGAAGCATAGCCTGTAATTACTACGCTCACAATTTCAGGATAGTGCTTTCTAATATGGTCAAGGAATTCCATTCCGCCCATTTCAGCCATTTTTAAGTCTGTAACGACAATGTCGACATCCTCCTTTTTAAGAATTTCAAGTGCGGATTTCCCATCAAGAGAGGTCAAAGATGAATAACCCTTTCTTTTGAGTATCTTCTCACAAGAGGTGCAAATATTGAGCTCATCATCAACTATTAAAATTAAAGGATTATCTTTCATCTTTTCTTATAGGAAGATAGATATTGAATGTTGTCCCCTTTCCCAATGTGCTATCAACCGTTATCTTTCCCTTGTGCCCTTCTATTATTCCATAAGCAATTGAAAGTCCCAATCCGGTTCCATTCTTTTTGGTAGTTACGAACGGTTCGAAGAGTTTATCCTTCACCTTTTCATCTATTCCCTGTCCTGTATCTGAAAAAGAGAGATGTATCATACTATCTTCCATTACCCTGCTTGAAATTTTAAATTCACCTCCGTCTGGCATAGCATCCGCTGCATTCAAAACGATGTTGAGTATTACCTGCCTTATCTGGTCTTTATCAGCCATTATTTCCGGTAAATTCTCCTGAAGATTAAGGACAATTTTTATATTTCTGAAATTAGCCTGATTCCTTACAAGGGTAATTACATCTTCAATTACCTGATTTAGTGAAAGAAGTTGCTTTTGTGGTGGTGACTGTCTTGCAAAATCCAAAAGCCCTTTTACAATTTTCCTGCATCTCAAAGTTTCTTCAACGATCACCTTTAAATCTGCCTTATTTGGATCGCCCTCTTTTAAATCATCATACATCAAACTTGCATTTGTAAGAATTCCTGTCAGAGGATTGTTTATTTCGTGAGCAACACCCGCGGCGAGTCTTCCGATTCCAGCCATCTTTTCAGCCTGAATCAACTGATCCTGCATATTCTTCAAAATCTTTGTTCTCTCTTCAACCTTTTCTTCAAGAACTTCAGTCCATGTTTTTAAGGCAATGTGAGAATCTCTTAACTCTCTAACCATAACCTCAAAATTGGAGGCAAGAACACCAATTTCATCACTGGTAGGAGGCAAATCGACTTTGACATCATAGTTACCCTTTCCAAGCTGTTCCGCCGCCTTTGACAAAATTACAATTGGTTTTGAAATCCTATTTGAAACTTTGAAGGAATATATTCCAACAAAAAAGACGGAAAGGAGGGCAAAAGATAAAAGTATTTGCAAACTTCTCATCAAGTTATCTTTATAGGGTCTTTCAAGTATACCCACATAGAGAATTCCAATCGTTTTATCTTTTATATCCTTTATAGGTTCGTATGCTGTCAAATACCAATCCGTTACCACAAATGCCCTTCCCCTGAATGTTTGTTCCTTATCAAGAACCTGCTGTGCTACATCACTTGAAACCCTCGTTGATATTGCCCTCGTTCCATCCTCGTTCAAAACATTAGTTGAAATTCTCACATCTTTTTGAAATATTGTTACGGTTCCAAGCGGTTTGCCATTATAAAAATCTCTTAAAGGATCAAAAATAGTGTTTCTAATCCTGTCAACTATTTCAAAATTTCTATTTAAAAGAATTCCTCCATATAAAACCCCTACAAATTGTTTTTGAAGCGTGTAAACAGGGGCTGCACCACCTATGATCATTCCATCTTTTAAAAAGTTTTCATTACTTTGCCTCGCTTTCGGAGTTGGAATAATCTCCATCTCTGCCCTTTTTGAAAGTTCTTCTGATTCCATTTTTAATTCATCTGATGAAACTATTGCACATCCACTTATGGCCTCTCTTTTGTTTAAAACATATTGAACAAGAGGGTTGTTTTTGTATGAAAAATCTACCTTTCCTTTTCTTGTTGCGGAGTAGAAAACATTTCCATTTTTATCAATGAGGGTAAGAAAATCAAGTTTCTCATCGTTAATTATCATATACATTTCATCATTAAATTCTTCCTGCTTACCGCCAATTAAAGAAAGATAGATAACTTTCCTTGTAGCGTGAATTCTCAAAGCATCCTTGAGTTTTGTTTTGTATGAATTGAAAACCTCTTTTGTATATTCAAGGTCTGAATTGACTTTGCTTTGAGCCTCCTGATAGACACTTTTTTTTAATAGATAAACAGAAAAAAGGGAAATGAAGAGAGACGGAATGAGTATGGCAAGAGAAAAGGTAAAAATAAGCCTGCCTCTTAAAGAGGATTTAAGCGTAGAAAGGATGATTTTTTTCTTTTGAGCCACTTTCTATTCTCCTAACCATTCATCTATAATTTCCTTAGCCTTATAATGAACTTTCTTTAGAGATAATTCTACCTCTTTTGTTAAATTTTCTGAAAGAAGGGTTGTATCTTTCACCTGAACTCCAAGGATTTTAATCTCTTCTGGAATATTTAGTTGAAACCTTAAAGCAATTTGCAAAGCATACGGAACACCAACGGAGTGAGGAGACGGTGATTTAATGGGTTTGATTTCCTTTGCATCCATTACAACAACCTCACCGTAGGGAAGGTCCTGTTCAATTGCATCTATTATGAGAACCTTCTTGTATCCAACAAGGAAGTCAATTAAACCTAACCCCGATTCGCAAACCTCTTTATAGTCAATTTTATCTTTAAAATCTTCTATTACAATCCTTCCCGCCTTTGGACCAACCCCATCATCACATAAAAATTCGTTTCCGATAGCAAGAAGAAGTATATCTTTTATCTTTATCCCCTTTTATTTGTTATCTCCTTCACAACATTTCCTTG
>DHFQ01000034.1:0-1382 GCA_002402325.1 Candidatus Aminicenantes bacterium UBA4820
CCAGCCTCCCCTGAAATGGGAGGAGCATTTACCTGCGTCAAATAAAGATATAAATCAATATCGGATTTTGGTAATTGACTGGCTAATGAGTTATCCCGAACCCTTTACAAAAGATAAGTAGAAGGGGATTTATGTCTATGACCTCAGAAGTTAAAAATCTTTTCAGCTTAAGACCTTTACGGTTGAGTGTTAGTTTTGAGATGCAACTGCTTTGTTTTGCCTGGAAAGTCATTGTTGTAGCAATGAATGAAACGAGCAAAGGTGTCTATATGGTAATGACACAGCTCATTGTTGGCGTGCAGATTCTTAACGATGCTATAGGGGACTTCTTTTCTATTCTGCTCTACCAGGAAAGTATATCTAACTCCTGAAAAAGGAATTGTACAAGCATTGAGTTCTCCAATTACTGCGCTTCATTTACCGCCCGTTCCAACAAATCTCTAACTTTCAATTCACTTGCCCAATGCCGTAAATAATTCATATCCAGTTTAAAAGCGCGGACTTTCAGCACGCCGAGAATATCGCGCCACTGATGTTCGGAGATTTCGCCACCCAGGCGATACCATTCGAGTTTGGAGAGTATGGTATCTTCAGGGCTGGCAAATTTCGCACTGACATCCTTTTCAAATAGGAAGGTTTGCCTTTGAGCGCGGGCAAATTGAGACTCAAGAAAGGGACACGGCTTCGGAATAAAGACATCTACTTTGAACATAGTTTCACGGTGGATAATATTGAAATAGGAATTACGCCGAATGGCTTCAGCAATCATTTCATCGTCCAGATAGAACTCATCCTGCAATGCGTCTATAAACGGTCGGAGATGTTCGAGACGCATTGCCGCAACAATATCAGAATCCTGCGTGGTTCGCACCACGCCATAAAGCGTGGATGCTAATGAACCACCAATCAGGTAATCGACCCCCAGTTTTTCGAAAATATTTGTAACCTTGAGAGTTACTTCGATGGGTTCATTCTGCATAAATATTTTCTCCGTATACTTTTTGTGCTAACTCTTTTCCCAAAAGTATATCTGCCAATTTGCGGCGTAATTCAGCTTCACTGGCTTGAGGATATTGGGAACGCAAGCCTGTCATGACCAGGATTCGGGCAGAGGCGTTTAACTGTGCTAACATATTCATTTTACGAGTGGGACTTGCCTGCTGCCACAGTTCAATTAGCAGGGCTTCCATTTTGGAATGCGTATCAGAATAAAGCGCTGTCATATCTGTTCCCCGAAAAATTTCCGGTTCAATTCCTTTCGTTCTCACTCCACATAGCCATTTTAATAAAGAAATTTTAACAAGTCAATCAAAATTACCTGCTGAAACATACTATCTTCTTTAATAACTTGAGATATAATCTTTAGGATTAAAAATTAAAAA
>DHFQ01000034.1:1485-7621 GCA_002402325.1 Candidatus Aminicenantes bacterium UBA4820
CATAAATGATCGCATCAAATAAAATGTTTGAGCAGCCTTTTCTTTTATCTTCTTTTAATAACTACCACTTGAAGGAAATCCCGATTGATATCGTTACAGGATTTGCCCTTATAAGTTTATCGCCGCTTTTATGTGCCACACACATATGACCAGCGCAGGAATAATACCATTTTGCCATTGTAAATCCATTATAATCGTATTCCGCCTCCATCCTTAAAGATGCTTCCTCTGCAATTTTCCATGAAATACCCGTAACGAAGTAGGGGCCTACGCTTATCTTTGCTTTGGGAGTCAAAACTTCAGCAGATGGATAGTTGACTTTAAACCAATAATCATCCTCTGTTGTGGTTGTATTAAAGTTTATGCCTCCACCAACATAAGAAGAAACAGATTGCCACTCTCCATAGTAATAAGAAAAGCCGAAATTGAGTGAATAAACGGGGATGGTGTGAGAAGGAGGAACATAGCAGCAACAATCCCAATTCGCTCTCTCCAATTCAAAGGTTGACCGTCTTAAACTTAGCCTCCATGCCCAATCATCGTTCAGGAATCTTGAATAATCAACCTGAAAGGCGAGCTGATCATTACTTACACTAAAGACTTCCTCATCCACCATGTTTTCAATGGTATGCAAATTGCCTGATGTGGGATAACTTCCTCCAATGCTAAATGTGAGTTCGTTTTTTTGTAACTGCTGACAAAAGATGGTTTCTGCAAAAAAGAACAAGATAACGATAAATAAGACAGATTTCCTCACCATTACTATCACCTCTCTTTCTTTTACACCTGTCAAAAAACACTTAGATTTTATTATACAACATTTATTGTAAAATTATATTTTTTTGAGAACAATGTTCTTCTCTTGTTATGATAAAATGCTTAGATATTTTAATGAACCAAGAAGAACAATTTTTGACTCTTTTTAGGCGGGGGTACTCATCCCCACCAACTAAAAAACAAGGATGCGTACCTTAAGAAAATCCAATAAGAAAACAAATAATGATGTTGATGGTTAAGGCAAGCAGAGAAGTTAAGATTTAAAACTGCTTCCACTCTCTTAACTTCCTTCTCACTCATTATTGTCTCCTCTGTGGCTTATACCTCCTCAACCATTATTAGGGGACATTTCTATTATTTTGGCAATATGGGGACATTATCATATTGGCAAGACACAACCTCTTCATACACCTTGACATATTCTTCATTTTCCTATAAACTACTTGATTGTGGAGGCGCGTAGCTCAGTTGGCTAGAGCGCTACCTTGACACGGTAGAGGTCAGCGGTTCAATTCCGCTCGCGCCTACCACCTATTTGTTTTTGGAGAATGAAAGTGGAAGAGATCAAAGTTACCCTTCCCGATGGCTCAGTTATGGATTTTAAAAAGGGCGTAAGCGGGGAAGAGGTGGCAAAGGCAATTTCTGAGAGGCTACTTAAGGATGCTGTTGCGATGAAGGTTGATGGCATTCTAAAGGATATTGCTTCGCCTTTAAATGAAGATTGTTCTATTGAAATTTTAACTTCAAAAAACAAGGAATCTCTTGAGATTTATCGCCATTCTACAGCCCATCTTCTTGCAAATGCCGTGAAGGAACTTTTCCCTGAAACAAAGATTGCGATTGGTCCTGTGATTGAGGATGGCTTCTATTATGATTTTGATAGAGAGACGCCCTTTACTCCCGAAGACCTTCCTGCAATTGAGCAGAAGATGGCAGAAATCGCAAAAAGGGGTAATCCCATTGAAAGGCAGGATGTTTCTTCAGAAGAGGCGATCAGACTTTTTAAGGGCGAGGATGAGCCTTACAAAGTTGAACTTGTAACTGAAAAAGGTCAGGGTGGAATGGTCTCAATTTATAAACAGGGAAACTTCACAGACTTTTGTAGGGGACCGCATTTAAGCAGCACTTCTAAAATTAAAGAGGGAACTTTTAAACTCCTCTCAATTGCTGGCGCATACTGGAAGGGCGATGAAAAAAACAAGATGCTTCAAAGGATTTATGGCACCTCTTTCTTTACAAAAAAGGAACTTGATGAGCATCTAAAAAAGTTGGAAGAGGCAAGGTTAAGAGACCATAGAAAGCTTGGAAAAGAACTTGATCTTTTCTCGGTTGCTGATGAGATAGGTGGAGGACTTATTCTCTGGCATCCAAAAGGTGCAATAGTTAGGAAGACGATCGAAGATTTTTGGAGAGAAGAGCATATCAAAAACGGCTATGAATTTGTTTTTACCCCTCACATCGGAAGATCCACTTTGTGGGAAACATCGGGGCATCTCGATTTTTACAAAGAGAATATGTATCCCAGAATGGAGATGGAAAATCAGACTTTCTATGCAAAACCGATGAATTGCCCTTTCCATGTAATGATTTACAAATCAAAGCATAGAAGTTACAGAGAGTTGCCTTTAAGATGGGCAGAACTTGGAACGGTTTACAGATATGAAAAGTCGGGGGTTTTACACGGGCTTATGAGGGTAAGAGGTTTTACTCAGGATGACGCACACCTCTTTGTTCCGCAGGATGATATGGAGAAAGAGGTCGTTTCGGTGATAAATTTTACAATACACATTCTCAAGTCCTTCGGATTTACGGAATTTTCATCATTCATTGCGACAAAGCCAGAAAAATCTGTGGGCGAAGAGGAAAGATGGAACGCAGCCACCGATGCCTTAAAAAGAGCCGCAGAGTCAGTTGATCTTTTGTATGAAATGGATGAAGGCGGAGGCGCCTTTTATGGGCCAAAAATTGATATAAAGATAAAAGATGCGTTGGGTAGGAGCTGGCAACTTTCAACAGTGCAGTTTGATTTTAATCTTCCTGAAAAATTTAACCTTGAATACATTGGAAAAGATAATAAGCCTCACACACCCTATATGATTCACAGGGCGTTACTTGGAAGTCTTGAAAGATTCTTTGGAATTTTGATTGAAAACTTCGCAGGTGCATTTCCTCTCTGGCTTGCTCCTGAGCAGGTAAGAGTTATGTCAATTGCGGACAGGCATATTCCCTACTGTGAAAAACTTCTTGCGGAATTTAAGGAAAAAGGAATAAGGTGTTCGTCAGATTTCAGGCCTGAAAAAATAAATTATAAAATTAGAGAGGCTCAACTTGAGAAAGTTCCCTATATGCTTATATCAGGCGATAGAGAAATTGAGAATGAGAGTGTTTCAGTAAGAACAAGAAGCGGTGGTGACAGAGGAAGTAAAAAGGTGGTAGAATTCTTAGATGAGTTTTTTAAAAAGGTTAAATCTAAAGAGATAAAACTTGATTAAAGGAGGATGTTATTAGCGAAAGAGAGCAAAAAATAAACGAGGAAATAAAGGCTAAAGAAGTAAGGGTGATCAGTGAAAAAGGGGAGCAGTTGGGAATAATGTCCTTAAGGGAAGCGCTCGAACTTGCTGCTTCTAAAGGAGTTGACCTGATTGAGATTGCCCCGAAGGCGAATCCACCCGTTTGTAAAGTCATAGATTATGGTAAATTTATCTATGGAGAAAAGAAAAAGGCGCAGGAATCAAAGAAAAAGCAAAAGGTTATTGTTGTCAAAGAGATAAAGTTAAGGCCAAAAATAGAGGAACATGATTACCAGACAAAGAAGAGACAGATGGAAAAGTTTTTAATTGAAGGAAACAAAGTTAAGGTGAGCGTGAGGTTCAGAGGAAGAGAAATTTCTCATCCAGAGATGGCTCAGGAACTTTTACAAAGGCTCACAAACGATTTAATAAAAGTTGGTAAAATAGAGCGGGTTCCATCTATGGACAACTGGTCTATGGTTATGGTTTTCGCACCCGCGACAAAATAGGAGGAATTTTTATGCCAAAAACAAAAACCAACAAGAGCGCAGCAAAAAGGTTCAAAGTAACGGCGACAGGAAAAGTAAAAAGATGGCACGCTTATCACCGGCATATACTTTCAACAAAGTCAAGAAAGAGGAAGAATCATCTTGTTGCACCAGCGATGGTAGATGATGCCAATCTTAAAAAAGTAAAAAAGATGCTTCAATATTAGTGAGGTAAACAATGGCAAGAGTAAAAAGAGGTTCAAGCAGAGTTGAGAAAAGAAAAAAGATACTGAAACTTGCTAAAGGTTATTACGGGGCAAAGAGGAGACTTTACAGAACTGCGAAAGAGCAGGTTGAAAGGTCTTTAGCCTTTGCCTTTGTGGGAAGAAAGCAGAAAAAAAGAGACTTTAGAAGGCTCTTTATTGTAAGAATAAATGCAGCACTCAGCCCATTTGATATGTCTTATAGCAGGTTTATTGATGGTTTAAAAAAGGCTAACATTAACCTTGATAGGAAGATGCTTGCTGAAATAGCAATAAAAGATGAGGTAGCCTTTTCATCATTGATTGAAAAAGCAAAGACCGCTTTAGCAAAATGATGAAAGCCATCTTTTGGCTTTTTTATAAATTATGGCAATATCAGGCAATTTAGCCACGATGCCGTTACCCGATCTTCTCCAATGGCTTGCATATAGCCAGAAGACGGGGATTCTTATACTCTCAAAAGGTGAAATTGTCAAGGAAATCTATTTCCAAAAAGGGAAAATCGTAGCCTCTTCATCAAACGATCCAAGGGAGTATTTTGGCCAATTTCTTCTTTCTTTCGGCAAAATTAGTGAAAATCAATTGATTGAAGCCTTTAAAAAGCAGGCGATATCTGGTGTCAAAATAGGAAGAATTCTTGTTAATGAAGGTTTTTTGGAGGAATCTGAGGTTCAAAAATATTTAAGAATCAAGGCAGAAGAGACAATTTATGACCTTTTTTTGTGGGGAGATAAAGGAGAGTTCAAGTTTTTCAACGATGCGACTGCAGAGGGAAATGCTGTTCCTATCGAAATGGAAGTTACATCAATATTGATGGAGGGAACGAGAAGGTCTGATGAATGGTCAAGAATCAAAAAGGTTTTTCCAAGTCCAAATGTGATTGTAAAAATTATCCCTGAAAATCTTAATAGGGATGTTTTAGAAGACCCTGTTTTTAACAGAGTCATTCAGTTACTTGAAAATCCAAGAAGGATTGCCGATTTATGTCTCGCATTCCATTCAAGTGACTTTGCTGTTTATAAAACCCTTTTTGACCTTTACACCTTTTCAATAATTGAGGTTGAAATGACTCAAGAGGTTGAACAGAAGGAAGAAGAAAAAATTAAAGATGAAGAGATAAAGAGCCTCTCAAATCAGGCTTTGAAAGAGTACAACAGCGGAGAGTTTGAGAAAGCGATTCAAATTTTTAAAGACATCCTTTCAATTGAACCAACGCACTCATTTGCAAGGATGATGATTCAGAAATCTTATGATGAAATAAAGGATAGTTTGATAAGTAGCGACTTTACAATAGAACATATCCCTTATTTGAAGAGGACTATTACACCACTTGATGAATTTAATTTCACTCCTCAGGAAAACTACATTTTAAGCAGAATAAACGGCATCAATTCTGTTCAGTCAATAATTAGAATCTCACCAATATTGGAGTTACAGGCGCTTATGATATTCAAAAAACTTGCAAAAGATAACCTTATAGGTTTTTTGCCACCAGCCCCTTCAACAGAATTAAAGTAATAATATTATCTAAACAAATAACCCTTCAAATCAAAAATTTAACCCTGAATGAAAAGGTCAATTATCTATTTTCTTTATGAAGTTTATCGTTTAATTTATGGTGCCGAGGGCGGGACTTGAACCCGCACGCCTTTACAGGCAAAGGATTTTAAGTCCTCAGCGTCTGCCTGTTCCGCCACCCCGGCTAAAGAAAAGTATAAAACAAAACTTTTATAAAAAAAAGTGGAGGCGCCGACCGGATTCGAACCGGTGATGGGGGCTTTGCAGGCCCCTGCCTTACCGCTTGGCTACGGCGCCAAAGTGATATTCTGCATTAGATTAAAAAAAAAGTCAAACACAAAATCCGACATTGATTTGTATCTTCAGTTGACGCAGGTAAATGCTACGCATTTATCGGCACTAAAAAGTCTTTGTAAATGCGAGCATTTAAAAGCCTTATTTATTGCCTTTTACAAAAAATCTACGCTTTTTTGCCTGCGTCAATTCATTGAAATAATCCTTCATTTCTTTCTATGAATTGGATTGATACGGGAACAGAAGGCGACGGGCAACCTGCTTTGTCAGACTGCGGGGGTCAAAT
>DHFQ01000022.1:0-2892 GCA_002402325.1 Candidatus Aminicenantes bacterium UBA4820
TTTTACCAAAATGGTTTTCAAGTTTTGCGATGTTGTGTGGAACATCGTAAAGAAGTTTTAGTTTGCAATCGGGATAGTGATATAAAAAATTCTTCTTTACAAGAAGAGACATTATATGCCTATTTGCAAAGGCTGAATTTGCCCCACAGTGCATCGCTTTAACATACTTTTGCCCCTCCTTTTTATCAAGAGGGATATAGCAAAGTTCCCTTGAAGGATGAGGCTCTCCATAGTTTTTAGATTTTGCAAGAGACATATAATCCTCTCCAATTTGATGACCAAGCCCTCTGCTTCCTGAATGGATCATAATTAAAAGTTGCCCTTCAAAAATTCCCCACTTTTCAGAAAGTTCTCTATTTTTTATCTCAACAACCTCCTGAAGTTCAATAAAGTGGTTGCCCCCTCCCAAAGTGCCAAGCTGGTTTTGTCCTCTCTGCTTAGCCCTTTCAGAAACGGCGGCCGGCTCACCTTGCATTGACCCACCATCTTCAATAAAATTCTTTATGATTGAATAATCATCTTCTCTCAGCAAATCCCAGACAAAGTGGTCTTTTCTTTTTATCTCATATAAAGATTTTATCCCTCCCTCAAGAACCATCTCAAATTCTTCCCTTGAAAGTCTTATATTCTCTTTTCCTTCTCCAAGAGGAATGTCCCTTCTTATTGATTTTGCAACTGTTTCTAAATCAACATCAGAGGAATGAAGGTTAGTTAAAATCACCCTCATTCCGCAATTTATGTCATAACCAACAGCGGCGGGGATTATGACCTCTTCAGTTCCAACTACGCATCCTATAGGAACTCCAAACCCAACATGGATATCGGGAGTCGCTATAACCCTTTTTACTGATGGGATTTTACAGGCATCCTTTAACTGGTTTATGGCATCGTTTTCAAGTTTAATACTTTCTGAGACAAACAAAGTTGCATCAACCTTCATTTCCTCATCTTTTGGGATAATTACTTCAAACGCTGAAACTCTTTCCATCTGTCACCTCAATAAAAATATAGGCTTTTCTTAATAATTTTTCAACCCCTTGACAAGTTAGGTAAACCTAACTATAATATCCCTTGAGGAGGATACTTTGAAGCGAGAAAAAAATTCATTGGGAGAAAGCCTTGAAGATTACATTGAGGCTATTTTACTCTTTGAAGAAGAGGATGGAGATGCAAGAGTAACTAAAATTTCAAAAAAGTTAAATGTCTCAAAACCATCTGTTACAGAGGCTTTGCAAACATTAAAGGATAAAAATATCGTTCACTACAACCCCTACAAACCAATTACCCTTACAAAAAAAGGGAAAAATCTGGCAATCAAAGTGAAGGAGAGACATCAAAAACTTTACACATTTTTGGTGGATGTCTTAAAGGTTGAAAAAGAAAAGGCGGAAACTCAGGCGTGCAGAATGGAACATATACTTGAAAAAGATGTTATAAATAAGTTTTGTAGCCTTGCAGAAAACATTTTAAAAGATAAATCAAATTTAAAACGGGAAAAGGGTAAAAAGTAAATGGTTGAGATAACTAAATTGAAAAGTGGCGAAGAATCAATTGTTGTGAAAATAAAGGGTGGTAAGGATTTATATTCAAGAATGGCTTCTTTAGGACTTACGGAAGGCTCTTCAGTAAAAGTTATTCAAAATTTTGGGAGAGGACCAATGATTATACTTGTCAGAGATACAAGAATTGCCTTGGGAAGGGGAGAGGCAGAAAAAATTATGGTAAGCAAAAAATGAATGAAAAAGTAATAAGAGTTGCCCTCATGGGACAACCAAATGTTGGAAAATCGACGGTCTTCAACCATTTCACAGGTTTAAACCAGCATGTTGGAAACTGGCCCGGGAAAACCGTTGAGAAAAAAAGTGGCGTAGTAGTTCATGATGATTATAAGATAGAAATTACAGACCTTCCTGGCACCTACTCCCTCACATCAAATTCAGAAGAGGAGAGAATAGCGAGGGATTTTATCATAAAAGAAAAACCCGATGTGATCATCTTACTTTTAAATGCATCATCTCTTGAAAGAAGTTTATATCTTTTATCAGAACTTTTAATCCTTGAAACAAAAATCGTGATTGGTCTTAATATGGTAGATGTTGCGAGGGCGAACGGAATAAATATAAAGGGCGATGAGTTAGAAAGAAGGACGGGTATTAAAAGTGTTGAACTTATTGCCACGAAAAATGTTGGTTTAAAGGAGTTGCTTGATGTTACAATAGAAACTTATAAAGAAGACACAATTCCTCAAGAACCTCCGACAATCAGGGAAAATCACAAAAGAGAGTTATCAGAAATAGAATCAATCTTAAAGGATGTAAAAACAGATCCTTACCCTAAAAGGTGGGTATCAATAAAACTTCTTGAAGGAGATAGGGAGGTTACATCTGTTTTAAAACCTTTGCTTAATGAAAAATGGAGTGATGTCCACAAAATTCTTTCAAAACACGAAGATGCTTACCTTGACATTATCGGCTCAAGATATGAGTGGATTTCCTCTTTAGTAAAGAAGTGTGTCGAAAAGCCAAAGCCCCAAATAATCACCATTACCGATAGAATTGATAAATATGCTACCCATCCAATCTATGGGTTGATAGTTGTTTTATTTGCTCTGTTTATCCTCTTTTTTTTGACTTATACAATTGCAAACCCAATTGTTGCATTATTGAGTGAGAGTGTAACGAGGTCGCAGGATTATCTAAACAAAACTTATAATTTCTTACCATTTTTTAAAGGAGTTCTCTTTGATGGGATTTTAGGTGGAGCGGGTATGGTTTTAGCGTTCTTACCTATTTTAATTTTGTTTTTCTTCTTTCTTGGAATCCTTGAAGATGTTGGTTACCTCTCAAGAATAGCTTATGTTATGGATAATTTTATGCACAGGATTGGGCTTCA
>DHFQ01000022.1:2920-4560 GCA_002402325.1 Candidatus Aminicenantes bacterium UBA4820
AAAGCGAGGGTACTGACCATTCTCCTTGTTCCTTTTATTCCCTGCGCGGGAAGGCTTGCTGTTGTTTCATTTTTGGCACCTGTATTCTTTGGCAAGAAATCAACATTTGTTATGATATTTTTAATACTTTTGAATATAATTGTTTTATTTATAATTGGAAAAATTATAAGCACCTACTTTCTAAAAGGAGTAAAGAGTGCCTTCATTATGGAACTACCCCTTTACCACAAAGTAAATTTAAAAACGGTTTCAATTTACACCTACGCAAATATTAAAAGTTTCTTATCGAAGGCTGCCTCAATAATAGTAACAGTTTCCGCTATAGTATGGATTCTGAATGCGTATCCTTCAATTGATAACAGTTACCTTTCTAAGTTGGGAAAAACTATAGAACCTTTAGGAAAACTTATGGGCTTTGAAGATTACAGGATTACAACAGCACTTCTTACAAGTTTTGTGGCAAAGGAGAATACCATCGCAACCTTTGGGGTTCTTTACAAAACCCCTTCAGAGAAAAATCTTCAAAAAGAAATTGAAGAGCATTTTACATTTCCATCTGCAATCTCATTTCTGGTTGTTCAGATGATGTTTATCCCTTGTCTTGCAACGGTTATTACTATGATAAAAGAAAAAGGAAGAAGTATAGCCTTTTTTTCAATTTTTATTCATATTTTTGTTTCCCTTCTATTCGGCATTTTGTCCTACAACATTTTGAGTATTTTTTATGCTTAAGAAGTTAATTGAGTTAATGAAAGAAAAAAGAATAACGACGATTAAAGATATGGCAAAGGAGTTAGATTCAACAGAAGAGGTTATAATGGCTATGTTTGATGAATTGGAGAGAATGGGAATCATCTCAAGTTATGAAAATTGCCCCTCTTCCTGCGAGGGCTGTCCAATAGATAAAATCTGTAAAAAAAATGGTACAAAAGTCTTTATTTTAAAGCACCAAAATGGATAAAAAAGTTATACTACTTTTTTTAATTTTTTTCTCTACTGGTACTTTCGGATGTTACAGTGGACTCCTTGTAATTCCCACAGCAGATTTTTCAGGAAACGGGAATGTAATAATTGACTTTCAGTGGGAAGGATGGGCTGATCAATTAAGAGAGAAACAGAGTATTGTCAACACTGAATTTGGAATTGGAGACAAATTTGAATTTGGATTTGATTTTAATCTGAAAGAGACAGACCATGAGCATTCTGTTTTATTCAATGTAAAATATCTTATACTTAAGTCAGAGGACTCTTTTATTAAAGTGGCTTTAGGAACTTATAATTTAAATTCGGAGTTGGATTGCATTCCATATTTGATAGCGACAATAGATTTTGGTTTTTTAAGAACTCATTGTGGCGTTCAAAGGGAGTATGACGGAGAAATAAATTATATATTAGGGATTGATAAAATTACTGAAAGCGGTTTTCAGTTTTGTGCAGATAAGATGAGCGGGAAAGAAAACTATTTATCCGTTGGAGTGGGTTTCTCGAAAGGAAAATATTCAACAATGGTAGGCTATCAATGGCCCAACGGCGGGGGAAAACCTGAAATTGTCATTCATTTAATTTTTGCATTGTGAAAAGAGATAATGCTAATTTCAAGATACATAGTAAATTTGTTAAAATCTAAAATGTTTTGGGAA
>DHFQ01000100.1 GCA_002402325.1 Candidatus Aminicenantes bacterium UBA4820
ACCCCTTTTAGCAAAGGAACTTCCGTTGAAACAAGGCAATTTATTTTAAGATTATTGTCATTTTTAATTACTTATTCAGATACAGATTTGGAACCCCCCATTTTGGATTTGTAATAGTAAAGCCCCCAAACTGTCCACAGTATCGCACAAAGTATTGAAAGTAATTTTGAGGTAATTCCCTTTTCTAAAAAGAAAACGCAGATTTCATGAAGTGAGAAAATTAGACACATCAAAAGAAAATAGAGCGGTCTTTTTAAAATTGGTTTAAATGATTTTACAAAAAGAAAAATAATTCCAAGTATAAGAAATGGAAGAATTAAACATAAAACAAAAAGGCAAAACAAAAAAAGTGGCGATTGAAAAATTTTTTCCATTTAACCTCATTAACTATTTATTATCTCTTCGCTGAAATCCTTTTTTCTTACAATCCTGATTGGAGTAAAAGGAACATCCTGAATTAAAACAACCTCTCTTTTTTTTGCAAGTTCTAAAATAGCAATGAATGTTATAACAATTTCCTCAAGGTTTATCCTTCCCATCAAAAGTTCCTCAAAAAAGGCTGTTTTTCTTTCATTAAAAAACTCCATTATTTCACCAATTTTATCCGCAAGATTTCTCTCTTCAATTAAGATTACCTTGCTTCCCCTATCTTTAGCCCTTTTTATTATTTCTTTCAGTGCAGAAACGATGTCCCACACTCCAACATCGTAACTTGAAAAGCCTTCCTCATAACTCTTTTCTGTCCTGTAAAACTGATTTGAAACAAGATTCTCTTTTTCTGAAAGAAACTCCCCCGCCTCAAAAAACTTTTTCCTCAAAAGTAGTTGCTCAACAAGTTGTTCCCTTGGGTCCTTTTCCTCCTCAATTAAAGGAGAGTTTATCTTTGGAAGGAGCATCTGACTTTTGATATAAATTAAGTTTGAAGCCATACTTATAAAATCTGCAGCAATAAAGAGGTTCAACTCCTTCATCCTTGAAAGATAGTCAAGATACTGTCCCGTTATTAAAGAGATTGGAATATCGTAGATGTCAAGTTCGTTTTTTTCAATCAGATATAGAAGTAGATCAAGAGGTCCTTCAAAAATAGGGAGGGTGTATCTTAAATCGCTTTCTTCTTTAGTAAAAAATTCTCTACCATCCATTTTAAAAGTGTATTATAATACGAAAAATGAAGATTGTTAAGTTTGGAAAGGAAGAAAAGTGAAAAAAAAGCAAATAAGTTTGGCAAAGGAAAAGTTTGAAGAAAAACTAAAAAAATCTTTAGGAGAGAAAAAATCTCTGCCTTCAACATCTAACTACGAATTTGAACCGATATACACACCACTTTCATTTTCAGAGGATGAATATCTTGAAAAGTTAAATTTTCCAGGTGAATTTCCATACACGAGAGGAGTGCAATCTTCTATGTACAGGGGAAAACTGTGGACTATGAGGCAGTACGCCGGTTTTGGAACTGCAAAAGAATCAAACGAAAGGTATAAATATCTGATTGAAAAGGGACAAACAGGATTATCCGTTGCATTTGATCTTCCCACACAGATGGGAATTGATTCTGATGATGAAAGGGCTATGGGTGAGGTTGGAAAGGTTGGGGTTGCAATTTCTTCTCTTGATGATATGGAGGTTCTTTTTAAAGATATTCCCCTTGATAAAGTTTCAACCTCAATGACAATAAATGCAACCGCCTTTATTCTTCTTTCTTTGTATCTTGCCGTTGCAGAAAAAGAGGGGGTGAGTTTTGAAAATCTTTCTGGAACAATTCAAAACGACATTCTGAAAGAGTACATTGCAAGAGGAACATACATTTTTCCCCCTGAACCCTCTCTTCGCATTATAACCGACATTTTTGAATATGCAACAAAGAATGTCCCAAAATTCAACACTATTTCAATTTCTGGTTATCATATCAGAGAGGCAGGTTCCTCTGCCGTTGAGGAGGTTGCCTTCACATTTCTAAATGGCATAACATACATTCAATCTGCAATAGATAAAGGGCTTGATGTTCACAAATTCGGCGAAAGGCTCTCTTTTTTCTTCAATTCTCACAACAACTTTCTTGAAGAGATTGCGAAATTCAGGGCAGCAAGAAGAATCTGGGCAAAAATTATGAAGGAGAGATTTAAAGTAACTAACCCGAAGGCTATGACACTAAGATTTCATACTCAAACGGGCGGATCAACTCTTCTTGCACAGCAGCCAGATGTTAATATAGTGAGAGTCACACTTCAAGCCCTTGCAGCGGTTCTGGGTGGAACTCAATCTTTGCACACAAATTCAAAAGATGAGGCACTTGGACTTCCAACTTCTGAAAGTGCAACGATTGCTTTAAGAACTCAGCAAGTCATCGCTTATGAAAGCGGGGTGGCAGATATCATTGACCCTCTTGGAGGTTCTTACGCTATTGAAGCACTCACAGATAAAATTGAGGAAGAGGTAACAAAGTTGATGGAAGAGGTTGAAAATTCAGGTGGAATGATAAAGGCTATTGAAAACAATTTTATTCAAAAAAGGATTGATGAGTCCTCTTACAGATACCAGAAGGAAATTGAGGAAAAAAAGAGATTTATAGTCGGGCTAAATTCATTTGTTGAAGAAAAAGAGACGCCAATTCCAATTTTAAAAGTTGACCCATCTCTTGAGGAAGAGCAAGTTAAAAGGTTAAAGAGGCTCAAATCTGAAAGGGATAACAGCGCAGTTGAAAAATCTTTGAAAAATTTGAAAGATGTAGCGAAGTCTAAAGAAAATATTATTTTCCCGACACTTGAGGCAGTAAAAAACTATGCGACTGTCGGTGAAATAACGAACACTTTAAAAGAAATTTTTGGGACATACAGATAATTTTGATTAAAAAACTTCCTAAAATAGCAAGATACACCTTCCTTTATCATTTTAAAGCCCTATTTTTCGATGGGATTTTCAACGGTATCTGGCTTTTAAATGACATCGTAGCAAGAAAACACTTTAACGCATCCCCTCTTCTTATCACTTTGCTCGTTATGGCTCCCTCTGCAGCATTGATCCTTTCACTGCCTTTAGGACCAATAATGGCAAAAAGAGATAAAAGATGGTTTTTTATCATATCTGGATTTGCAAGACTTTCACTCATTTTAGTCCCATTTTTTAACAATCAAATAGCTTTTGTCATTTTAGCAATGGTAGCCTCCTGTTCCTGGCCCATTTTTTATACCGCCCAAAATGCAATATTGAAAAAGAACTACCCCGATTATCTAAGGGGAAGAATCTTTGGTTTTGTCTATTCTTTCTCTGGATTTATGGCAATAATCGTCTCATTAACACTTGGAAAATTCTACGACCATTTTAAAAATTTGATTCTTTTTTCGTACATCGTGGCCGGAATTTGCGGATTTTTATCAAACTACTTTATGTCAAAAATAAGGGAAAGAATGGTAAAAGAGGAAGAGCAGATACTAACAAAACCCCTTGAAATTTTGAAAAAGAGAAAGGATTACCTTATTTTCCAGATTTCCTTCTTTTTTTATGGCACAGCATATATGATGATGCTTCCGCTACTGCCAATTTTTCTTGTCGACCACCTCAAAGTCAACTACACTCAGGCATCATTTCTAAATGGACTCTTCTTTCAAGGAATGATGGTTTTTGCTTCGTTCATTGTTGGAAGGATGATGGACTTTGTCAATCCTTTGAAGTTTGTAAAATTGGGATTTTTCTGCCTTTTTCTTTATCCAATATTTCTTTCCTTCGCAAAGGGCGTCTCTTACGCATACTTTGTCTACGGGTTCTATGGGGTGAGTATGGCAATAGTAAATGTAGCGTGGTATCTTGCCCCGATAGTCTTTGTTAGAGCAAAGGGCGAGGCTGCATCCTTCATGGCTTTGCATGTAGCCCTTGCAGGGGTTAGGGCTTTTATAGCCTTCCCGCTTGGAACATCCCTTTACTATTTAACCCACTCATTCACCATCCCCTTTTATGTCGCTTCACTTCTTTTCTTTATTGGATTTTTGATCGCACCCTTAAAAAAAGATTTTTGAAAAAAATATATACTGGACGACATAAAAAATTATTGCGAAAGAAATCAATGGCAATTGCAAGCAGCACGATTTTAAAAAATAATAAAACTCAAGATACAAGAGTTAAGTCCACACTTTTTTTCCGAACTACGCCCGGACACATCTTATTGTTTGTGTGAGCAGGCAAACTTTGTGTCAATCAATTCTTTAGTCGTTTTCAGATTTATTAAACCAAAAAATTAAACTTCCTCCACGATAAAAATCCTATTCCTTTCAAAATTACTTGTAAAGAAAATTTATGTTTTCCTAAAATTAAAATTTTTGATAACTCTTTATCATCATAAGTCATCAGCAAAAAATTGAAAATCTTTTAAATGCTATCATCTACTTGCATCAAATTAAAATAAAATTTAACAACAGGCTCTGGTGTAAGACATTGAAAACTTCTAATCTTTTAAATATCCACCTAAGACTATCTTCGTTGCCCATCTAATAAATGAGCGGGGGAAAAATCTGTAAAGTTTGCCAACAATTTTGTTCCCAAAACCTGGTATTGTTATTACATTTTTGCCTAACTTTTTAATTCCGTACAATGCAACATCCCGTGCCTTCATACCTTTATGAGGAACGCCTTCTGCAACACTTTGAAATTCAGTTAAGGTTGCACTCGGACAAAGAACCGTTACATCAACATTTTTCCCTTTGATCTCTTCGTAAAACGCTTCCCCTAAAAGAAGTTCAAAACCCTTAGTTGCACCGTATAGAGCCATTCCAGCGGTTGGTTGAAAGGAGGCAAGTGATGAGACAAGAATAATTCCTCCCCTTCCCTTTTCAACAAAATATTTTGAAAAAACTTTGGTGAGCATAGCAAAAGTAAAAACATTAACTTTTATCATCTTTTCTTGCTTCTCCTCATTCTGATTTATAAATCTTCCGTAGTAACCAAAGCCTGCGTTGTTTATTAGAAGTCCGATGTCATATTTTTCTGTAAGTTGAAAAAGAGTTTTATAAGATTGCTCTTCACTCAAATCAACCTTGAAAAATGGAGATTCAACATTGTATTTTGAGATGATGCCCGATGAAATTTCCTTAAGTCTCTCTTCCCTTCTTGCTACAAGAATTGGATTAACTCCTCTCTCTGCGAGAAGATAGGCAAATTCTTTACCAATACCCGAACTTGCCCCCGTTACCAATGCATATTTTCCATACTTTTCTTTAAATTGCATAAAAGCCTCCAGATTTCAATTCTACCATCATTCATATCTCAAATAATAAGAACAATTTTCTTTTGACAAAGGCAAAAGCATTTATTGAAGGAAACAAAGTGTGCCTCTTCTTTTGAATTTAGTGGATGGTGCCGAAGGGGGGATTTGAACCCCCATATCCTTAAGGACACTACACCCTGAATGTAGCGCGTCTGCCAGTTCCGCCACTTCGGCACAAATGAGATTTTATGGCTATTTCCGTAATCTGTCAAGTTGATGAAAGACTTAAAAGTTGGTAGTTGAATCCATTTACAAAGATAAATGCTAATTCTTTATGTATTTAATCTTTTTCTTTCCTTTTACCAATTCGCCGATTAAAAAAGGGCTTTCCTTTCTTTTTTTAAGTTTTTTGATGATGTCATCAGCCCCATTTTTATCTACAACAAGAATCAAGCCAACGCCCATATTGAAAACTCTGAACATCTCTTCTTCACTGACATTACCCTTTTCCTTAATAAATCTAAAAATTGGTGGAACATCAATTCTATCAAGCCATACTTCAGCACAGATGCCCTCTTTAAGAACTCTTGGTAGATTATCTGTTATTCCTCCCCCGGTTATATGGGCAATTGCCTTTAAATTTCTATCTTCAAGAATTGGATAAACAGAGGAGAAATAACTTTTGTGAATCTTCAGAAGAGAGTCTCCAACGCTTTCTCCCAATTCTTTGATCCTGTCATTAACCCCAAATTTCAATTTTTCAAAAAATAATTTTCTAACAAGAGAATAACCGTTTGTGTGAAGTCCGTTTGAAGGAAGGGCGATAAGAACATCTCCAATTTCAACATTTCTTGGAAGAATTTTCTTTCTGTCTACAATTCCAACAATAAAACCCGCAAGGTCAAGATCACCCTCTTTATATAGATCGGGCATTTCAGCGGTCTCTCCACCAATCAAGGCGCACTCATTTTCTTTACAACCCTTTGCAAGCCCCTTTGCAACCTCTATCAGGACATTGCCCTCCAGTTTTCCCATAGCAAAATAATCGAGAAAAAACAAAGGTCTTGCTCCAAGTGCAAGGATGTCATTGACGCAGTGGTTAACGAGGTCATGCCCTATTGTATTGTAGACTCCTTTCATTTTTGCAACCTTTATTTTTGTTCCCACACCATCCGCAGATGCAACGAGGATTTTACCTTTTCCTATATCAAACAAGCCACCAAATAATCCTATATCTGATACAACATTTTTTGTAAAAGTTGCCTTCGCTATTTTTTTTACTACCTTAAGAGCATTGTCCTGAACATCAATATCAACTCCAGATGATTTATAAGTTACTGCCTTTTTTGGCATAATTTCTCCTATATTTTGTATTTTTTTATCTCTTCATTTAGAAGTGATGCGCTCTGCTGAAGAGAATTACTCACACTTGACAGGTCTCTCATCGCAAGGTCAAGCTTTTTACTTAATGTTAGCAACTGCTGTGTGTTGTCAAAAAGAGTCTTTGTCTCATCTGCCTGATTTCTGACCGATTCTGCGCTATTGTGGCTATCACTTGTAATCCTGATCATAGACTCTGAAATCACTTTCGCACCTTTTGCCTGTTCCTTTGTTGCATTTCTCAGTTGAATGGAAACTTCCCTCACCCTCTCAGCCTCCTGATGAAGATAGCGAGTCGTTCTTGCCTGCTCTTCCGTTGCCCTTGTTATTCCTTCTATCATCTGGAAAATTTTATTTACACTCTCCGTTGCTGTAACTCCGCCGTGTCCTATCTCTTCCATTGCAATAGAAATCCTTTTGCTTAACTCTTCTTGAGTTGATGCGGATTCAAGAATAGTTTTTAAAGCATTTCCTGCGTTTCTTGAAAGATTTACAGAATTATCGACTACTCTTTCAGTCTTTGAAATTGCATCAGACATCTCTTCTCCGCCAGAAACAAGAGATTTGATAACATTTCTTATCTCTTTTGCCTGCCCTGAGGTTCTCGATGATAACTCCCTTATTTGAGTTGCCACAACAGCAAATGACTTTCCGTACTCTCCCGCACCAGCCGCAATTATACTTGCATTTAAAGCAAGGAGGTTTGTCTGTTCCGTAACTTCTTCTATCACATCAACAATCCTGCCTATCTTGTTTATACTCACCTGAAGGTTTTTTAACGCCTCAAGGCTTTGAATCGCTGCTTTCTTGCTTCTTATTATCTCCTCTTCAACGGATGCAACAGAACTAAATCCCCCTTCTGCATCCTGAGTAACTTTTACAGATGTCTCCTGTAGCATCCCTGCATTTCTCATTGTTTCCTGAAGCGCTGCATCAAGCTCTGTCAAAAATGAAACTGATTCCTGAGTAGATTCTCTTAAAACTCCTGTTGAAGAATTTATCTCTTCTGCGGTTGTTGACATCTCATTTGCAGAAGCGACTGTTTTCTCAACGGATTTCATTAAAATATCAGCATTATTCGCTATTTCTTCAACACTTGCCTGCATCTCAAGAATTATTGATGAAACATCCTGTGTTGTGGTAACAACCTGCTCCATAGCACTTGATACTTTTAAAATCCCCTGTTCAAGGATTTCAGTTGATTTTCCCGTTTTTGATGCAATTTCAAGTTGATTTTTAGACTCTTCTGCAAGGGTCCTCGTCAAATGAACAGTCCTGTTAACCTCCTGATCAACAATTGCCCCGGCGTGTTTTAACTCTTTCTGCATTTTTCTTAAAGAGTAAAAGGTTTCTCTCAGATGATCACCAACATCTCCCAATTCATCATCAGACCAGACTGTTTCTATTTCTCTTAAGTCTCCAGATGATATTTTGTTGCTTAAATTCTTCAGTCTTTCTATGCAAGAACTTATGTCATTTCCTAAAAATAGTAGAAACCCTCCTAATAGAATCATTAAAGCAACTATATAAATAAAGGCAGATTGTAACATAACAAACAACTGAATCGGTGAAACAACATTTTCTTTTAATGAGGCAACAAGGAAATGGTCATTGTCAATAGCATAGGAGTATAATACTGCCCGCGTGGTTTCAACTATTGCATCCTTTTGAAAAACGATATTCAATCCTTTTAATTTCCTGTCAAAATATTCAGGGTCAGTAGCACTCAACCGAACATCTCCTTTAAATAATGCTATATTATATTTATCTGAGTTAAAAGAAGATAATTGTGTCGGCCAGTTAGATGAATCAGTTTCTCTCAATATTTTGGCAAAATTGCCAATTTCAACTCCCGCTCCACTTATTGCATTTCTTTCTGCAAGGTAAGAAATTCGAGCATAAATTAAAATGCCAAAAGCAAGAAAGGCAATAAAATTGAGACCCAGTACGGAAAAAACAATTTTATTTTTTAAAGAAACTCTATATTTTTTGACATCCGGAACAGATTCAAGTTGAAGTTGAATTTCTTCAAGTAATGGCGAAACTTCACTCTTGCAAACAAAATATGATAGGCATAAAGAAATGCTTGCGGTAATTATCCCTGTGAAAGTTAGCGCAATCCCTGAGAGGAGAGTTCCAATAAGAAAAATTCTATCAAGGATGACTATCGCAATTATTGAAAAAACCCATATTAAAACAGTACAATATTGAGCCTTGCTTACAAAAGAAGCAAGGTGCGTATAAAAATCTGATAGTTTTTTTGTGCTTAAGACCCTTCCTTGAGCCTTAGCTCTCTTGTATTCGGCAATAGCAGGGGTTAGATAATTTTTGAAATACCAAACCTTTGGTAATCTTGAGAGTAATAGAAGTCCTGCCACTGCAATGATGTATCCTTTGATGAAGGGTAAAATTCCCCTTTGAACTGAAGCAAAATAAAAAACTGCAAAAATAAGAGCAAATAAAGGCGGAAAGACATCCTTTATAAAATAGGGTATTTTTTTCTTTCTTCTCATAATCACTCCTTTTAAAAGCACCTTTTCAAAGTGATAGTTTATTAAAGAGTGAAAAAAAAAACAAGAGACACTAAACCCAAAATCCGACATTGATTTGCATCTTGATTTGACGCAGGTAAATGCTACGCATTTATAGGCACTAAAAAGTCTTTGTAAATGCGAGCATTTAAAAGCCTTATTTATTGCCTT
>DHFQ01000121.1 GCA_002402325.1 Candidatus Aminicenantes bacterium UBA4820
TTTAGCTGAATATGAAGTAAACACTGTAATTTAATTTTAGGTCTAACAATTTCATCAAAAAATCAAGCCTAAAACCCTCTTTCACCACTCTACCCAAAATCAATGTTGGATTTTGGGGCAAGACGAGATATTGACAAATTACAAATTGAGTTTAAAATAAAATATGGCAATAAAGGTAAATATAAAAAAAGATAAAAATGAGAGATTAAAAATAGTTCAAAGAAAATTTATTTATGAAGTCAAAAGACCTTGTAAGGATAACAAGCCCTTTAGATAATTTGTTTGAGAAAGAGAATAAAGGTGGTATAAAAAGATGAGAGAAAGAAAAATCGAGGAGATAGATGGTTCACCTATAGTATGTTCACAAACTTATCCCTGTTCTACTACTTTCGGTTATCATTACATTCTTCTTAGGAATCCTGGGTATAAAGTTTTACAAAATTATCTGGGAATTGACGAATCGTGTTATACTTCTGCCCAATTTGAAACAATTTGGTTTTCTGCAATACAAACAACACCTCAATTAAAAATTTACGGCCAAGGGATACAACCTTCCTGTGCCACTGCTGGCTCTACCATAAGCTTTTATACTGATTCAAAAGGGAAATTTCTTCGCCTTTGGGAAGTTAGGTTTTTGGACTCATCCAATAATGCGTCCTTAGTCACAAATTTAAAAGGGATTTCCTATTCAAGAATAACAGGAAAAATAGGCGCATCACCTTGTGGTAAGTGTTGTGTTAAGGTTAAATTATCGGGGTTAAATACAAATACTTTTCAAAGTGGTGGAAATATGTTTGAGTTTACGGACAACATTTACAGTTGTAAAGGGTGTCAGTAAGACTACTCAAAATAAGGGAGACTCCTTTTAGTGTCTGCCTGTGAGGAGGAAATGAAAATGTTTAAAGACAATAAAAATAAGGTTTACTTAACATTAATAGTTTTTCTTGTTTTTGTAATATTTTACACAAATGCTTTTTCAAACCACCTTTATCCATTTTGGCAATGGATAAATCCTGTCCCAACGGGAGAAAATCTTAACAAAGTCGTTTTTACTAAAGATAAATATTGGGCAGTTGGAAACTGTGGAACAATAGTTTCAAGTAATGATGGAAAAGTGTGGGATTCAAAAAAAAGTGAAGTTACTTTTAACCTTACCTCTATAGCATATAAAGATAATCTCCTGTTAGTTGTCGGAGAGGAGGGGACAGTTGTAAGAAGTGCTGATGGGGAAAATTGGAATAAAGTAGAGTTTCCTTCAAAGGCTTACTTATCTGATATATCTGTTTTGAACGGGTATTTTGTGGTCATAGGAAATGGAATTTCGGAAGGAGGGAGTATTTTTTACAGTCAGGATGGCGTTTTGTGGGGTATTTCTGTCCATTCTACTCCTCCAACCAAAAATTACAATTTTATTTCTTTATCAGCGATTGGAGACAGACTTTATGCTGTTGGGAGTTGTGATTACTATGATTCTGCAAGCGGTGAATGGAAACATCCATCTATTATAGCGACAACAGGGGATGGTTTAAATTGGGAAACAAAGGAATATGAATTCACTCCCTTTATATATTCAATTTCAGGCAATGGAGAAATCTTTTTGTGCTCAGGAATTGACCCGGAAAGCTATGAATGTCGCTTTTTTATTTCGGATCATTTGATCAGTTGGGAAAAAGTTTCAACTGCGCTAGAAGGGACAATAGCAAACACCATAATTTTTGATGGATCCAATTTTTTTGCAGTTACATCCACGAATCCTTTTACCTTTTCGTCTTTTGAAGAGAATTGTGTTTTAAAAAGTAGTGACGGTCGCAACTGGCAAACTGTCTTTGAAGGAATGCACGATGAATTTAGAGGAATATGCAAGGGAGATTCTGGCTTTGTTGTTGCTGGAAATTATGGAATAATACTACAAAGTAGTGATGGAGAACTTTGGTCAATTCCCACACCTTCTATTTATCTTTATGGATGGTTAAGAGGAGTTTCTTATAGTGGGGAAAAATATGTGGCTGTAGGTACTGAATTGGGGAATTATGGTTGGCTTCCTGTTATTTTTGAGAGTGATGATGGCATTACTTGGAGAAAGGCAATTATTCCAGACGGTGCTTTTGGAGGGTTAGAAAAGATTGTCTGGAGCGAGCATTTTAAACGGTTTCTTGCAGTTGGTAGTTCATTATTATTGTCAAGCGAGAATGGAGTAGAATGGAAAATTTTAAATATTCCAAAGTTATACGATTATAACGATATAGCCTGCAACGGTAATCTATGTATTGCTACTGGACAAGTTGGAGATTATCCCGCCTTTCAATTCACTAACGATGGTTACAATTGGACAATTAAAAAACTTGATAAGCGAGGGAAAGTCCATTCAATCACTTATGGAAACGGTGTTTGGATGGCGGTAGGCCAAAAATTGAATGGAAAACTGAGAATATGGCAAAGTCCTGATGGTGTGAAATGGAAACATATTCCTATTCCTTCAAGAAATATGAAAGGACAGACGGCACAAATTGCTTTTGGAGTATCATCGTTCATAATATCTACCGAGGGAGACTATTTTCTAAAATCAGCAAGCGGAAAAGAATGGGATCTTGTATCTAAGCCGTATGAATTAAATAGCTTGGTTATTCCAACTATTTCTTATGCAAAAGATAAGTTTATTGGACTTGCACAGGGATTTGGGGCGCATTTTATTAGTAGTATTGATGCAGTAAATTGGGATGTTTCTGAAGCAATTTCAAATCTATATATTTTGGACATTATTTACAATGGAACAAGTTATATCGTTGTAGGTGATGGGGGAGCAATTCTCGTGGGGAAATAGAAAAAATGCAGCTTAAATTTTTTGGGTTTTCATATCTTTATACTAAAATCTATTTTTGATTATTGTGATTTTTTTCTAAAGGAGGTTTTGATGTTATCAAGCCTCAATTTGTAGCCACAGGTTTTACCAGCGTTGTTTTGTTTGTTTTTTAATGGGAAATTGAGCTCCTACCGTTCAAACAAACTTTTTATGAAACGAATATCAGGAAACGCAACAAAAATTTTACACCTAATCTTTTCTTGCAATTATTTTTTGACAATAAAGGCTTACCGCAATATCGGATTTGGCACGAAAAGTAGTAGCAAAATAGAAAATTCACATTTGATATTTAAAACTGATTGTTTTTAGGACTGTTTATAAATTTTGAAAGGAGTTTCTTTTATAATATAATCAAATATGGAGATAACTTTCTACAAGCACCCCAAATTTAAACTGCCCGATGAAAGATTACAAAACCCATCTTTTGTTGAAAAAATTTATGAAGAGGGAAAAAATCTTGATAAAGGAAGGGGAAGTTCAAAAATTATAAACATTTCAGGTAAAGAATATCTTTTAAAAAAGGAGGTTAGGGGAGGTCTACTTTCAAACATTCTTTCCTCCTCATTTCTTGATTTATCAAAATTTAATAACGAACTGGAGATTGTAGAATTATTAAGCGATCTTGACCTGACATTTCCTATTCTTGCAAGAATTGCTTTTAAACGGAATTTGCTCTGGAGAGTTTTTACACTTTCTCTTTTTTTTGATGAAAGTGTTTCACTTAAGGAAGTATCAATTGGAAAGGATTGGGAAGATGAAAAGATTTTTAGTGCCGGTAAAACAATTGCGAACCTTCACAAATTGGGATTTTACCATTCCGATTTAAACATGGGAAATATAGTTTTTCAGGGTAACGATTGTAAAATCATTGATTTTAAGAACTCTTACTTTTACTCTTCGCCTTTAGCAGCATCTCTTTCATTAAAAAATCTTTTGAGGTTGATAAGGTCGTATCACAAGGAAAACCTTCGTTTAGCAATAAAACCGGGAAAGGAATTTGAAGAAATTCTTCTCTCCGGTTATTTTTCAGAAAGAAATGAACTAACTGATTTTGTTTCAAAAAAAGTAAGATCGCCTCTTCAATCTTTAAAAAAATCAATTTACAAAATTAAGTACAAGAAAAGGTAAATAGAGAATCAATCTTTATGAAAGCCAATGTCCGCCGGATTTATTGAGCCTTTAATCCTCTCTATTTTTCCACCATTATTTTCAAATTCTTTTCTCATTTTTGAAACTCTTTTTATTAAGGTCATAAGTTGGCTATCACTTTGTTTCTTTTTTGAAACAAGCCCTTTGCTCCAGTAATCTATCACCAATTTGCTGTCTCCACATATTTTTTTTAAATGTAACTTCTTTGCAACCTTAAGAGCTATGAAGAGTGCTGCAAGTTCACCAAAGTTATTAGTCATATCTTTGTCAAGAATCATAGTGCCGTACTTTGTTATTCTTCCTTCAGGAACAGCCTTAAAAAGTAAAGGTATTCCCTCATAATCAGTTACGGAAATCTCAACACTCCCGTTTCTTCCAGTTCCCGAATCAAAATAAATTGCTTTTTTATCAAGTCTATTCTTCTCATTTTGAATATCTGTTTTTTTTGAAGTGTATAAAGCGCCTTCATCAAGCCATTTTCTTGCCTTTTCAATTGAATCGAAAGACTTATATCTCGCCCCTTTTTCACCTTCGACAATTCTCTTACACTCCGCCCAATTTGTTACTATTTTTGATTCTTCTTTCACTTTGTAGGCATAAAACTTTTTGCTTTTCATAGTTACAAAAAAAGGGGAAGGATCCTTCCCCTTTTTTATTTGCCTTTCAAATAAGGTTAAAACTTAAAGGTGAGACCTACTCTAACATCCCAGTGGTCTGTATCCCAATCATCTACTCTGTGATATGCAGCCTGACAGTTAACTCCCCATTTGTCATTGAAATGATACCTGTAACCTGCTGCGGTTCCATAAGACCACTGGTTATCTTCAGCACCAAAGGTGTGTCCAAGATTGACAATCTGCCAATAAATTTGGCCATTACCAATTTCTTTGGCGAGTTCAGGACCAATTTCAAAAATGTAAAACGAGTCCTTATACTCTAAATCTGACAATACAGGCGGGACAGTTGGGAGTAAAATCTCTCCAAAGTCAAACTTACCTTCATTGTAGATAACTCCCATGTGAAGTCCCCAATAGTCGTTGAAGAAATAACCTCCATCAAGAGATGCAACAAAATTACTGTCAACATCCCCTGAACTAAATTGATAACCGGGAAGAATGGAAATATATCCTGTTCCGCCCTGAGCAAAAAGAGCAATTCCAAACAATGTTAACAATCCGAACATCAAAACCTTTTTCATTTCTATCACCTCCATATGAATTTCTAAATAAATAAGATATATCCTTTTAAGCAGTTTGTCAAGGAAAGTGGACTATGCTTGTAAAACTCCCAACTATTTATTTTATACCTGTAAATGTTTTAACAATTCCGAAAATGAATAAACGATTTGATGAGAATCAGAACTTTGAAGTTCTTTTTCTATAAATGTGTTTGCCTTTTTTGGGTGAACAATCCTTATTGTTTCAAATCCCATCTCTTTTGCTGAATCCAGCTCCCTGTTTGCCCCATCTCCTATGAAGAGAGTTTCAAAGGGTTGAGCCTTTGTTTTTTCAATAGCCTTTTCAAAAAATTTGTGTGAGGGCTTTTTTACACCAATTTCATAAGAAAAAACAAGCACATCAAACCTGTCTCTTAAATGAAGAGTATTTAAAATAAATGCAGTGGTCGCTGTTGCGTTGCTTAGAAGAGCGAGAGATGCCCCCTTTTCCCTTAAAAGTGCAAGAGTCTCTGTTGCGCCATCATAAAAAGATACGCATCTTTGCAATGTTTCCACATCATACAAAGATATTTTTGCAGCGATGGCTCTGTCTTTAATTCCCATTTTTTCTAAAGTTTTTGTAGCCCTTTGAAAAGGGTCTCTTAATATTCCTATAAGTGCATCCTCTGCTGTCTCTTTCCACGCTTTAATAAATTCATCGGGGTCAATGCCGGTAATCTCTGCTGATTCTTTTTTCCCGGTATAATAAATTTCCTCATTTATGTAGACAAGGGTGTCAAAAAGGTCAAAGAATATCCACTTGAAAGGTAGCATTAAAAACTCCTCTCAATTACCATCTGAGGGATTTGTTCTAAAACTCTTTTGGTTTCAGACTCCGGGAAAACTTCAAGATATTTCTTTGCATTTTCAACATATTGCTTTGCAGTAGAAATCGCTTTATTGACAAATCCTCCCTGAACCACGATTCTGGATAAGGACTCAAGAGTGGCGTTATCAAAGCGTCTTCCTGCAACTACCGCTTCAAGAAACTCTTTATCACTAATTTTGCCGTAGTCCCTTAAGTAGATCAGAGGAAGAGTAAGTTTTCCTTCCTTGAGATCCATTCCCGCAGGCTTTCCTATTGTTTTTTCGTCATAAAGGAAATCAAAGCAGTCATCAACAATCTGAAATCCCATTCCAATATTCAAACCGAAGTTATAAAGTGCATCAACTTCTTTTTTATCTCTGTTTGAAAGCATTGGCGGGATTATCGTGCAGGTGGAGAAGAGTTTTGCGGTTTTTAATTTTATTATTTCAAAGTACTCCTCTTCGCTTAGTGTCAGATCAAAATTTTTATGGCTCTGGAGGAGTTCCCCTTCAATGAGATTTTTAGAGGTTTCCGCAATAATTGGCTGTATTTGAGACCATTCTCTTTTAACAGCCATTTCTACTGCTGAAATATAAAGATAATCTCCCATTAAAACCGCAAGCTGGCTTCCCCACTTTGAATTCAAACTTGCCCTTCCTCTTCTTAAAATTGCCTGATCTACAATATCATCGTGAACAAGGGTTGCAGTGTGAATAAATTCAAGAATCACGGCGTATTCTATATCTTCATCTCCTTCATAATCAAGAAGATTTGAAACTAAAAGTAAAAGTGTAGGCCTCAACCTTTTACCTGGAGATGCTGCAAGGTAGATTCCCATTTCACCGATAGGGATATATGGCGACCTCAACCTTTGCCCAATCCGTTTTTCAACCTGTTTTAATCTCTCCCCTACAATATTTAAGATTTCATTGTGAAGGTCTGAAAAATCCCTCTTCTCCTTAAGTAGTTTAAGTTTTACCAAACACTTCCTCCTTAAATCTAAAAACTCTTTAGATGGTATTTTACAATCAAAACCCATTTTTTGGTAGTACCTTTAAAAATGATTAGTAGTATGGCAAAATTATTACTTAATTGAATTAAACCTTTCAGAGTAGATTTTAGTTTAAAGGTAATAAGGAGAATATGGAGGATATTTCAAAGTGGCTTAAAGGAATTTTTGAAAGGAAGGAGGAGCCACTTTCGGAACTAATCAAGAGATATTCACCTTCCATAAGGAGGTTTATTTTGGGAATAGTTAAAAACGATGAGGATGCTAAAGAGTTAACTCAGGAGACCTTTTTGAGATTTATAAGCCATCCCCAAAATTTTCAGGAAATTGATGAAATGAGAAATTACCTTTTTCAAATTGCTCATAACCTTTCTCTTACCAGAATAACAAAGGCTTCTTCAAGAAGAGAGCAGTTTTATGATGAACTTCCAGAAAGGGGAGTTGATGAAAATATATCTAAAGCAATAATAAAAAAGGAGGAGAGAGAATTTGTGTTAAATTTGTTGCAGTTACTTCCTCCCCAACAAAGAAAAGTCGTTATTTTGAAGATATGGGAAGATTTGACTTTTAAAGACGTCGCAAAAATAATGTCATTGTCTGAAGGAAGCGTTAAAGCACACTACTTCTTTGCAATGAGAAAATTAAGAGAGGAAGTATTTAAAAAAGAGGAAAAAAATGGGAGAAATTAAAAATTTTATAAGTGAAAAAGATTTTGACCAATTTTCTGAAATTGAAAATTTTTTAAAAAATTCAAAACCTCAATTTAATGACAATTTTGATAAAGAGCTTTTTTTAAAACTAAAATTTAAAAGGAAAGATTATTCCTTTTATACTAAAACTGCTGTCGCTTTGATGATAACTATAGTTTTCACCTTTTTCTCTATCCTTAATTACAACAAGTCTGAAAAAATTGAAAATTTGAGGGTTTCAGAAAGTGCTTTAAATGAGATAATTTCGTCTTTCAATGACCCAGACAATGTTAATGTTGATTTAATACTTCAGAAAATTGAAGGTGAGATGAACGATGAAAATTTGTTAAATGATTATTTCAATGAAACTTTCGGAGGAGAATATGAAGAGAGTTATTCTTAGTTTAATTTTTGGGTTCTTTATTATTATTTGTGCCACAGGGCAGGTTCCGCCACCGCCACCACCAGATGGTCCACCAAATACAATTGATGAAGAGACTCCGCCCCCTCCTATGGAGAGAGAAAAGGCAAGATTTTTTCTTGCTTATAAGATGAAAGACAGGTTGAATTTGACAGAAAGTCAAACTCTAAAAATTCTTGAAATTTTGAAGGAAAATGATGACTTTAGAATTTCTCACAGAGAAAAGATGCAGAATCTGAGAAACAAAGCGTATAATGTGTTACAAAATCCAAAAAGCAAGGATGAGGATTTTGAGAAGATTTTAATGGAATTAAAGAAATTGAAAGATGAAGGCGATGAAAAAATGGAAGAATTTGAAAGGAAAATATATTCTGTCCTTACCCCAAAACAAAAGTTGGAGTGGTTTCTTCTAAAGAGAGAATTCTTCAAAACCTTTCAAGGAGAAGGACCTAAAGGTAGAGGGCATAGAGGTCATCAATTTTGAATATTTTGAATTTCTTCAAAATGACCAATTTAAAGGATGTCAAAGGGAAAGAAGGAGAAAAGATAGCGGAAGAATTCTTGAAGAAGAAAGGTTATTTTCTACTTGAAAGAAATTATAGAGTAAAGGGTGGAGAAATAGACCTCTTGATGAAAAGTGGTTCAAAAATTGTTGCTGTGGAGGTCAAATTAAGAACCACAAAAAAATTTGGTGAGCCTTATGAATCTGTAACAAATAGAAAGTTAAAGAGAATAAAACTTGCTTTGATTACATACCTAAGAAAAAGAAATTATAGCCTCTCAAATTCCCAAATTGATGTCCTCTCAATTTTTAAAGACAAAAATAAATTAGAGATCCGCCACTTTGAAAATGTTGGAATGGAGTAAGCCTCTTTTATTTCTTTTCTTCTTCCTTTTTCCTTTTTAGTTCGTTTTTGAGGTGGTCAATATATTTTTCTGCGTGTTCTTTGCCTCCAAGTCCAAAAGAAAGGCCAAGTGCAAGTCCTATCGTCCCGGTGAGAATTATAAATGCGGCGGTAACGATATTGTGGGCAATTTTCAATTGATCGAAAGCCATAAAGAAGGCAAAAACTATCACAAGATATCTTAACCCAATTCCCAGTAAATTTGCCTCAAACGCCCTTTTTTCTGAAAAAGATTTCTTTATCAAATCTTCAAGAAGTTTTGCGAGATAAAACCCTAATATTATAAGGAAGAATGCTATTAGTATGTGTGGGACATAAAGAATCAACTTATCAATTGCGGAGGCAAATAGGTCAAAGTGGATTATTTCAAGAGACTCCATAAAGAAAATAAGAATTACTATTATGGCAATAATATTACCGCCAATACGAGAAAGTGTATACTTACCTTCGCTTTTTGAAACTTTATTATCAAGATTTTCTGCTCCAATACTCAAAAGAAGTTTATCTATACCAAGTTGAGAAAGGATTTTTGTTGAAAGATCCCCCGTGAATCTTCCCACGATTAAACCTATAAGCAAAAGGAAAAATGATGCAAGAAGATTTGGAAGTGCCAGAGCAAATTTATTCATAAATGTTCCTAATACTGATGTCAACACTTGAATTTGCATTGACTCAAAGGCAGTTGCAATTACCGGAACCATCACGATTAAGAAGGCGAGAGTTCCGAACATCTTTGCAAAGTCAAGAGATTTCAAAACTGTTTCAAAGGGAAGATTTTCAATGTATCTATTTACTCCCGCCGATTCTGAAATGCCTGTAACAATTTTTTCTGCAAGTTTTGAAATAAAATATCCAACAAAAAGTATTAAGCAGCCGATAAGGAAGTTGGGGATATAGTTAAAAGCCTTGTCAAACATAACTTTTAGAGGCGAAACAAGGCTTTGCATTTTAATTGCCTCAAAAACAGGCATCATTGCAAGAATTAAAATTAGATAAAAAAGGAATGAACCTATGTTTTCAGTAGCTTTGTCAAGAGATTTTGCCTCTCCTTCAGGGAAAAGAGTCCCAAATCTCTCCCAGAGTCTCAATTTTGAAATTGACGAAACAACCACAAATTTAACAATTGAAGCAATTACCCATGCAACAGCCAGAATAATTATAGCCTTCAAAATATCGGGCAAGGCAACGCCAATTTTCTCAAAAATTGACTTTAAAATCCCCGAGATTACCTCATCTCCAAGCATCTGAAGGGCAAATAGCAAGGCGATGAGAACAAATAAAACATAAAAGATTTTTTCAATGACAATCGCTATCTGCCTTTTTGTCTCCTGCCCCTTTTCACCTTTTGATTCAATATCAAAAAGTTTTGCAATTCTTATGTCAATGTCTGAGGTGATAAGAAGTTGCTTTATTATTTTTGAAAATATTTTTGCGATTATCCAGCCAATAACAAAAATAACAATTGCAAGGATCAATCTTAATGAATATGATGTTCCGCTTGTGAAAAAAGTGGTTAATGACCTTCCAAAAATGTCCTGCATCTATTACCTCCATATCCTCTTTTTTTTAAAAGAGGTTGACCTTCTTGTCCAAGTATAAGAATATATTACCTTGACAGGAGTTGTCAAATGGATAGAGAAAGATTGTTTAAAATACTTTTCGGAATTCTTATCGTGCTTCTTCTTCTTTTATTATTCAAGTTCAGACCATCTATTCAGGGGCCTAAAAAATTGGAAAAGCCTGCAGTAGAAGAAGGTAAGGCTCTCCTTAGTGCAAAAGGGTATAAGTATGAGGTAAAGGAAAAAAACACCCTTAAATATACAGTTATTGCAGATGAAGTATTGGAGAGTGGAACACATAAGAAAGAACTAAAAGGAGTGCAGGCTTTAATTCCGAGGGGAGAAGATGGATTTGATAAAATTGTTTCCCAAAAAGGTTTATTCAATGAATCAAGTAATGAATTGAGGATATTTGATGATGCAAAGATATTTTTAAAAGAGGGCACAACAATTTTGTCAGATGCCTTCAGGATAACACAACAGGCTGAAATACTCTCTGAAGGGGAAGCAAATTTTTCAAAGGAAAAGATGAATGGAACAGCGGATATTTTGAGGTATGATAAAGAAAAAAGAACAGTTTATATGGAAGGGAATGTAAATATCCATAGTGAGGATCTCTCCTTTTTATCAAAAAGGATAATGGTTGACCTTGAAAACCATAATGGAAAAATTGAGGGACCAATAACTGCCATTAAGAATGATTTTAAAATTTCTTCTCCAGATGGCGTGATTTTTTTAAATGAAAAAAATAAACTAAAATCAATAGAATTAAACGAACCCGTAAAAGGGGAAACCGCTTCGCTCTTTTTCTCATCGAATAAAGCGGAGTTCATTTTTGATGATAAGGGTGATTGCACAAGGACAGATCTGGATGAAAATGTTGAACTAAAATCAAAGAGTGATGCAACTTCAAAAATGTTAACAGATAAACTAATAATTACAAAAATAGCAAAAGATTTATCAGGTTGGAATGCCCCGCATCCATTGAAACTGACAAAAAAAGATTTCATTATAGATGCCATTTCGGGCTCGGGAAATTTTAAAAGTGATAGTGTTACTGGAACGCTTAAGGGACCTATAAGAGGTTACAATGAAAATACAGAAATAAGTTCAACCTCTGCGGAGATAAGGGAAGATGCGATTGATTTTATTGGGAATGCTGAAGCTGTTCAGAACAAAAATAGCATAATGGGAGAGAAAATAATCTCTATGAAAAATGGAGATTATTACTGCGTAGGCAATGTCAAAGGAAGAAATGAAAACGATAAAGGAGAGGTTATAAACTTTGAATGTGATGAGGCAACTGTGGCTAAAAGAAGGTATCCAACAATTTTAAAGGGAAATTGTAAAATATTTGAAAGCAACTTTATACTAAAAAGTCACCAATTTACAATGGTTGATGAAAATAGTTTAACAGGTTGCAACGGAGTTGATGGAGAATTCACTTTTGATAAAGGGAAGGTCTTTGTGCATGGAATGGAAATGACTTACAAAAAAGACAAAGGGGTTTGTCTATTTAAACAAAATCCTTATGCAACAAATGGAAGCGATAAACTCCAATCTAATGAAATAATAAGCGTCTATATGGACAAAGAGAATAAAATTGAGAAAATTGTGGCAGAAGGAAAGGCGATTTACGAGGGAGAAAACCTTACTGTAAAAGGAGAGATAATAACCTATAAGCCAAAAACAAAGGAAGGGGAAGTATTTTCAGAAATTGGAATATCAGAAGCAAGGCAGAAAAATCCTTTTAGGACGGTTACGAATAAGACAATTCAATTTAGGGAAAAGGAGATAGTGGCAAAGGGTTTAGAAAATATGAACTCTCGTGGTAGAATAGAGGGGGAGGAAGAGAAGAAGAGATAAAAATATGAATGAATATTGTCTTGAAACGAAAAATTTGAGAAAATTCTATGGTAAAAGGGAAGTTGTAAAAGGATTGTCCCTCACTTTTAATTCTGGAAAAGTGGTTGGCCTGCTTGGACCAAACGGTGCGGGAAAGACCACCACTTTTTATATGATTGTAGGTCTTATCACACCAGATGGTGGAGAAATATTTTTGAATGGAAATAGTCTTACAAACCTTATGATGTATGAAAGAGCAAGAAGTGGAATTGCTTATCTACCACAGGAGGCATCAGTTTTTAGAAATCTCTCCGTCCTTGATAACCTCCTTGCAGTGTTGGAATTTTATCCTTTAACATATAAAGAGAGAATGGACAAGGCTATGTCTGCCTTAAATGCACTCGGAGTTACACATATTAAGGATACACCTGGTTATGCCCTCTCAGGTGGTGAAAGGAGAAGGACTGAGATTGCAAGAGCGCTTGTTTTATCGCCGAAATTTTTTCTTCTTGACGAACCATTTGCTGGAATTGACCCTCTTGCGGTTCTTGATATTCAAAAAATAATCATTATGCTAAAGGAACAGGGACTTGGAGTTGTTATTACAGACCACAATGTGAGAGAGACATTGAAAATCACCAATGATGCATATATTATAAGTGAAGGAAGACTTTTCAGACACGGTGCACCAAAGGAACTCGCCGCAGATGAGGAAGTTAAAAAAAGTTATCTTGGAGAAGGGTTTAGTTTAAACTAAAATGGCTTTAAAGCAGACTATAAATCTTAGATTACAACAAAAATTGGTTTTGACACCTGCCCTTCAGCAAGCAATAAAGTTACTCCAGATGACAAGAACAGAATTGGAGGAAGAACTGATAACCGAAATAGAGAGAAACCCCCTTTTAGAAGATGAAAATCTTTCTATGGACAATCCAGATGAAAAACCATCATCAGAGAAAGATTACGAAAACGAGGTAAAAGAAACATCTCCGGCTGAAATTATGGATGACAAAATTGATGTTGAATCCTATTTTTCTGATTACATTGAAACTTCTCAAAAATATAAGGGTATCTCTTATGAAAATTATGAAGGACAGGATATTGAGGAGAACCTTTTAACAAAGCAGGAAACCCTGTATGAACACCTGATGTGGCAAATAATGATGTCTTCATTCGGTGAAAAAGAGTTGAAAATAGCAGAGTTGATCGTTGGTAACCTCCGTCCTGATGGTTATCTTGATGAACAGATTTCTAAAATTGCAGAAACGGCTCAATGTGAAACTGAAGAAGTTGAGAAGGTGCTTTTTGAAATTCAGAAGATGGATCCTGTGGGGGTTGCGGCAAGAAATTTAAAGGAGTGTTTGCTCACTCAACTTGAGGTTATGAATCCAAAGATAGAAACCGCGATAGAACTTGTAAAATTTCATCTTGAAGAATTGCCATCAAAATCTCCAGAACAATTTGCAGAAATAATAAATAAACCAATTGAAGAGGTTGAAGAATCTTTAAGAATAATTAGAAATTTGGACCCTAAACCAGGTCTCAATTTTCAATCTTCGGACAATGAAATTGTTATACCGGATGTGATAGTTGAAAAGAATGGTGATAAGTATGAGGTAATTCTGAACGATGATGGACTCCCCAGATTAAGGCTAAATAGATATTACAAACTTCTTCTTGATAAAGGTGGTATAAAGAACTCAGAAGAAACGGTAGCGTATTTAAAAGAAAAACTTCGTTCTGCGGTAGCCTTTCTAAAAGGAATTGAGGAACGACACAGGACAATCTACAATGTTTCATCGTTTCTTGTTGATTATCAAAAAGATTTTCTTGAGAAGGGACCATCATTCTTAAAACCTCTTGTGCTTAAAGATGTCGCAGAAAGTGTTGGAGTTCACGAATCGACTGTTTCAAGGGTCGTTTCAAACAAGTATATTTTGACGCCTAAGGGAATACTCCCGATGAAGAGTTTTTTTGCGACTGGAATTCAGACTCTTGAGGGTAAGGACATTTCTCAGGATAGGGTTAAATCAATGATTTCTAAACTCATAGAAGAGGAACTTCCTGAGAAACCGTTGAGCGATAATCAAATTGCATCAATTTTAAAAAAAGAAGGAATTTTGCTTGCAAGAAGAACTGTGGCAAAATATAGGGAGGAGATGGGAATACCCCCATCTTCTAAGAGAGCAAGTGGTAAGAGTATGATGAAAGAAGGAGAAAAAAATGAAAATTGAATTTTCTGGAAAAAACCTTAAAGTTACAGAGGCGTTGAGAGAAAAAGTCGAGAAGAAACTTCAGAAACTTGAAAAATTTACAGGAAAAATGGTTTCTGCAAGAATCACGCTTGAGGTGGAAAAGCATAAGAGCGTTGCCGACCTCGTAGTTCACTGTAGCCACGATAGGATTTTTAAAGCAAAGGGAAGCTCTGAGGATATGTATCTCGCAATTAACGATGCAGCAGATGCCATTGAACAGCAGGCAAAAAAAGCAAAAGGGAAGATTATGTCAAAAAGGGTGAAGGTGAGAAAAGAGCCTGAAATAGAGACGGAACTTATCATTCCTCAGGTTGAAAAATCGGTTAACTACATAAAAAAAGATGAATATTTTATTGAAAGGCCTATGTCCTTAGAGGACGCTCTTATGTATCTTGAGGACAACAAATATCCGCTCGTTATGTTTAGACAAATTGATACTGATTCGATGTGTGTTTTATTTAAAAAAGATAACGATGAAATAACGATAGTGGAAGAGAAGAGTTAATGGCTGAAAAGCAACTAAAAATAAATTATCCCGCGATAGATGTTGAAAACTTCCTTAAATTGATTTCAAAGGCTGAATTTGAACTTCTTGCGGGAGAGGGCGGTCTTTCAAGAAAGATAAATAGACCAAGAGTTCAGAAATTGGGTCTTATTCTTGCCGGGTTTCCCGAATTTATTCACACAGAGAGAGTTCATCTTTTAGGAAATACAGAAATTGCTTTTTTAAACAGATTGACACCAAAAAAAAGGATTGAATCATTAAAGCCAATTTTTGATATGAAGATCTCTTGCCTTGTAATAACAAAAGGGCTTACTCCCCCAAAAGAGGTTGTAGACCTTGCGAAGAAAACAGAGACTCCTCTTATAAGGTCAAAGCTCAGAACCACTTTTGTCATCCAATACATCACACTTGGTCTTCAGGATGTTCTTGCTCCTTACATCCACAGGCACGGCGTTTTGGTTGATGTTTTTGGCGTTGGAGTTCTGATGGTTGGAGGAAGTTCAATAGGAAAATCGGAAACAGCACTTGACCTGATTGTAAGAGGACACAGGCTTGTTTCGGATGATATAATTGAGATAAGAAAAAAGGGAGAAATATTGCTTGGGAGGGCTCCTGAAGTATCAAGGGGAAAGATGGAGCTAAGAGGACTCGGAATAATAAGCATTCCTGAGTTATTCGGAATCGGTTCGATGAGAAACGAAAAAATTATTGATCTGATCGTGAATCTCATAAAACCGGAGGAAATTGAAAAAGAGCATATTGATAGAATTGGTGATGAGGACAGATATGAGGAAATTATGGATATTTGCCTTCCCAAAATCACGCTTCCTGTCGCCTCTGGAAGAAACATTGCAATTATTCTTGAGGTTGCGGCATCAAACCTTCTTTTAAAAAGACAGGGAACATATTCCGCACAGGAGTTTGTCCACAAATTGAGAGAAAGAATCAAGAATAGGTAATGAATAAAACCATTTTTATAGTAACAGGAATGTCAGGTGCTGGAAAAACACAGGTCATCAAGACGCTTCAAGACAATGGCTTTTACTGCATAGACAATCTTCCCTTAACTTTATTTAACAATTTTATGGAGCTTCTTGAGACGCCTTCGCCAGAATTGGGAGCGTATGTAGCACTGGGCATTGATTTAAGAGATGCCAACCTTGATGAAAAGTTTCCGCAACTTTTAGAAACTTTAAAAAAATCTCATCACAAAACAAGGATAATATTTGTTGACGCAAGGGATGATGTTTTGATTAGAAGGTTTACAGAAACAAGAAGACCTCATCCCTTATCACCAAAAGGGACGGTTGCTGAAGGACTCCAAAATGAGAGAAAAAGACTTGCTTATATAAAAGACAGAAGTGATGTAGTGATCGATACCTCTAATTTTACGATTCACGATTTAAGAGATGAAATAGTGAAACTTGTTGAGGATTTTTCCTTAGAAAACAAACTTATAATAAATCTGGTTTCTTTTGGTTTTTCCAGGGGAATACCTCCAGAATCTTCTCTGGTTTTTGATGTTAGATTTCTTCCAAACCCATATTTTGTTGGAGAGTTAAAAGAGTTTACTGGTTTGGATAAGAGAGTTGCGGATTATGTTTTAAAAAGCAAAGATGGAATGGAATGTTTGAACAAATTGATGGATTTGATAGATTTTCTTCTTCCCCATTTTAAGAAAGAGGGACGAACCTATCTTACAATCTCCATTGGTTGTACAGGAGGAAGACACCGTTCCGTATCAGTAGCAGAGGAAATTTATGGCAGGATAAAGGATAGAAGTGAATATAAAGTTAATATTTTCCATAGGGATTTGAAGGAGTAACTGATGTTCGGAATTTTGGTCGTTGCACACGGTGATCTTGCAAAACTTCTTTTAGAAACAGCAAAAAAGATACTTCAGGAAGATTTTCCAAATGCTGATTTTTACTCAATGGATTGGGATTGTGATTTCAATAAAGCAAAAATTGATCTTGAAAAAAAGATTAACAAAATGACAGGTGAAAGTGGAACTTTGCTTATATTAACCGATCTGTTTGGAGGAACACCTACAAATATTGCGATGACCTTCTACGGAAAATATAATATTGAAATTCTGACTGGTATCAATCTTCCAATTTTAATAAAGGCACTCATCCTGCAAAAGAGCGGTGTTGATGTAAAAGAATCTCTTTCAGAGTTAAGGATGAAGGGACAGGACGCAATAGTTCTTGTATCTGAGATAATTGAGAGGAGATAATGGCTGATAAAGTTGTAACGATCCAGAATAAGTTGGGCCTTCACGCAAGGGCTGCGGCAAAATTGGTTAATCTGGCAAGCCAATTTCATTCACAAATAACCATATCCACAGAGCAGCTTTGTGCAGATGCAAAATCTATTTTAGGGGTTTTAACCCTTGCTGCATCAAAGGATACGAAAATAAAGATAGAGACAGAGGGTCCAGATGAGAAAGAAGCGTTAGAAGCAATCACTGACCTCATTGATGATAGGTTTGGAGAAGAGTAGTTGAAAATTAAAGGAACAACCATATCTCAAGGAATTGCAATAGGGCAAGCCCATCTTCTGGATGTTGAGAAATTTCTTCTTCCATCTTACGAAATAAAAGATGAAGAAGTTGAAAGCGAAGTCAACAGGTTTAATGCTGCATTAAAATTGACAATAGAAGAAATCGAAGAAATTAAAGAAAAAACAAGGCAATCAGCATCAGATGAAGCAGGGGCAATTTTTGATGTTCACATAGCGATTCTAAACGATCCAACACTAAAAAGAAACACAGTTACGAGAATCATAAAGGAAAGAAAAAACGCAGAACAGGCATTTACAACTTCAATTAAAAATGTGGTTGAAGTTTTAGAAAAAAGCAGTGATCCCTATTTCAAGGAAAGGGCGATAGACATTAGAGATCTCGCAAGGAGGGTGATTGTAAATCTGCAAGGAAAAAAGAAAAGCGATTCTCCAACTTATGAATCACCAATAGTTGTCTCCTCTCAACTTTCCCCTTCTCAGACAAGCGTATTACACGCTTCTGTAAAAGGTTTTGTTACCGAACACGGGGGAAAAACTTCACATACTGCAATCATTGCAAGGTCTCTTGAAATTCCAGCAGTAATAGGCGTTAAAGGGATTGTTGAAGCAGTTTCTCCCGGCGATGAAATAATCATTGATGGAATTGATGGACTTGTCATCATAAAACCTACGGAGGATGAAAAAGAAGAGTATCTTAACAAACTTAAGGCATTCAAAGAGAGAAGATCAAAACTTCTTGAGGAATCGAAGAAACCCTCTAAAACGGTTGATGGACACCACATAAAAATAAGATGCAATATAGATTTTGAAGAAGAATTAGAGAAAGTAAATGAATTTGGAGTAGAAGGAGTTGGCTTATATCGTAGCGAATTTCTCTACTTGAAGTGTGCACCAGAACTTCCTTCTGAGGAAGACCACTTTGAAACTTATAAAAGAATTGCTGAAGCAGCATATCCTTTTAAGGCTGTAATTAGAACGCTTGATTTAGGTGGAGAAAAGTATTTTCATGAGCAACTTGCTCCTCAAGAGGTCAACCCAGTTCTTGGATTAAGGGCGATAAGGTTTTCTTTAAGACACCATCAGTTTTTTAAAACTCAATTAAAGGGAATATTAAGGGCATCAACAAAGAAAAATCTTGAAATAATGTTCCCGATGGTAACCATAGTTGAAGAATTAAAAACAGCAAAGGATGTTTTGAAAGAGGCTATGCAGGATTTAAAAAGGGAAGGTGTTCCCTTTGATGAAGAAATAAAAGTTGGAATAATGATAGAAATTCCAATCTGTGCATTAAACGCAGAAGCGTTCGCTTTAGATGTAGATTTTTTCAGTATAGGGACGAATGACTTAATTCAATATCTTATGGCTATTGATAGAAACAATGAGAGTGTTGCAGGTTATTATGACCCTCATCATCCTGCATTTTTAAGACTTCTTTTAAGTATTGCATCAGTTGCAAAGAGAAACAAGATAGGATTATCAATCTGTGGTGAAGTGGCATCAGACCCTGATATGATTCCTCTTTTGATAGGACTTGGCTACGATGAGTTTTCAATGACTCCTCAGTCTGTTCTTGAGGTAAAATCTAAAATAATCTCACTTTTGTATAAGGAGTGCAGGAAGATTGCCCTTGAGGCAACAAAAATGAAAACGGGAAGGCAGGTAAGAAATCTTCTCAAGGGAAGCAAAATGCCCTCTTTTCTTGGAATCAAATTGGGAAAGACAAAAGATGAATCTTGATTTTTCTTTAAAGAATGTCAAATGTGATGAAAATTTAAAGAATAAAGTGTTACTTGCAATAAATAAACTATCAAAAAAAAGAGATGATAAATCTCACCTTCTATACCACCTGAATCCCTCTTCAAATTGTTTAAAAGAAATAAAAAATGAGGCAGATAGGCTGGCATCTTTTTCTGATACTCTTATAGTAGTTGGGATTGGCGGCTCATCGCTTTCCTCCAAAATTTTTGAATCAATAAAGAAAAAAAGAAGAGTGATTTTCTTTGAAGGGATTGATGAAAGACAGATTATCGAAAAGTTAAGTTCCTTAAAAATAGAGAATTGCTCATTAAACATAATTTCAAAGTCGGGAAACACACTTGAAACAATTACCAACTCAGCAATACTTATTGAGAAGTTTAAAAAAAATGTTGGTAAAAATTGGAAAGAGAGAGCAATTCTTACAGCCTCAGAAGGCAGCGGGAAACTGCAAACCTGGGCAAAAAAGGAAAAAATAAAAATGCTTGAAATACCAACTGCCGTTGGAGGAAGGTTTTCCTCTTTCACACCCGTTGGACTACTTCCTTCTTCTTTTCTTGCGCTCGAGATTGAAAAAATTGCTTCAGGGGTTGAAAAGGGATTGGAAAATGGTTTTAATAAACAGTTAAAAGAAAATTACTCCGCACTTCTTTCACTATTTTATCTTTATACCAATTTTAAAGGCTTTTCAAATATTTACCTCTGGGGATTTGGAAAAGTTTCTCAATCTTTATCATTGTGGATTCAACAACTGTGGGATGAAAGTCTCGGTAAAGGGGGTTTTGGGCTTTCTGTTATTCCATTAAAAGGCAGCGAAGATGAACATTCTGTTCTCCAACTTTTAGTTGAAGGACCACAAAACTTCTCAACTGTTTTTTTTACAGATAATTACAAAAAAATTAAAATCAATAACAATCAAAGAAGGTTTATTGGAATTGGAAAGCAAATAAAATTTTTTAATGATTTGAATTTATCTTTAAAGGAGGGGGCAAAGAATCATCTTGTGAAAAACAAAGTTCCTCTACTTGAATTTTCTTTAGGAAAGCCAGATGAAGAAGAGATTTCAAAAGTTATGACACAATTTATAATTTCAACCTTAATCATTGCGGAAGTTTTCAATATCAATCCCTTTGGACAAAGTGGGGTAGAAGAATCAAAAAAAATTACCACATCACTCATATTTTAAAAAAGTAAGAAAATAAAAGTTTAACATTTGAAGTATGAACATCATAGTTTTCAAAAAATGACCTAATAAAGTTGTGAATTTTATCCCAGAAAAAATAGCAAAGACATCCCGACAAAAGGCAAAAGAGAATCAAGATAAAAAGACATCCCAGTAAAAGTTTGACAATTTTTTTCATCACTGCTCCTTAACATTTAATTATACTACTAACTTCAAAAATAATCGTTGCGTTTATGTTTTCCCAAAATCCGACATTGAATCAACTCCTTGGTGCTAAAAGATAATACCAATCATCGACTTAAGAGGAAACACCGAATCACCTAAAAAGTGAAAAG
>DHFQ01000097.1 GCA_002402325.1 Candidatus Aminicenantes bacterium UBA4820
GGGGGTCAAATCCTCAATGAACAGAAGTTCACTACCGGCTTAAATTCTACGGCTTGAAGCAATTGAAAAATTGCTTCAATTTCTTGAATTTTTACGCCGGCATTGGTTTGTCCACCCTTGTCTTCCTCGCATCTTACCCACCCAAGTCTATGTTCCCTACCATCCCTTTACTTTTCACTTTTTAGGTGATTGTTGTTTCATCTTAAGTCGATGATTGGTATTATCTTTTAACAATAAGGAGTTGATGCAATGTCGGATTTAGGGTCTTTTGGGAAGATGCGGATTATGATCAATATCAGGCTTATATCCGCAAACCAAATCTGCACTTATCTCGCCAACTGCCGCAGAACAGGTCATTCCATGCCCCTGAAGTGCCGTTACCCAGAAGAGATTTTTAATAACAGGGTCAAAGCCAATCAAAAAGTTATTATCAAAAGAGAATGTCCTGAGTTCAGCCCAATATCTTTTTATCTGAACTGTTGTAAGTTTTGGTGCGCCTATTTTTAGCCTTTCATATAGCCACGAAAGTGATTCACCAGTAGCCTTAAGTTCTTCTGGTAACATCGTTATCTCATCGCAAGGAGAGAAGAGCAATCCTCCACTTTCATATCTAAAATAGAATTGTGGGTTCATACTCCAGTAATAAGGAAAATTATTCTTTAACCCTTCAATTTCAGTTGAAATAAGCAAATGCCTTCTTCTTGGATCAAGATAAATGTGATTTAGCCCCAATTTTCTTGCTATTCCTTCTGAGTATGCACCTGTAGCCATCACAACGACATTGCACTCAATCTCATTTCCATCCAGAATTAACTGCTTAATTGTCCCCTCTTCAACCTTGAAATTTTTAACTTCTGCTGATGTCCTTACCTCAACCCCCTTCAGGTAAGAAGATAAGAGGTTGTTAATATCAAGAACTCCATCATCCCTTCCATAAACCGCTCTCACAAAAGGGGCTTCCTCAAGGAAAGGAATTTTGTTAAGCACTTCTCTTCTCTCAATTTCTTCGTAAGAAATTCCCAATTTTGATGTAAATTTCAGAAAAGTAGAAATCCTCAAATCTGTTTGATCCTTTTCTGTTAAAATCCCGCCGTTTTTAAGGTAAAAATTATCCTTACAAAAATCTTGAGGCGGATTCATAAAAAACTCAACACTTTTTTTTGCAAGTTCAGCAATTGGCATAGTTTCAACAAGTTGCCTTACTATTCCTGCATTTAACCCGCTTGCGTGACTATAAGGAGTCTTCTCCTTTTCAACTACAACGATGTTATCAACATTATATTTTTTTTTCAAAAAATAGGCGGTTGATGCTCCGGCAACCCCCGAGCCAATTATCACAATGTCGTATCTATCACTCATCTAACTTCACCTATAAATCGCTATTTTAACATAGAAAAGATGGGAATGAATCTTAAAACAATCTTACTTTTTAATTAAGGTGGTCCGTTAGTGTCAAATAATTGTGCGTTGTAGGAGCTTCTTACAAATGGAGCGGAAAAAACGCCTTTTATTCCACAATTAAGAGCAATGTTTTTTAACTCTTTAAATTCTTCAAGGGTGTAATATTTTTGAACGGGGTAGTGATTTCTTGATGGGGCAAGGTATTGGCCAATTGTTAATCTATCAACCTTTGCCTTTGAAAGGTCTAAAAATGTTTCCTTTAACTCTTCAAAATTTTCTCCAAGCCCAACCATCAAACCACTTTTTGTTATTTGTTTTTGATTTATCTTCTTTGCCATTTCAAGAAGGTTTAAAGACCTTTCATAATTTGCCTGAGGCCTTATGATTGGAGTAAGTCTTCTTACTGTTTCAATGTTGTGGTTAAAAACATAGGGCTTTTCATCAAGGACTATTTTTAATAAATCCTCTCTACCATCAAAATCAGGTGTCAAAACCTCTATTTTGACTTGAGGAAGTTTTACCCTAACCGCCCTTATTGTTCTTGCAAAGGCATTTGCACCTTTATCCTCAAGGTCATCTCTCGTTACAGAAGTTATAACAACATATTTCAAGCCCATCTTTAGAGATGCTTCTGCAACCCTTTCACCTTCAGAAAAATCTTCCTTACTTAAATTTCCTGAAGTTATATTGCAAAATTTGCAATTTCTCGAACAGGTTGGTCCCAAAATTAAAAATGTCGCCGTCCCTTCCGAAAAACATTTACCTTTGTTCGGGCAGGATGCTTCAGTGCAAACGGTGTTTAAATTATTTTCCTTTATTATTCTCAAAATTCTGCTTGCCTCTTCACCGACGGGAAGTTTGTTTATCCTTAAATAGTCAGGTTTTCTTTGCATCTTCTCTCCTAAAAAAGAGTCTTTCCATCAAAATTGTTGCTCTTTTCTAATCCAAATATTTTCAAAATTGTCGGAGCAATATCAACAAGGTTTATCTCATCAATCTCTTTCTTTGGTACTCCCTTTCCGTAGGCAAGGAATATTCCGTGCATATCAAGATAGGAGGGATCGTAGCCGTGCATTCCCCTCAAGGTTTCTCTCTCCCTTTTGAACGGTTTAAAAATAAAGCCAAAATCACAAATTGCGATGATGTCTCCAACTCTTGAAGATGAACCTAAAGAAATTTCTGATGGCATTTCAATCTGACTAAAGAAAATAAAATTTCTTTTAAAAATCTTTAGCGAGTTTGTTGTTTCAACCTTTTGTCTTGAGTTTTCAAAGTAGATATTTGCTAATGGTCCAGAAATTGCTATGTAAGGAAAAAATCCTTTTTTTGGAATTTTTGAAACAATGTCAACCTCACCCTTTACATCAGTCATCCCATGGTCACTTGTAACCATCAAAATTACTTTGTCTTTCATATTGTCTTTCTCAATTTCTTTAAGAAGAGTTTCTATCATCAGACCGCTTTTTAAAACGCTTGATTTGTATTCATTACTTTTAGGACCAAAAATGTGCCCGGAATGGTCTGCACCTGAAAACCACGCCATTATTAAATTTGGTCTATCATTTTTTTTCCTCAAAAGTTCAAAAATAAAATTGAGTGTTTCAATATCAGATGAGTGCGAAGTGTAGGGAAGATTGTAGGAAGGAAAAATTCCCCTGTAACCTCCCTGTGAAAGAGGCCATTTCAAAACTGCCGTTTTTAAGTTGTTTTTTTCACAGAAATACCACATTGGAGGTTCATTTTGCCACACTGCCTCTTTTTCATCACTAAATCTTATATTCCCATTTCTCTCAAGAAAAGATGAGGAGATAATCCCATTTCTTTTTGGGAATGTCCCGGTTGCAATAGATGAGTGGGCTGGAAATGTGAGAGAGGGGAAAACTGATCGACTTTTATTTGCACTAAAACCATTTTTTTTCAAAAAATCAAAACCTTGTATGTTTGCAATTGAGTCCCACCTTATTCCATCAAAACTTAAAAGCAAAACCGTTGTTTTTTCTAAATTGTTTGGAGGAGTAACAATACAGAAAAAAAATAGAACTATTGTAAGCAATATCCTACTTTTTTTCATTTTTTTCTCTTAATGATTTTGCAAGTTTGAGAGAATATTCAAGTTGATCTTCTCTACTTTTGATTAACCCCTCCATCTTTGCCACCTTTGTTTTAAGAAGGATATCCTTAAAGTATCTATCAGGCTTTAGCCCTGCCTTCTTTAAATCTTCCCCATTTATTTCAAGCGTAAGGAATCTATCCTTCAAGATGTAATCTCTTATTAAAGTTTTTTCATCCTCTTTGTCACACCTTGAAAGGTAGTAAAGAAGAAGGATTAAAGGAGTCGATGAAAAAAGTTCCAATACTTTAACTTTATTCTGCTTTGCTGTTATCAATCTTTTTTTAAAATCCCACAGTGTATTTCTATATGTTGAAAGTATCTCTTTGGTTTTCTTTTGAAAAGGATAGAATTTGATGAATTCTTGTAACTCCTTTGCAGAGAGTTTATCAATCAAGGGCAAAAGAAAAAATGTTGCTTTATCAAGATTTTCTT
>DHFQ01000136.1 GCA_002402325.1 Candidatus Aminicenantes bacterium UBA4820
GCAAATCAATATCGGATTTTGGGGATCTATTCGTCTATGAAATTTGACAAATGGAAATGTTTGCTATAAAATTCGTTCTAATATTTCGTTTAGGGGAGGATCCAATGAAATCATTTTCTTATAAGATAGATTCATTGACCGGAGAAGAGTATTATGAAGTTTATTTACAAGGTGAGAGATTGCTCTCAAACTCATTACTAAACAAAGGCTCAGCCTTTTTACAAGAAGAGAGAAGCGAACTCGGTTTATCTGGACTTCTTTCTGAGGGTGTTTCAACAATTGAAGAACAGGTTGAAAGGGCTTACGACAGTTACAAGAAAAAGCCCGATGAAATGGAAAAGTACATTTTCCTTCTGGAACTTTTAAACAGAAATGAGACACTTTACTATCGTATTTTACTTGATAACATTGAGGAGATGCTTCCTGTTGTCTATACCCCAACAGTTGGAAAAGCCTGCCAGCAGTTGAGCAGAATTATGAGAAGGCCAAGGGGAATTTACATAAGTCCTCTAAATATCGGTAAAATCGATGATATTTTAAGGAATGTTCAATATCCTGACACGAGGTTGATTGTAGTTACAGATGGTGAAAGAATTTTAGGTTTAGGCGATTTAGGTGTTGATGGAATGGGAATTCCAATAGGAAAGGTAAGTCTCTATGTCGCTGCATCAGGGCTCAATCCGTCGCTTTGCATCCCTATGTGCCTTGATGTTGGAACTAATAATGAGTCCCTCTTAAAAGACCCTCTTTATCTTGGTTTAAGACAGCCCCGCCTTGAAGGTGATGAATATTACTCCTTCATTGAGAGGTTTGTAATAGGTCTTAAAAGAAACTTACCCGGAGTTCTTCTTCAATGGGAAGATTTCGCAAAAAAGAAAGCATTTACACTTTTAAAAAAATATAGAGACAGAATTCTCTCATTTGACGATGACATTCAGGGGACAGGTGCAACAGCCCTTTCATCTTTGATAACAGCAATGAAAATCAAGAATCAAAAATTCTCAGATCAGAAGTTTGTCATTGTTGGAATGGGTCAAGCGGGAAGTGGAATTGCAGACTCAATAAGAAGCGTTCTTATGGAGGAAGGACTTTCTCCAAAACAGGCATCCCTCCTCATTTACGCCATTGATAAAGATGGGCTCATAATGGAGGGACAACAACTTGAGGACCAGCAAAAGCCCTATGCAAAACCAAGAGAGCTTGTCTCAAACTGGAATGTGAAAGATAAGAACTTCATATCACTTGAAGATGTTGTTACCAATGCAAAGCCGTCTGTCCTCATAGGTGTTACGGCAATGAGCGGTCTTTTTAATGAAAAGATACTCAAAAAGATGGGAGAAAATTGCGAAAGGCCTGTTATTATGCCCCTTTCCAATCCTACATCAAAGACGGAGTGTACCCCATCAGATGCTTTAAAAGCGACAGGCGGAAGAGCACTCATCGCAACGGGAAGTCCTTTCAAGCAAGAGGTTTTTGAGGGCAAGAGTTACAGATTTTCACAGTGCAACAACCTCTATATTTTCCCGGGCGTTGGGCTTGGAGCACTTGTTTCTCAATCGACAAAAGTTACAGATAAGATGTTCATCTCTGCAAGTAAGGCGCTTTCAAATATGGTGAGTAATGATGAATTGAAAGAAGGATTGCTTTTACCATCAATGAAGAACATAAGAAAGGTTTCCTTTGAGGTTGCGCTCGCTGTGTGTAGAGAGGCAAGAGAATCGCAAATTGGAAGAGATCTAAGCGATTCACACCTTATTGCCCTTATTTCAAAGGCTCAATGGGAACCACATTATTATCCATACAGGGCAGGGAAAACTTTCTAATTACATTCTCCTGACGGATTTATAATTCTTTGGCCTGTGGAGGAATTTCCGACGGTTCCTTCACCTGCCTGATTTACGGCGGTTACGAGATACCAGAAGAAGTTTCCATCCTCAAATGTCGGAATTTCATCAAGAGCCAAAACTTCTGTTAATGTAGTCTCCGCTCTGATACAGGAATCTGTGCCTGAATTCTGAGAAAGTAATGACACATCACTGCCCTTTCCTCTATACAAACGATAGGATTCACCATCAGGATTTTCAGCCCAGACAAGATGGTTTTGTCCACTCCATATAAGGGCTTGATTATATGTGGTTCCAGGTGCGGTTTCCCCGGGAGGATTTGATACACTGCATAGAGTCATCTCACAATTTCCCGTTTTAACAATGGTAACCTTTACATTGTCAATCATCCAATACCACGCATAACTACCTGTATAATGGAAGCGAATCTTCACATTGCTCGAATTTGAAGCAGCGGCCGTTATATCGTAACTCTGATGACTTGCAGTTGAAGAAGAACCAACGCTAGTTGTAGTCCAGTGCGATAAATCTGTCCAATTTGTTCCCCCATCTATTGAAATGTCAACATCCGCAGTGCTATTATAATATGCGTAATAATAGGTGTCAAAGGTAAGAGTTACAGAGGTCGCTTGAGAACAATCAAAGGAAGGAGTTATCAAACTATCGTCCTGAGTCTTGCCTGATCCTTCCTCGTCGCTATCAATTATTTCAAAGGGTGAAGTTATCCCTGAGGGTGCGGTTCTCTCTCCGGGGTTTAAAGTAGTCCACCTTTGAGTCCCAGTTCCACCATTAACTATACTCCATCCCGTTGGAGGATTTCCTGAAGAAAAATTCTGGTCAATAGGTGTCGTTGCTGTTTGCCCCTGATACCCGACCTTTAAACTAAATGTCTCCTCCCAACTCCCCTGGTCGCAAGCCATCTGAATTGTAAAATTGAGATTACTCCCACAAAGTGCATTGCTTGAAACTGAAAATTTAAAGTGGGGAGATATACTTGTGCCACTTCCCTGCCCTGCAATGTCCGGAAATGATGCATCACCATCAATTATAGTCGCATCTGTCGAATTTGAAAATATATGGGCACTCACAGAAGTTGCTGAAACCGTTCCAGGATTTGATAGAGTAACTGAAAGGGTTATCGTTTCACCTGCATCTATTTTTCCATCTCCTGCTACACCATTGCAGTAATCACTTATTGATGATGAAGTGTAAGTCAACTTTGTCTTGCACATCTGACAGTTTGCAATTGTTGAACTATCCGCTGAAACAGCGAGGTTATTTACGATTGTATAAGCATAACCCGGCGCACTGCATTTAATATTGTATGTTCCTGGTTGTAATACTTTATGAAAGTCTCCGACTGTTGGGTCAGTATAGACTTTTGGAAAGATATATGGAACAGTAACATAACTTGAACTTATTGCAGTTGCTTCAACCGTTCCGTCAAGTGGTGCACCTGTTTCACAATCTGTCATTACCCCGTGAATTCCCTGAAATGTCTTTAGCATATAATTTATTACACCCTGCCTGTGCTCAGCAGTAAATGTTGGAATATCTGAAACTGGTGGAGTTTTATCTATGGTTACTTCTACAGTTGTATCAAGGTCTCCCCATTGGCTATAAGACCAATCGTTGGTATCCCCTGTTGTTACATACCAGTCGCCTCCTTCAGTGTACCAGAAGCCACTCATAGTGCAACCATCCTGATACGCCTTTGCAAGCCCGTTTGAAGCAGGATTAGCGCAATATGGAGAACTTTCGCAGCCATCTGATGGACCTCCTGTTCGTGATGAGAAAAACAGAGGCTCATCACCGAACCAATCTGTTGTGTAATTCCAGACAGAGTTAAAACAGGTTGCACCTCCGTGAAAACTTATTGAAGTTGTGAATCTTTTTTTAGTGTAGTCTGAAGTTGAAGTCTCTGTCAAATCCCTGATTACCTGTGTCTCCTTTTCAGTCCACGGTGCAGTATCTGGATAACCATCACCTGAACCATCCGGCCCCCAGAAATTCCTGTTTAAATCCACACCTCTACTGTTATACCTTTGACTATTTGCGTTTCCATAAGGGTTCCCCATAGGTATGAACCACATTTCAGTCTCATCAACAAGTTTTTTTGCCTGCTGATTTTGTGGACTTGCACTATAGCCAGCAAGAATTGTATCAAGGACATCGCAGGCAACCATCAATGATCCCTTCTCATCCCCGTGAATGTTCGCATAAATTCTTATCTTTGGCTCTGGTTCATTTACATTAGGATTCTTTGTTACCTTCATCGCAATAATGTCGTAATTTCCATCCTGCGTAGCCCCAAGGTTGTATAATTTGCAAATATCGGAATGATTGTTGTTAAGGTCTAAAAGATGTTTCATCAAACTCGCCGCGGGCGGATTTGTCGTATTGAACTTTGATGCAGTGTAATAACTTGTTGCAAGGAGGTTTTTTGAAGCCTCATCAGCCTCTTTCCATAATTTTCTATCCTGCTCCATTTCATCGTAAAGAATGTTAATTGAAAAATTATTTTCTTGCAAAAGGCACATCTCGGTATCTGAAAGAAGAACTTTGTAGAGATCTCCCTTTCGTCCCATTATGTCAACATTTAATTTCTTTAGAAATTCAAGTTTTTCTTTTTCATCAACTTTAATTTCACAAAGCGTAAAATTATCATAAGTGTCTGCAAGAAAAAGTAACTGGAAAAAGCAAAAGACAATGAAACAAATTAGAATTTTTTTCAAACGATACTCCTTTGCAAAAAATTAAAGGGAGCTTGAAAGCCCCCTCAAATATCATTTAACTTTTACGAGAGCATCGGTATCTATCTGTGCCCTCTGGAGTCTTCCAGAGAAATCAACATAAATTGACTTCCATTCGGAGAAAAGTTCAAGGGCTGTCTTTCCTGCCTCCCTGTGTCCATTTCCTGTCTGCTTCACACCACCAAAGGGAAGATGTATTTCCGCTCCGATTGTCGGTGCATTCACATAAAAAATGCCCGTATGAACATCTCTCATAGCTGAAAATGCTCTATTGACATCCTGAGTGTAAATTGAGCCAGATAAGCCGTAGAGGCAATCATTTTGAGTCTCAATTGCCTCTTCAAAACTATTTACAGGTATTACCGATAAAATAGGTCCAAAGATTTCTTCCTTAAAAATCCTCATCTTTCTGTTAACATCAGCAAAAATTGTTGGCTCCATAAAAAAGCCATACTTATATTTTTCACCTGTAAGTCTTTTGCCACCGCAGACGAGTTTGGCTCCTTCTTTTCTACCAATTTCAACATATTCAAGGTCTTTCAAAAGTTGGCTTTCATCTATTGCTGGACCCATTTCATTCTTTTCATCAAGTCCGTTTCCAACTTTTATAGTTTTTGCTTTTTCAATGAGCATCTTCAAAAATTTGTTATAAACTTTTCTATGAACTATGCACCTTGATGTTGCAGTGCATCTCTGTCCTGTTGTTCCGAAAGCACCCCATACAACTCCTTCAAGGGCAAGGTCAAGATTCGCATCATCCATAACGATTACCGCATTTTTGCCTCCCATTTCAAGACCAATTTTCTTAAAACTTTCAGCAGCGGCAATATTGATATTCCTTCCAACATCCGTTGAACCAGTAAATGAAATCATATTAACATCTTTATGTTTTACGAGAGGATCGCCAACTTTACTTCCTGAGCCTGTAACATAGTTGATTACACCCTTTGGAATTCCAACCTCTTCACATCCCTTTACAAGATTTAAGACCGTAAGGGGCGTAAAACTTGCGGGCTTAATTACAATCGTGTTTCCGCAAACAAGTGCAGGCATAACCTTCCAGCAAGGAATTGCCATTGGGAAGTTCCACGGCGTAATCATTCCACACACCCCAAGTGGTTCTCTTACCGTCATTGCGAATTTATCGGGAAGTTCTGAAGGGGTTGTCTCTCCATACATTCTTCTTCCCTCTCCGGAACAGAACAGAGCCATATCAATTCCTTCCTGAACATCACCCCTTGTTTCATTTAAGACTTTTCCCATCTCTCTCGTTGCATCTTTTGCAAGTTTTTCTTTGTTCTTTTTCATCCATAACCCAAGATTCATAACAAGTTCAGCCCTTTTTGGAGCAGGAACAAGTCGCCATTTCTTAAAAGCCTCCTTTGCTGCGGCAACGGCATCATTTACATCTCTTTCATCGCTGTCTTGAAATAGTCCTACTATTTCTCTTGTGTCCGCTGGATTGATGTTTTTAAAGGTTTTTCCACTTTTTGCTGAAACCCATTTTCCGTTAATAAAGTTTTTGTAGACGGGAACATTTTTAGCCATTTTTTCCTCCTAAATTATCTTTTTCCCCTTGACGGGTATTTTTTATTTTAGCACAAGTTAAAACAATAATAAAAAAAAGGGCTGGCAAGCCAGCCCTTTTTTAGAAGATTATTTTATTTCTTTTATGGGCAATTTCCTGTTGTGTTGA
>DHFQ01000157.1 GCA_002402325.1 Candidatus Aminicenantes bacterium UBA4820
CCGGGGTTAACTCCTGTAAATGAAGAGTTCCATGCGGGTGGAGTTAATGCCGGAGTTGTGCTCTGAAGTCTTCCATAGCATCCCTCTTCTTTCCATTTTTTGAAAAGTTTCAGTTCACCCTTTGCAATAAGAGGGTCAAGCAAATCAAAAGTCAATCCATCAATTCCAATTACTATAAGTTTTCTCATTGCATATACCCCAAACTTTTTAGCCTTTTTGCAATCTCCTCGCTATCAATTTCCTTTTCTTCCCTTTGAGGCAAAGTGTATTCGCAAAATTCAACTTTATTTTTAATTAAATAGTCATCTTCAAACATTTCTTTAAGAATTTTGCCATCAAAATTGTTGGGAATTTTTTCACCCAAAAGGAACAAAATCAAAGGAGCAATATCTACAACCGATATCTTACCTTTTTCCAATCTAACATTCTTTACATTTCTGCCGTTACAAAGAAATATTCCATATTGTGAATGAATTCCTCTTTCACATATTGCAAATGGATTATCCTGAAGTGTCCTTATTCCAGAAGAGTAAGCCCAGTCGCTATCTCCAAAAACAATGTCGGGTGCAATATCAAGATGTTCACCATTATAGACTTCTTCTTTAAAAAACAAATCTCTAAAAACTTTTTCTTCATTGTATTTTAAACTATCAAGAATTTCTTTTATCTTGTTTCTTGTTTTATCAAACTCATCACTTGAGACAATTCCATCTTCAAATCTTCTTTTGTCATTTATAGTTATTCCATAAGATTCAGAGGTCAACATTAAACAGAATGAAGATTTTGGATCAACTTTAAGAAAAAGAGGATATTTATAACCAAATTTTCGAAGTGCTTTTACAATTTTTTTTAGCCCTTTACTTTTTAAGACAGATTCAAGGATTTTTGGATTTACCTTTTTGAATTCGCTAACTGAAAATAAATTCTCCTCCATCTTATGGCTCATAGGTGGGGATGGATTTTGAAAGTCGGGATTTAAAAGTTTATTTTTATGCAAAATTTCATTTATATGCAAAACTCCTTTTGCCTTCTTAAATCCGTGATCGCTAATAATTATGAGATTATCCTCTTCCTGCTTTTTATTAAGAACAAAATACAAAATTTCATCAAATAGTTGAAAGACTTTTAGAGCCTCAACTGGTGCTTTATCTTCAATCAATTGAGTATAAAATTCATGTGAAACCCAATCACCGCCCGAAAAGACATAGAATAAACAATCCCACTCCTTCTCCCACAATTTCTTTAAACACTGATACCTTTTTAACTCTACATCATAAACATCTTGAAGATATTTTTTTAACTCCCCTTTTCTTAACAGGGAAGTATCGGGAAAAATTCTGTAATTTTTAAAAGCCTCACTCTCCTCTTTTAGTCTTTCAGGAAATACACTATTTTCTCCCTGAGTTAATAAAGATGTCAAAGTTATAAAATCTGTAAGAGGAGGGAAAGTTCCTGGTAAATTGACAAGAATACATTTTTTCCCGCTTTCTTTGAGCAATTCATAAAAAGTTTTTACCTTTATATCCCAACTTTGAATTGGCTTTACTTTTTGAAGAGAAGTCGTTGGCTTGTTGAAATCGTAACACCCGTGTTTGCCCGGATTTACTCCCGTTGCCATTGAAATCCAGGAAGGAGCGGTTACAGGCGGATTCGTTGACCTTAAAAAACCAAAAGATGATGATTTAACAAGTTCTTTAAGATTTGGCATAGACCCTTTATCAATCAATATTTCAAGAAGTTCTGAACATCCTCCATCAAGTCCTAAAACAATCACTCTACCCATTTTTCACCATCCTGAATTTAGAAAATGCCTTCTTTATCAATTCCTTGTCCTCTTTTTCAATTCCAAGAAGATAGACAACTAATACAAAAATAATTGTTGAGATGGTTAGCGATATTATTTCAGAATGAAAAAATGTATAAAAACCGACGCACGATGAAATAATTAGAGAAAATAAGGGTTTGAGAATAGTTTTATTCCACGGAGAAATTTTCAAGATAAACTGAATTTCTATTGACCTTAAGATATTTAGTCCTATGAGACTTAATGCGGATGAAGTTGAAGCACCTATTATTCCATATTTTGGAACAAGAATAAGTAAAAGAGTTATGTTAAGAAAGAGCATAAAAATTGAATTTACCAAATTAACTTTGGGATGACCAGTTTGAGTTATCAAAGTCCCATTCGTTCCAAATGCAGCACTGAACAACTGACCGCAGGTTAAAATTATAAGCGGAAGAAATCCATTTTTAAAATCTTTTCCAAACAACCACAATATTAAAGTTGAACCAAAAATTAATATTATTGAAACAAAAGATGCAATCAGGAATATCCATCTCGTTGAAGTTTTATATAAATTTGATAATCCTTCAAAATCTTTTCTTTCAGTGAGGGTTGAATAAAGAGGAGCAACAGAGGCACCAAGTGAATCTGCGGGCATCCCTACTCCTAATGCAAGCCTTGAAGCAATGGCATAAATACCAACCTCTCGTGGGTCTCTAAAAAAACCTAAAATCAAAATATCAGATTGCAAAATGAAAAAACTTAAAAAATTAAGACAAAGAATTGGAAAAGAAAATGAAAGAAGTTCTTTTAACTTTCCTTCACTTTTTTCTTCATAAATGGGTAGAGTGGCAATTTCTTTTTTAGTCCAATGTTCTGTTAGAAGAAAAACCATCACCGCTCCAACGAAATAGCAGAAAAGGACAAACTCCATTTTCTTTGCACAAAGGAAAGAAAAAAGAAGAAGAAATGAAAATATAAGTGGATGGGCAATTCTATCCACAAAAACCTTTTTCCGTATCTTTCCTAATCCTTGAAGAACGCTGCTTCTTACATTGTAAAGTGATAGAAAGGGCAAACTCAAAGCAAGCCCATAAAGAGGCAATTTGAGCCCCTCTTTTTTATAAATATTTGAAGATAGAATTGGAGTGAACAAAAGAAAACATAAAAGTGTTAAAACACTTATAATAATTGTTATTCTGAAAGTCGTTTTGCAAAACCATAAAAGCGTAGCACCATTTTTCTTTTCTTTTTCTCTTGCAATAAAATGAACCAGAGAGGTTGGAAATCCAAATGAAGTCAAGATTGAGGTAACAGTAACAATCGTATTTGAAAGAGCGTAAAATCCAAAATTGTATGTCCCTAAAACCCTCGCAAGGATTATGTTGTTTAAATATCTTACGCTTGCTCCAAAAAGGCTAAATACCCACGCAAAGCCTCCCTCTTTTGCAGCGTTTTTGCTTTCTTCAGAATTCATCACAAATACCCAAGCGATTTGAGTTGCTCTTCAATTTTTTTATCACTTTCTAATGAATCTTCCTCTTTTTTTGAGGATGATTGAATTTCTTTTATGAGTTCATCCATTTTAACTTTCATAGTGTCTTCAATATTTTTATCTTTAACTTCAGTTCCATCCCTTGTAAAAAGTTTTCCCTCTTCCATTTTTATTCCCCATTTATTGGGCACATTTTCTACAACTTCGCTGTAAATGTATTTATCATCTCTTACGCTCTGCATAAAATTATCAACATGTTCAGAAAATGAAAACTCTCTCTTTTTCCCCTTTCCGTGAAGAAGTTTAAACAAATCTTCCCCTCTAAGCCTCTCCTCCTCTAAACCTATCCTTGAAATAACAGTAGGGGCAATATCAAGGTGTTCAACTATCTCAAAAACCTTTTCTCCCGAAAATATTTTTTGAGGAAATTTTACAAAAAAGGGAACATTTATCGTATCATCAAATAATTTTTTGTGAGCGCAGTAGATATAATGATCTCCAAGAAGGCATTCACCGTGATCTGCTGTAACAAAAATAAGAGTTTCATCAAAAATGTTTTTGTTTTTTAAAAACATAAAAAAATTGTCCATCTCATAATCTATGTAACTTACTGCGCTTTTATAACAGTTCGGGAAATAAGTTAACTCTAATTTCTTTTCATATTCCTTGAAATAAGGAGAAAACCACCCTTTTTCATCAATTTGCTCTTTTACACTTTTTTCACTCTTTACAATTTCAAAGTTTTTAAACTTCTTTGGTGAAAAATAGGGCATATGGGCATCAAAAAGGTGAAGCCATAAAAAAATATCCCTACTTTTTGATTTTGATAAAAACCTTATTCCCTCTTTAAAAACGTCTTCAGCACTTCTCCTCTCCTTTGATAACTTTCGCAAACATTTTCTGTAAATTGAATTGCCTTCAAAATCAAATTTTTTATCCTTTTCGCCAATCTGGTTTCCCAAAAGATTTGCAAGGAAGGATACCCCGCAGATCGCCTTAGTTTCAAACCCTTTGTTTCTTAAATGTTTGTCAAATGAATGGGGTGGAAGTTTCTTTGGTGAAAAATTGGAATAGACCTTATGTTCCATCAAATAATTTGATGTGAACATCGTAAAATGCGAAGAGAGTGTATTCTGACTCTGCGAAAAAGCGTTTTCAAATGAGACCCATTCGCCTGTGTTTTTAAAAAACATGGGAGTGTAATCTTCGTTAAAATGGTCTTTTCTCAAACAATCAAGAGTTATAAGAATTATAAGCATACTAATTACCCCAAAAAGGAAAAAATTTTTCCCTGTTATAGACTTCATTATTACAAAGCGGCATTGATTTAGTCTTATATTATGAATATGGAATATGAATAAAATAAGTTCGCTTTAATCCATCCCAAACTATCGAACTTACATAATCACCAATTTGGTCATCCGGTATAGCAATACTATTCAAGCAACCCCAAATTAATAAGACCGCAATAACTGAAAGTGATAGAGCCACTAAAATTATTTTCCTTTTATTACGCATAGATTATTCCTCCTTCCGCAATGGCAGATAACATTTAGTGGATAAAAGAAGTTGCCAAAGGGAATTTTGGGAAATCTCTGATTTCCCTTTTATCCGCTGTTATACCGCAGTGAACCAAGTGAACCGCAAAGCCCGTGTTATACGCCCTCTCGCCATTTTTGCCTTCCTCTTTTCTCTTCAGATTCAAACAAATTGGGAGCATTAAAATCTAAACAAAAATTCCTGACGCGTTTTTCGGCTAATTTTACATACTTTTCGTTTATGTCATATCCAACATAATGTCGCCGGCTTTTTATAGAGGCAATAGATGTTTGTCCACTACCCATAAATGGGTCAAGAACAACCTCACCCTCAAAAGTGTAAAGTTGAATCAATCGGTACGGTAACTCCACCGGAAAAGGTGCTGGATGTCCCACTTTTATTGCTGGCTCTGCCGCAAAGGTCCACACGCTTTTGGTAAATTCAAGAAACTCCTCTTTAGAAATTGTACTTTTTCTTCCAAGATTTTCCCTTTTGAACATTCCTTTAGAAAAGACCAAAATATATTCATGGATGTCTCTCAATATTGGGTTTTTAGCGGAAAGCCAGCTCCCCCATGCAGTTGAAGGACTACCGCTTGAAGCTTTATTCCAGATGATTTCACCTCGCATTAAAAATCCTAAGTCAAGCATATCCTCAACAATAAAAGTATGGAGAGGAATGTACGGTTTCCTTCCAAGGTTTGCAATATTTATACAAACTCTTCCTCCTGGGACAAGAACTCTTTTAACTTCACCCCACACCCTTTTCAGAAATTTCCTATACTCATTTAAAGTAAGGTTTTCATCATACTCCTTCCCTACATTATAAGGTGGTGAAGTGACCATCAGATGGACGCTATTATCTGGCAGTTCCTCCATTTTTTCACTAGTTTTACAAAAGATTTTATCTAAGAAGTTAGAAGGAACTGGATTTTCAGCATACTCGATTATCTCCTCCTTAGGTAGCCCCTCGTATAGTTTACTTGTATAAAAAGCGGTGGAGTCATGGTTAATCCGTCCGGGAGATCCAAAGGCACTTGTTTTTGTACCTGCTTTGCCTTGATTAAATCTCATTTTATTCCTCCCTCCATAAATCAACCCACCTTTTGTAGGAATTAAACTCAATCTTTGTTCGTTGCCAGTTTATTGAGATACTCTTTGACCCACTATCTTTAGCCATACTCGATAACGCTTCTTTAGTAATTTCAACGCCTCTGGGATTTGTTCCGGGTTTTGGAAGTTTAATATATTCTTGTTTCCCCATTCTATCAAAAAGCCTCTTTTGTACATCCAATGGGATATAATAAAATCCTCCAACATCATTCCAGTTTATTTGAACAAGAAGAATACCACAGTGAGGATAGTAATGTTCACGAAATTCTTTTGCTTTCTGTGAGTCAACCGTCCATATTAGTTTTACACCACCAAAACTTTTGCCTGTAATTGTTTTAATAGATACCGGTTCTCCAAATACTTTTGCATCTACTTCCGGCTCAGTAATAGGAATTTCAGTCTCTACATTCGCCTCGCCGAATTTACAAATGAGCAAAGCAACTATCACTCGTTCACGAACCGAGCCTACTTCCATTCCTGTTTTACCCGCCCTTGAACTCTCTAATTCTGCAAGTTGGAATAGATAAGGCAAACGTCTTTTTACCTTCTCTACAAGTTTTTCATCCTCAAATATTTCTATCAAACAACGGTTCATTTTTATTCCTCTATCCTCTTTAATAAGCTAAATGTCGGCTAACGTCCCGCGGATAAAAGAAGTTGCCAAAGGCAATTTTGGGAAATCTACGATTTCCCTTTTATCCGCTGTTATACGAAGTGGCGGTGCACTTTATTTTTTATATTTTTTTACCAATATAAAAAACATATCCATAATACTGTTTGTATTTTGAATACAACTCAGCTTCATACTTCATATATTTAACAAAATCCTCTGCGGCTTTATTTCCAGCATTTTTTTCCAAAAATGCTTTTTGTATTGCTTTCTGCGGAGTAAAATAAGTATCAGTCCAGCATTTTTCAGGCAATGTAAATGCGGCAACAAGACTATAACCGGCTTTTTGCATTATTGAAATATTATGCCCTATTGTACCTATTTCAGGAACAGCATCAACCCAAAACTTTTCAATTTCAGTGGGGCGTTCATCGGTAAACCATGACTCATATGTTACAGCAATATAGCCGTCTTTTTTTAGGAAGTCTTTCCAATAATTCAAGCCTTTTTCAAAACCTATATTGGCAATAGACCCTTCAGACCATATAACATCAAATTCTTCATTTTGAAACGGTAAATTATCCATTGAACCGACAATGCCTTTTACCCTATTCTGCAAATCGAGCTTTTCAGCGTTTGTATTAAATTTTCGAATAAAATCTGGGGAAATATCAAGTCCGGTAATTGTTCCTTTTGTGTTTTGTGCAAGAGTCATTGTTTGACCACCTGTTCCACAAGCAAAATCTGCAATTTTTAATTCATTTGAAAAATTGTCAATAAAACTTAATGCCCTAAGAGTAGATTCAGGGCTACCGGGCCCCTGCCGTCCCAACCTTCCAAAATAATCACAAATTAAGTCTGAATCAAAATCAGTAATTAATGTTTTTTCGTTTTCCATATGTAAACTCCTTAATCCAATGTAGGATCAATTATTCTTTTTTAATATATTTTTCCACCAATTTAGCCGCTATTTCGTATAACGGCTAAGTGTATCCGAAGTCCAGGTAAAGCGAGGAATTTGATTGAGTGCCGTAAGGCACGAAATCACAGCCCATTCTATAGAATAGGCTGGATCCAACCCCTTTTGAAAAAAGGCTGTGACTTTTATGTTGTGGTAGGTGATAGGACAAACAAATATTCTCTTTAAACATTTCCACATCGCCTTTGAGTAATTTATACGTCTTCTCAACATCTTCTACACTTTCATAAATCTTTTTTATGGGTTTTAACTCTGTAATTGAATAATAGAAAATGGCATCTTGAATCAAATCCTCTAATAAATTTATGGAGAACAAAGCGTATCTAGTTTCGTCTAATGGACTTGAGGTTAATGATGATTTATAGGAGCCATCATTTTGATAGAATCCATTAATCATTCCTATCAAATCTTTGATCTTACTAATCAACTGGGTAAGTTCATTTAATTTCAGTTCAATCTTGGAATAAAGAAAGTCAATACAGTAAACAATTTTTGATATATCTTTGAGTGAGAGATTATTGTTTATATAACTCAAAAGATAAACAAGCCAGAGATTAGCGTTTTGTGGAATTTTATCTAAGTTATCCAAAATAAAACAGACTTTGAAAAAACTATCTAAGTCCTTAGGAATTATTTTTACAATTTTGCTTTCGTCAATTACGCTTTGGAGAAGGTATGAGAGTTTTTCTTTATTTAGATCAATCAAGCCGTGCTGAAAGTTAAGAATAAGATTTTTTGCATCTATCCTGTAACAAAGATTTTTTAGAGTGGGGTCTGGTTTAAGCATTTTTTCAAACTTTGCTTTTGGCACTCTGAAAGCATAACTCCGCCACGCTGGCACCATTCCATACTCACCATTTTTCAGAATCCATTCAGGTTTTAATATCGCATACTTCAGTAAAGGTTTATGAATATAGACAAAGAATTTATCTTTAATGGGTTCTCGTTTGTCTCCTTTCTTTTTGGCAACCTTGGATACTTTGAAATCATAAAAATCCAAATCTACTTTTTCAGCATATTGAAACTCAAACTCTATCTTTTCTTCATTTATTTCTGCAATAAAATCAGGCTCTCTTGAAACCCCACCTTTTCTTAAAAACCATAAAAATTTATCTCCTCCCGATTTATAAACTTTAACTCGTTTCCTTGGACGCAATTCTTTTACTCTACTATCCAACCATTCTAACACTTCTAACTCAGCAATTGCTTTTTTCTTCATATCTTTGCGGTATTCAAGATATGTACGAGACTTTATATCGCTGGATTGAGCATATATTGTTTTTCCATCTAATTTCATAATTTTCACCTCACCATAATTTATTTTGATAATTTTTTAAACTTTTTACTGCATTAAGGGCAATTTCTGGGTTTATTTCATATCCTACTCCATTCCGTTTTAAATCTGCAGCAGCAATAAGAGCGATTCCAGAACCAGCAAAAGGATCAAGCACAGTTTCACCTATATAACTAAATGTTTTTATTAACCTATAAGGCAATTCATAAGGAAAAGGAGCAATATGGTTTCTTCTGTCACCACTGCCTTGAGGTTTCATTACCCAAACATCGCTCTTCTTTATTGATAACCAAAATTCCTTGTCTAATTTTGATTGTTCTTTTTGTTCTTTGGTTAAATGACCATATTTGCTAAATCCTTTCTTTTCGGGCTTATCAAATTCCAAAATAAACTCATGCATATTGTTTATCAAAATACCACCTGGGTATGGGTAAGTTCCGAAATGAGCTCTTACAGCATTTGTTTTATGCCAAATAATATCTCTTTTAAAAATAAAGCCTATTTGTTCACATAAATCTATTGTTTTACCAACTAAATTTAATGTTCTAAACTTCCCATTTTCTACTCGGATGGGAAGATTCATTATGTTTATAAACACTTTTCGTCCAGGCTGTAAAACCCTATAAACTTCTTTCCATACCTTACCTATTTTTTCAAACCATTTATCTATATTATGAATATTGCCAAGATCATTTTCAATTGGTTCTCTTGAATACATTTTTGTATCAAAATATGGTGGCGATGTTACCATTAAATGAATACTATTATCTGATAAATCATCCATTTCCATAGAATTCTTAACAAATACTTTTTGGATTGTTTCATTTATTTCAATAACATTTACTTTTTCAATATCTGTTTTATTTTGTTGTGGCTGGGGCTTAAAATTCATTTCATATCTTTTTAATTCTTCCAAATCAAAACGCATCTGTCCACTTGCTGCAATCCGTACTTTAACAACTTTCTTATTTACAAGATTGTGAAGTATTTCAACGGAAATACCTAAGAAGTTAGCAGCTTCACTTGCTGAAAGATAAGTTCTATCTTTATAATCTTTTGGTTCCATTTTAATCATCCTTTTTGTTTGTCCTTTCGCCCAACGGTTTGCGGATAAAAGAAGTTGCCAAAGGGAATTTGGGCGAAGCGTAGCGAAGCCTTTTATCCGCTGTAAGGCGACGTGCATTATCATTATCTTTCATTTCTGTATGTTCCACTCAGGCTTTAGTTTTTCAATTAAAGTATTTTCTAGCCCTTTTATAAGGTCAATATTTAAACCTTTATACAGTAATGTTGATTTGGGCTTTAATGCAGATATCTTAACAGTCTTACCATCCTTTAGACAATCTTTAATTTTTCCCGCAATACGTTCGTTTGTTCCTGCTCCCTGCAAGCTTTTGTATCTGCCCATTCTATCTTTTAGGGTGGTGGTACTATTCTGACAAACTCCAATATATTTCACCTTATCTTCTACTACAAAAGCATAAATTACTCTTTCCCCCTCAAAGTTATTAAGTTTGAAGGTTATTCCACTCTTTAATCCTTCTTTTAACTTCCATTCTCCAATCTCTACAAAATCGTATTTATCTAATTCTATTTTATTCCTCCATAATCATGTCGGCTAACGTTTCGAGCGTATCTAAAGTTCCGAGCGGAGTGCCGAAGGCACGTAACCAGATACGCTCTGTTATCGGAAGTTGAGTTCACTTTAATGCCTTTTTTATGTAAGTAATAAGTTTCGCGCATTTATTACCCTTTCCATTTTTGAAGTTCGAAACATTCCCATAAAGAAGTTTATATTTTTTGATTTTTTTAAATGGCAATAAGTTCTTTATCGATTTTTTCAGATTCTTCCACTGTTTTATCTTAGAAGTTTTCTCTTTCAGTTGAGAAGTATTTAATATTTGAATAAATAAGACCGAATCACTCATTCCGATAGGTGTATTCTCAGAGTCATGAATGTAGTAAGAAGATAAAGCCGAAGTCAAGAATTTACCGCATATTTGGGTTGGTTTAACATCTGTTTCTTCAATTTCAATGATCACTCGGATTTTATTATCCTTAATCACCAGCAAGTCAACATTACAATATTCTGTTTCATTTGATTTATCCTTTGAACGAAATAAAGGCACATTATGTTGTCCACCACAGGCTGGGTCTGTTATTATTTTACAGTCAGGGAACTCAGTCCCTTTGATACAATCCCCAATGATTTTGTGTAACTGGTGTTCCATTTCAATTCCTCCTTTCAATCTAAATTTCCGATAACGTTTCGAGCGTATCTGAAGTTCCGAGCGGAGCGAGGAATTTGGGCGGAGGTGCGAAGCACCGTAGCCAGATACGCTTTGTTATATGAAGTGGCGGTCATTTTTCTTCACCACACATAGAAAATAAATCGCTCTGCTTTCCCTTAACTGCCTCGTATTTTATAGCTCTTCCTTTCTTGTGTAACAAGTAGATTTTTCTTTTTTCTAATTCTAATGGATCCTTGGGGACGACGAAGGCATCTTTGATCTTATCCCAATCTTTATCTCTGATAGTTATTACATTATCAAGAAAATTACTTATATAACATCCATTAATTACTGTCGGTCTAACATCTTCTAACTTTTTATTCGTAATTTCAACATACTTTGGATCAATATCAATCCCTATGAATTTTCTTCCCAATTTTTTCGCTGCGATAGCAGTTGTTCCAGTCCCCACGAACGGATCGAGAACTATATCCCCTTCATCACTGCTCAAAAGCAATAATCTTTCAAGTAGATGGAGAGGCAATTGACAGGGATGTTCGTCCCTCCTTTTTTTGTGTCTAATTCTGTGAATATCCGTCCAAACATCGGAAACTAGAGGCCCAAATTGATGCATCTGGTTTTTTTTACCACCATAGTCTTGTAAAATATAATGGCAACTCCTACAACGTTTGTGCAACATTCTAATGTCATAAAACTTAAAATCCTTAGACTTCACATAGTATAAAATCCCATAGTGATTGGGCAAAAGCGTCTTGCCAAGGGGAGAACCCATCGCATCCCAGGCAATCCAATGGCGGAAGATAGCAATTTCATTTAGGTAAGAGCCAAAATAGATTAACCATTTTGGGATATTATGAACAAAAATTGAACCTGTTGGTTTGGTGATACGAACCATCTCAGTAAGCCAGTTTTTACACCAAGAGAGATATTCATCGATCTCATGTTTATCAAAATAACTATTATATTTCTTTTTTAGATTGAAGGGAGGATCCGCAAAAGTAACATCAACACTATTATCTGGTATTTTTCTCATCACTTCTAAGCAGTCTCCTTGAATAATCTTATTTCCTATCGATCCAAAGAAATCTTTATTTTCCATTGAAAGTCGTCCCTAGTAGATTTTCAAACTTCTCAAGTTCATCATTGTGAAAAGTAAAGACAAAATCATAAGCATCTACCATTCGCTTCAGGTCGCCTCTTCGGACATACCAGCCAATTCCATCTACGAATCCAACAAAAATTACATTTGGATAGTTTTTCTTCAAATAATCAGCAACGGTCTTTTCTGTCTTTGCTTTGTCTCCCATTCCTGAGGCTGTAGTAACAGCATACGAACATTCAATTATTATCTTTGGCGAGGTCTTGTTTGGAACTATAAAATCCATTGTCCTTGGAATGTTTCCTGCCGCTGAAATTCTGAACTTCCCTTTCTCAAAGGTCAGTTTATGGGTTGTTAAAATCTGCTCAATTACAACTTCTGGATTCCCTTCCCTCGCAGCTTTATACGAGCCCTTTGTCTTGTATCTTATTATAGTATCTACCAACGACTCTATAGAAAAACTAAACTTATTTATATCAAGCTTCTTAAACTCAAAAAGTGGAAGAACCTTTTTTATCACAGGAACTGTAGGTCCCCTGAAGAATAGATTTACAATCCCCTCGGCGAACTTTTTGTTCGTTTTAACAATAGATTTTATCTTATCCAGACCCCATTCTGTTTTAAAATCATCGCTTGGCCAAGAATCTTTATTAACAAGGCTGGATAAAGTTTTATCATCCGTGGCTCTGATGAATGTAACCAGTCTTTGCAGACTTTCTTTTGAGAAACCGGTTACAGTTAAAATAGCATCTAAACCATCTTCAACATTTGTGATGTGTTCAAGCAAGACAGACTCTTTTAGCCCATCTCTTTCTATCCTGTTTTTTAGAAGAAAAATATTCTGGGCAATTGAAGAAATATGTCCTTCATGGTATTCTTCAAACTCTTCGTTATAGAAATAGAAGGTGTTCTTCGACACTACTGTATCAAATTTTTGGTCTAAAGATGGATACTGGATTTTCATTTTATTCACCTACTGCTGAAAGGAGAAATTGAATATCTATCGGTTGGTCAATAAGTTTTTCCTGTTCGATTTCGCCCTTTTCTAAAAACTTTTTGAAAAACTCTGGTCTTGTTTGCCCGAATGCATTAGAAACTTTCTCCCCTCTATCGATCCAAATCTTGTGCTGTATCATCTTTCTGATCATTTTGCTTATTGCTTCCCAATTATTTTCGTCTAATTCAGCCCAAAATATTCTCGTTCCTTTTCCTTTCTTTCTCTCGTTTTTCATGTCACTTGTAATTTTTCTATTCTGTATTAAATGCATGGCTATTGCTTCCTTTAGTAGTTCGCACCAAACTACAAAGGCTGCGGGTCGATATATTCTAAAGGCTCTTATATGGTCATCAGAAATGCTTTTACCTTTTCTAATCTGCTCTTCAATCTTATAGGCGCCAATACTCTTATCAAATTTATTTTCTAATGTTTTCTCAGCGAATAGATTCATCAATTTGACAAGATTCTTTGCTTCAATTTCCCTCACATATTGTTGCCCTTTGTTTTCGCAATCGTAAATGTCGATCTCGCAAGGTGTAGAATCTATAAACCATCTGAAAAAGGTTTTTTCTACAGAATCATAGGAAATAGGCAAAACTCTTGATCTGGCTTTTTCCATCTCTACAAAATTAAAGAATTTATTTTGAGGCTCTTTAAAATCCCTTATTCTTGCTTTAAGATAATGGGACAAATTCTTTCCCATTTCGCCCTGTTTTTCTGATTCAATACTTTCTATAAATCCTTTTTCTGATTTTGGTTTGGTTTGTGGTTTTTCAAGATATTCCTTAAATTTAATGCTAAAAATGTCTTGTCCTAGAGTATCTAAAACGGATCTGAAAAATTCTATTTGTCTAAGTTCTTTATGCGCTCTGCGGTTTACATCTTTTAAATGATCCTTATCGGGATTTATGAATACTCTACAAAATATCTGTTTTCTCCCCAAAACAACTTGAGCAGCGGTTTTATGTTGTCCATCAAAAAGTAAAATCCTACTCGGTTCTCCCTCCTTTTTAAAGTGCGTACGGCATAAGGCAACATGAAGTTGCGGATTTTTTCTGAAGAATTCATCTATAAGTTTATCTATATCTATTATTTTTCGCGGGTTTAACTCGGAGTCATGGTAAAGTATCTCTATAGGTAACAGAGCAAAAAAGCACTTATAATACTCATTACTTGGGTCAATAAGAACTGGGTAAATATAGTCTCTATTGTCAAATCTAATTAGAACATCGTTGTTTTCAATTTTTGCGAAGACATCCTTTTTGCTTCCTCCAAATTCTGTCAAAATTTGCGTCGTTGTTACAGCTCCACCATATTTCTCTTTTATTTTATCAAACTTCATTTTTGCCCTCGCAAGTTGAAGGTTTTGTGCCCTTTTTTTATTATTGCACTCCTCGTGCATAAGAGCCCAATTCGCCTCCTCGTCTGGGCCACCATCTGCCTGAGGTATAATATGATCAACCTCTACCTGATCAGCCTCCAGTTTTATCCCCTCTTCACAAAGAAAGCAAACACCGCTCTGAAGTTTCCAAAGCCGTTGAATCAGTTTGCTTTTTTCTTCATCAGACATTTGATCAATTTTAGAAGCTTTTCTTGGCATATTACAGCCTCCTTAAAAACAATATATACTCGTCCTTCATCGTATTCTGGATTCCTTTTATTGGTTTTACAATTTTCTGGTCAAGGGTAAAGCCGTGCTTTAATGCCATCTCTTCAACTTTGGTCTCCAGCCTTATCCCACCTGTTTGTACATCATTTGAACCAATAATGATAACCGCATATTTGCCGATTTTCAGAACCCGGGACATTTCGGACAAAACCTTGTTCATATCATCAAAGTAATTAGCAAGTTTTTCTTTCCTGGTCTTACCCTTTAGACCTATCATTTCATCTTTGAGTTCAGATATATTGTATCCTAAATACTCTAATTGAGGGCGGTCATTCTCAGCATAATCAATTGCAAAAGAATAAGGTGGGGAGGTAATAATAGCGTCTATTGAATTGTCTGCTAAAGTAAGATTTCTTGCATCTCCAGTTTCAAAACTTGCATTACTGATTTTAAGATTAAGCTGATCTCTTGCTTGAATAAAAGAATTGATTTGTCCCACGTACCTTTTGAGTACAGAAGGAAAAAGAACATCTATATTTTTTGAGCATCTTCTTGCATAGCCCATCGCATCTAAGAAGGCGAG